>CAZJZO010000057.1:0-20967 GCA_964550495.1 uncultured Porphyrobacter sp. | reverse complement strand
GCAATTCGAGGATGCACCTGCATCTTGCGCCCAACCCGTTCAGAAGAACATCTCGGGTGGCGGCGGCGGTGCAGTCTCGTAGAGAAAGACCATGATGTCGACGATCGGGTCGCTTGATCCCCCTTCGCCTTCATCGGAATTGAGCGAGCCGAACAGACCTTGAGCGGTTTGCAGGCCCGGAATCGCAGTCAGATCAATCTTTGGCATTCGTCGTACCTTTCCGGTCGCGCCTGGCGGAATTGCCGTGGCGCACATTCAAGGTGACGCAGAATCGACTGTTGCAAAAATTAAAACATTGTAATGAATTGCCACCCGTCGCAGAGGGTCATCTATGAGCAGTGAACTGCCGAAATTCGACGCGCGAGAGGCCGGGAAGTTCTTCTTCCGACACGGCCATACGGGCTGGCTCGGGATAACCTATCGCGATCACGGAGAGAATTGGGTCGAACTCGAACTGCCCTGGCGCGAAGACCTCTTGGGCGAGCCGGATCGCCCGTTCCTCGCATCCGGGCCAATCGTGAGCCTGATGGACATGGCTAGCGGCATGTCGATCTGGCAAACCAACGGCACATTCACACCGATCGCAACACTCGATCTGCGCGTCGACTATCAACGCCCTGCACGCGAGCGGTCCGCCGTTTACGGTCGGGTCGAATGCTACCGCACAACCCGCTCGGCGGCCTTTGTGCGCGGAATCGCCCACGATGGCGATCCGGATGATCCCGTAGCGAACGTCGCCGGCGTATTCATGACGATCGCAACCGATCCGCGCCGCGGCAAAGAGATGGCAAAGTCGGAAGGTGACACCGATGACTGACCCCGCCTTGGGCCTCACACTCCCCGCCTATGCCAGAGCGCTCGGCATTTCCGTTCACGGGGTGGATGACGGACTTCCGATCCTGACCGTTGCCTTCGGACCAAACATTGAGGGCCGGCCAGGGCACTTTCACGGCGGAGCGACCGCGGGATTGCTCGAGAATGCCGGTTATGCGGCGTTGCGCGCCGTCCTGGTGCGAGAGGGCCGAGACCCGCAATTGAAGCCAATCAACATCACCGTTCAATACCTCTCTGCTGGAAAGCAGAAGCAGACATTTGCACTAGCGCGCATCACCCGGCTGGGGCGAAGAAATGCCAACCTGTCGGTCGAGGCTTGGCAGGATGACCGCGATCGTCCCATCGCCACCGCGATCATGAACATCCTGATGGTCTAATCGCGCGAATCTAGCGATCGCGGTCGCCCGGTTCGATGACCAACCCATCCTCATCGAGGCGAAATTCGACCGGCACACCGTCGATCTCGGTTTCGAGCAGCAGGCCCTCTTCTTCGAAACGCAGCGTCGAGCCCTCATCGTCCAGGGGTATTTCAGCCCCCTCTTCGATGTCGAACGGTCGAACCGGACCTTGCGGATCGGGAGAAGCGCTCGGTGCGGGCGCCGGTTTGAGCGACAGGGCGCCGCGCATGAATTCCTTCCAGATACGCGCTGGCAGTCCTCCTCCGGTAACCTTGTTGAGCGGCGAGTTGTCGTCATTGCCAACCCAAACGCCGACCACAAGATCGTCCGCGTAACCGACGAACAGCGCATCGCGATAATTCTGCGTCGTCCCGGTCTTGCCGTAATTGGCTATCGGCAGGGTGGCAGCCCTACCCGTGCCCCGATTGATCGCTGCGCGCAGCATCTGCTCGATCTCGCCATGCGTGCTCGAAGAAAGGCTGTCTTCCGGCGTAGTCAGCCATTCCCACCAACCCTCATCCTCACGTTCGAACGCATGGGGCCGCACCGGGAATTCGTTGGCGGCTATCCCGGCATAGGCGGAAGTCAGTTCGAGCAACGACATGCTCGACGTGCCGAGCGCGAGGCTCGGATCGCCCTCGGGCAGTGGCGAAGTCACTCCGAGCGACCGCGCCGTGCGAATGACGTTTTCACTGCCAACTTCGCTGAATAGTCGCACCGCGGCGACATTGCTGGACGAGGAAAGCGCTTGCTCGAGCGTAATGGTCTCTGAATAATTCTCGCGCGAATTCTTTGGACGATAGCTGCCGTTTTCGATCGGCGTGTTGGCGATGGTGTCGTCCGGATCCCAGCCGGCTTCGAGTGCCGCGAGGTAGACGAAGAGCTTGAATGTCGAGCCAGGCTGCCGCTTTGCCTGCGTGGCGCGATTGAAGGGCGAACTCGCATAGTCCTTGCCCCCGACCATCGCAACGACCTCGCCATTGGGGCGCATCGCTACCAGCGCCACCTGCGCGTCGCCGAGCGGTGCCCCGCTGGTCACGCGGCCGGCGAGCGCCTGCAGGCGTGCATCGAGCGTGGTCGTGAGTACTTGCCGCGAATAGCTCGCTTCCATCCCCTCGCGCACGATCGGCAAAGCCCAGTCGGCAAAGTACGTTCCGGTTGGCAGGTTGTCGCGGGTGCGAATGTCGAGCTTGGGATTGGGCAGCGCCCGCGCTTCATCGACTGTCAGATAACCCGCATCGACCATCGCGATCTTGACGGTCTGGTATCGTTTCACCGCTCGGTCGTAGTGCCTGGTCGGATTGTAGCGCGATGGCGCCTGCAGCAACCCTGCCAGCAATGCAGCCTGCTCGGGGCGCAGGTTTTCGGGCTGTCGGTAGAAGTAGTGTAGGCTCGCAGCTCGCAATCCGTACTGGTTGTCGCCAAAATAGGCGTTCGAAAGGTAGCGTGAGAGAATCTCGTCCTTGGTCAGCCAGCTCTCGAGCCAGAACGCGATGAGCGCTTCGCGCGCCTTGCGGGTCAGCGTCTGTTCCGGAGTAAGAAATGTGAATTTGGCGAGCTGTTGGGTGATGGTGCTCCCGCCCCCTCGCCCGGTCCAGATCGCGCGCGCTATGCCACGAGGATCGACACCCCAGTGCGAATAGAACCTTCGGTCTTCGATCGCCAGGAAGGCCTGCACCACATGCGGCGGCAAATCGTCGACTTCGACCGGCTCGTCGACCATCGCACCGCTGCGAGCGATCGGAGTTCCGTCGCTTGCGAGCAAGGTGATCTGCGGCGCGGCAATAGGCTCAAGGCTCTTCGAAAGCGGGGCAGTGACTGCAAGCCATCCCACCAGAGCAATGAACAGCAACAGTGCCAATGCAATACCGCGTACCGCCCACCAGCGCTTGCGGCGCCCACGCCAATGCGCCGGACGCCACCACGGTATTCGTCGGCGCTCTTCGCGAGCAAAATGACCATCGAGGCTGGAGAGCTTTGCGTCCCAGGCGTCGAACTTCGGTCGGGTTCGACCGAACCTGAGGCCTCCGGTATCCTCTCCGGTATCGTAGGGCCGCTGGCTCTCATAGAGGGCATAGTATCCCGCCTCGTCGCGCGAGCGTTCGTCGCCAGAGCGTCTGCGGAATCGTTCGAACATGCCCATCGCCCACTGTATTAGCAGACTATAACACCTGCCTGCAAGGCGGGACTAGGAGCAAATGTATTTACGAACCCTGAGCGGCACTCTCGGGCAGATCTTCATTGAACACCCGCTGGTAGTATTCGCTAACTATGCCACGCTCAGAATCGTCGCACTTGTTGAGGAAGCTCAAGCGGAAGGCGAATCCGACCGAATTGAATATCTCGGCATTTTGCGCCCAGGTGATAACCGTGCGCGGGCTCATAACGGTTGATATCTCGCCCGAGATGAAGCCTTCGCGAGTCAGAGAAGCCACCTTGACCATGTCCGAGATCAATTTGTCGTCCGTCTCGGGTGTCTTGGACTTGACGATCTGCTGTTCGGTTTCCGGCTCAAGATAGTTGAGCGCGACCACAATGTTCCAGCGGTCCATCTGCGCCTGGTTGATCGCCTGTGTGCCGTGATAGAGACCGCTCGTATCACCCAGCCCCACCGTATTGGTGGTAGCAAACAGGCGGAAGTACGGGTTCGGCGTGATCACACGGTTCTGATCGAGCAAGGTCAGGCGACCGTCAAATTCGAGCACTCGCTGGATCACGAACATGACATCCGGACGACCGGCATCGTATTCGTCAAATGTCAGCGCAACGGGATGCTGCAGCGCCCAGGGGAGAATGCCTTCCTTGAACTCGGTAACCTGCAATCCGTCTTTCAGGACAATCGCATCGCGTCCGACCAAATCGATACGGCTGATATGCGCATCGAGATTGACGCGGACGCTTGGCCAGTTCAGCCGCGAAGCGACCTGTTCGATATGGGTCGATTTGCCCGTGCCGTGGTAGCCTTGGATCATGACCCGGCGATTGTGCGCAAATCCCGCCAGGATCGCGAGCGTGGTGTCCGGATCGAACACATAGCTTTCGTCGAATTCGGGAACGTGCTCGGTGGGCGCACTGAATGCGGGGATCTGCCAGTCGACATCAATTCCAAATGTCTCGCGGACATCGACGGTGGTGTCGGGCTCGGAGGGTATGGCGCTGGCGCCAGCGAAGTCTGGGGATGCGTGAGAATTCATTGCGAAGTCCGGTTAGAGCGCGATGCGCGCGGCTGCAAGCCGGTCTGTCCTGCTAAATTTGCAAGTTTGGAGTTTTTTGTATGGCCTAGTGCTGCGGAACATTGATCTGCGCGAGATGTCCGCGCTTTATCCAGAACCGCACTCCTTGTGACCCGGCTGTCAGTCGCGCAGTCTCATCCCCTGGAAAGCGCAGCCAATCGTGCTTGGCGAAAGTAATTCCGTCATGAGCGAGCTCGCCGTCGAGGACCAGAATTTCAATGCCCTTCGTGGCTTGGATCCGGTGTGAAACTCCCGGCTGCCATTCTTCGAGCGCGACAAGTTCATAGTCCCGTTCAGCCAGCGTCGCCTGCATCACGCCAACGCGATCTCCGTCACCGCTGAGCTCAACGTCGTTGAGGTCAATCGCGATTTGCTCCTGATCGTCGGAGTCAAATTGCCACAACTTCACGAAGATGGTGCAACCGGGTTCCGAGCGCGGAATGTGGTGAGTCCCGACCGGATTTCGAACGTAGGTGCCCTGCGGATAATCATCATGCTCGTCCTGAAACACGCCTTCCAAGACAATGAATTCTTCTCCGCCTGAGTGGGTGTGCTCTGAAAAAGAGCTGCCTTTCGCGTAACGCACGATGCTGGTCGCTCGTGCTACTTCCTCACCAACTCGGTCGAGCATCTTGCGGTCCACACCCTTCATGGGCGAGGCAAGCCAGTCCAGCTCATCGGAGTGAACAAAGGCGGGTTTGTCGAAAGCGGCGTTGATCTTCATGGTTCACAAGATGGGACGGGTCCGTGTCGGTTTAAGGGCCATAGCGCTCGAAATATCCGATTGCTGTGACTACATTTGCCGAAATGCCCGATCCGATCGAATCCCTTCGGCTGCGAGTGGTCGAACAAGTGCGCGGCGTGTTCAACGACACGCAGAGCGGCCAAAAGCCGGTTCCGCCATCGGATGATGCGCTGTTCGAAAAGGACACGCCGATCCGCAAAGTCCACGCCGACCTGGTCGGAATGATGACCGGCGGCGTCCGCGGCCTCCTGTTGCAGATGCTGCACCCGCATGCCCTGCAAGGCGTGCTCGATCATTCCAATTTCCGCGAAGATATGCATGGGCGGTTGCGCCGCACTGCGCGGTTTATCGCGGTTACCACATTCGGCCACCGCGACGAAGCCATGAAGGCGATCGAACGGGTCAATCGCATCCATTCCAAAGTCGGCGGCACGTTGCCCGACGGCACACCCTACAACGCGGCGAACCCTCGTACACTAGCCTGGGTGCATGTCGTCGAAGCGCAGAGCTTTCTGGCTGGCTATCTGAGGCATGTGAGACCGAACATGCCTGGTTCCGAGCAGGACGAATACTTCCGCCAGTTCGCCATCATCGCCCGAGCACTTGGAGCCGACCCGGTGCCCGAAAGCCGCAACGAAGCCGAAGCGATCTTTCGAGAATTGCGCGCCGATCTGCGTACTTCGCCCAAAGCCCGTGAGGTCGCGCAACTGGTTCTGAGCCAACGGCCGAAAGGCACCCCACCTGCACTCCAGACGATGATCGGCGCGGATTCGGTAGCGATGCTCCCGGATTGGGCGCGCTCAATGCTGCGATTGCAAAAGCCGGTCCTGACCGCGCTTCCGGCCCGCGCGGCGACTTGGGGTATGGGGCGAACCTTGCGCTGGGCATTTCGTCAGAACTGACGCCAAGTCGCCACAATCCTGCTACACGAATACGCGGGAATCTTTGGAGGGAGAGTGACGATGTACGTCATGGGAGCTGTGCTAGGGGTCAAGGCTGATCGCGAAGACGAATATCTCGAACTGGCGCGCTGGATGAACGAATTGTTCCTCGAATACGGTGCTGTCGAGATTGCCGAAAACTGGGAAGTCGACGTGGCAGACGGTGAGCAAACCGATTTTCGCCGCGCTGTCGCTGCCGAGCCCGACGAGAAGATCGTCTTTTCCTGGATCACATGGCCGGACAAGGAAACGCACGACGCCGCCCACGAAAAGATGATGCAGGACGAACGCATGCAAAAAATGCCCGAAGACATGCCCTTTGATGGCAAACGCATGATCTTCGGTGGGTTCCGTAACATATACCACGGCAAGAAGGGGGACTGACCAAGTGGCCGAATTCACCTTCTATACCGTTGCCATGAGCCGCGGGCAGATCTCGCGCTGGGCACTTCACGAGGCGGGCGCAGATTACGAGCATGTGATCATGGACTGGGATACGCGCCCGGACTCGTTCAAGGCCATCAATCCCATGAACAAGGTGCCAACGCTCGTTCACCACCATGGCGATCACGATCACGTCATTACCGAGGCCGCCGCGATCAACCACTATCTCGCCGAAACACACCCGCAAGCAGGACTACTTCCAGACGCGCATGAGAAGGCGGCCTATTTTCGTTGGCTGTTCTTTGGTGCCGGTCCGCTGGAGCAGGCGATCATCGGCAAAGCGATGGGCTGGGAAGTGCCGGAAGACAAGACGGGCATGGCAGGGTTCGGCTCGCTCGAACTCGCGCTGGACGCAATCGAAAGCTGGCTGAAGGTCAACGATTGGGCGGCTGGTGACCGCTTCACCATGGCGGACACCTATGTCGGCAGCCAGTTCATTTGGGGGCTACGCTTCGGCTCGGTTCCGGAACGCCCGGCATTCAAGGCCTATGTCGAGAGGTGCACCACACGCCCGAAATGCATCGAAGCTGTGGCTGTCGACCAGAAGCTGATCAAGGAGGCGGCGAGCAGCGCTTGATGAGGATTGTCGAGGCGACAGAAGAATACACGAATGAATGGGCAGAATTGCGGGCGCTATTGTGGCCGGAAGAGAGTCTTGCGGAACATGTCGATGAACTGCGGCGCATCTTCTTTTCCGGACACGGCGGCCGAGCCGCCTTCATTGCAATCGCCGCTGACGGAAGCCTTTCAGGTTTCGCCGAAGCCGGCATACGTCGTGACCCGGTAGAAGGGTGCCTGACCAGCCCGGCCGTCTATCTTGAAGGGATTTTCGTGCGCGAGAATGATCGCGGAACCGGTCTGGGTCGGCGACTGGCTGAAGAAGTTCAGTCATGGGGGCAAGCCCAGGGCTGCAGCGAGTTCGCGTCAGATGCGATGCTGGACAATGTCGAAAGTCGGCGCTTCCATGCCGCCATCGGATTTGCGGAAGCCGCCGAAATCGTCGCCTTTTGCAAGTCCATCCCGGACGCAGGAGACTAGACGTTCAACCGATCGCCGCGCTCTTGCGCAGAAGCTGATACGCCTCAACCACCTTGCCCAAACGCGCTTCGAATTGGCGGTCTCCGCCATTGCGATCAGGGTGATAGCGGCGGACCAGTTCCGAATAGCGCCGTCTGAGCCGCTGCCTGTCGGTGTTCGATCCCAGCCCCATGGTCTCAAGCGCTTGCGCTTCTTCCTTGGAGAAGCGCCCATCCATCGCCATCGCGGCCTCACGCTGCGCACGGCTCTTGATGCCGTTGGCGCGCGCCGAGATTGCATCGAGCGGATCTTCGAAATCGGCCCATCGCGGCATCCCATCGACGGCAGCCCGCGGCGAAAACGCAGGGTTTTCGGTCTTCCAGCCGGAGACAGGGGATTGCGCTTCGAGAATCTCGTCCGCGCTCATGCCTTCGAACCAGTCGTAGCCAGCATTGAATTCACGCACGTGCTCCAGGCAGAACCAGCGCCATTCGCCGGGACCGTCGAACCCGCTCGGGCGATAGCCAGGCGCACGAAACTCTCCCGCATTGCGACAACCGGGTGCTTCGCATCGTCGGTTTGCGCCTTCGTGGCGGCCATGGAACTTGGAAGATGACATAAAGGGTTGAGAATGGTGCTTCGCAGCCCAAATGCCAAGCACGCAAAAAGAGGAAACTGTCGTGACCGGGACCATCGCCGAAGAAATGCAAGCGCTGCTGACCGAGGCATTTGCGCCGAGCAAGCTCGAGATCATCAATGACAGCGGGCATCATGCGGGCCATGCGGGCGATGACGGATCGGGAGAATCGCATTTTACGGTCGTGATCGAGGCCGAAGAATTCGCCTCTATGACTCGCCTCGCCCGTCAACGCGCAGTCATCGCGGCGCTTGGCGATATTGTCGGTGACCGAGTCCACGCGGTTGCGATCAAGGCGAGTGTGCCTGCTTGATGGACGCTCCTGCACAAAAGCGTCTCCGCCGTGCGGCCCGGATCATCGTGCTCGATCCAGACCAACGGGCGCTGATGTTCCGCTTTGATGTGCCGGACCGCCCACCATTTTGGGTCACTGCAGGCGGCGAGTGCGAGCCCGGCGAGAGCTTTGACGGCGCGGCAAAGCGCGAATTGTTTGAAGAAACCGGGATCACCGCCGACCCCGGACAACAGATTGCGCGCACCACACCCGAATTTGTGACCGTCGAAGGCGAACCGGTGCGAGCGGACGAACGTTACTATCTCGTCCGTGTAGAACGAGCGCAAATCAGCACCGCCAACCACACCGAGCTGGAAAAATGCGTGATGACGCGGCATCGCTGGTTCACCATCGCCGAACTGCGCGACTGGCACGAGGCGATCTTTCCTCACAATATTGCTGAGATAATCGAGCAGGAGCTGGAACAATGATCACCCAGACCATTACCCCCGTCACGCACGACCTCGGCCAGTTCGAAGTGCGCCGCGTCTTGCCTTCGCGCCAGCGGCAGATGGTCGGCCCCTTTATCTTTGTCGACGAATTCGGTCCCGGTGATCTGACCGGCGACGGAATGGGTGTGCGCCCTCACCCGCACATAAATCTGGCGACCGTCACTTGGCTGTTCGAAGGCGCAATCGACCACCGGGACAGCCTCGGAACTTTTGCGACAATCCGCCCAGGCCAGGTCAACCTCATGACGGCCGGGCGAGGCATCGTGCATTCAGAACGCAGTCCCAAGGGCGAACTCACAACCAATCCCAAGATGTTCGGCATGCAGACCTGGCTTGCCCTGCCCGATGGCAAGGAGGAAATCGATCCTGCATTTGAGGCAGTGACTGATCTCCCAGTGATTGAAGACCAACGCGCCAAGGCCTGGGTGATCATGGGCGAACTTTGGGGCAAGCGCGCACCGACCACGACCCATGCGGAAACGATCTATGCCGAGATCGTGCTTGCCCCAAGCGGAGCCCTTCCCATCGAAGCCAATGCCGATGAGCGCGCAGTGATGCTGGTCAGCGGCGAGGCGAGCGTCGATGGCGTCGCGCTCACCCCTTACGAGCTGGCGGTCCTCGCTCCAGGTAAGGAAATGGTCTTGTCGAGTGAGACTGGCGGCCGGGTGATGCTGCTAGGCGGAGAAGCTTTCACCACCAAGCGGCACGTCTGGTGGAACTTCGTGAGCTCGGATCGGGAGCGTATCAATCAGGCAAAGACTGACTGGCGGGAAGGGCGATTCCCAAACGTGCCCGGTGACGAAGACGAATTTATTCCCTTGCCCGAAGTGCCAAAGACGATCAGCAATCCCTGAACACGATCAGGGAGAGAGATATGGAATTCAGCGGCAAGGTGGCTTGGATCACCGGTGCGTCCTCGGGAATCGGAGCGGCACTGGCGCGAGATCTTGCTTCGCGGGGCGCTCATCTGGTTCTTTCGGGCCGTGATGAAGGCAGGCTTGCAGAAGTCGCGGCCGAATGCGGCGAGACTTTGATCCTGCCATTCGACGTGCGAGACGATGCCGCGCTTGCCGACGCCACTGCAAAAGCGATCGCCTGGAAAGGCGGCGTCGACCTGGCATTTGCGAATGCCGGAGTCTCGCAGCGCAGCCGCGCCTTGAAGACCGACATGCAGGTCTATCGCGACATCATAGATATCGACCTCACCTCGCAAATCGCTTTCAGTCAGGGTCTGATCGGGCATATGGTGGAAAGAGGTTCAGGTGCCCTCGCCTTCATCTCGTCAATTGCTGGCAAAGTCGGCGTGCCGATGCGCACCGCCTACAGCGCGGTCAAGTTCGGCCTTGCTGGTTATGGTGACGCCTTGCGCGGCGAGCTGTCGCAAACCGGTGTGAGCGTCCACGTCATCTACCCCGGATCGGTGGCCACGAATGTGGCCCGCAATGCGCTGGTAGCCGATGGGACCAAGCGTGGGCGGAGCGATCAGGTTATCGACGATGGCATTCCTGCCCCTGACGCAGCCAAGACGATGCTCGATGGGATCGCCAGCGGAGAACGCGAGATTATTGTCGCGCAAGGTATGGAAGCGGGCATGGGCGAGATGCGCCGCACTCCTGACGCGCTGTTCGATCAGGTCGCAGCGATGGTTGCGGCCGGCTACATGGAGCGGATGGAGGAAGACGGGTAGGATCGCTTGCGCGAGTAGGCGACGATCCAGCACGCGATGGCCTGTTCCAGCCAAGCCAGCGGCAGCGCGGCCGCAATGAGAGTGTATGGTGCCAGTCCCATATTTGCGACACCAAGCCATATCAGTCCGAAGACCGAAACGGTGAATCCCATCGACGCCATCGCAATTTGGCGCAAGTCGTCGCCGAATTTCTCCAGCCAAAGCCAGTAGAATCCCGTGGCCGCCAAAATGAGGATCAGATCCCAAATCGCCCACAAGGCAAAAATTCCGGGGCTCATCGCTGCAATTTCAGACTGACCGGGGAACGCCTCATGCAACATAGGCCGGACTACGAGAAAATAGCGCGCGACCTCGGACAGGTTGATCCACGCGAAGTTCAGCCAGAACGCCGTTGCAAGCGCTTTTCGATGAGCGGGGTCATTCGTCATGGCTCAGTTCCCTTTCGACCAGCTTGATGATGGTGACTGCTCGGGCGCGAAGCTCTTCTGCAGACGACGTAAC
Organism: uncultured Porphyrobacter sp.; assembly: GCA_964550495.1. Lineage (GTDB taxonomy): Bacteria > Pseudomonadota > Alphaproteobacteria > Sphingomonadales > Sphingomonadaceae > Erythrobacter. The sequence continues at coordinate 9,744 of CAZJZO010000057.1, read as the reverse complement.
CCGTGAAACTGCCCAAAGACCTTGGGCGGCGACGACCAGAAAACGAGCCAGTTCGGTGCGGCGTTCATTTGCGAGCGAATTGGGCAAGGCCGATCCGAAGGCCCGCTCAAGTCGCCGATTGTGATCCTCGACACACGACCGAATCTCGCAATCATCGGGTGCAGTCTCGGTCATGGCGTTGCCAACAAGGCAACCAGGTCCGGGCAAACCAAGCGACTGTGCGAGCCCGATTTGGGTTTCGAAATAGGCCGCCAAAGCCTCCAACCCCGCTTCCTCCGCTCCAAAAGGCGTCAAGGCAGGCAGGACAACCCGATCGCGATAGTGATCGAAACAGGCGCGATACAGGCCGCGCTTGCTCTCAAAGTCGCCGTAGATCGATTGCCGGGTCGACCCGGTTGCCTCAACCAGATCGGCCATCGAGGTCGCTTCGAACCCATGCACCCAGAACGCGTGCATGGCTCTTTCCAGAATTGTCTTGCGAGAAATGGCGCGAGGTCTCGGCATAACGACTCAATAACAGAACGATCGTTCTTAAACAACGCCTCAATTCGTCTGGCGCTGAGTGAGACTTCCGGGCACACAGCGTGCATGGAACAAAAGCGCGTCGAACTCGCCAATGGAATTCACCTCGATGTGGTCGATGACGGACCTGTCGATGCGCCGGTGCTGATCTTTCTCCACGGTTTCCCGGAGAGCCACCGCACCTGGCGTCATCAAATCGCACATTTTTCGGATCGCTATCGTTGCATCGCGCCCGACCAGCGCGGATATCGTGGCTCATCCAAGCCTCAAGACGTCGAGGCCTACACCCCGGACAAGCTGATTGGCGACATCTTCCTGCTGGCAGATGCGCTGTCGATTCCCACGTTCACTATCGTCGGTCACGATTGGGGTGGTGCCATAGCGTGGGGTGTTGCGCTGGGCGGGCAGCATATGCGGGTTGAACGCGCGATCATCGCCAACGCACCGCATCCCGCCATATTCGGCAAGCTACTTTACACTCATCGAGGCCAGCGCGAGGCGAGCCAGTACATCCGCGGCTTCCGCGACCCGGCAAATGACGCCTTGATCAAGGATCAGGGTCTGACCGGCCTCCTGCTCAAGGAAGTCAAATGGGACCGACCCGAAGCGATGGAACCCGAAGAGCGCGAAGCATTGCTGCGCGACTGGCAGAATCGGGACGCTGCATTCGGAATGATCAACTATTATCGCGCCAGTCCGATGCAGGTTCCGACCATGGATGAACCTTTCGAATTACCGGCCGATTTCGCACCGCCCGAACTGCCCAAACTCACCATTCCGACTCTCGTCATATGGGCGATGGACGACCTTGCCCTGCCCCCGGAAAACCTGGTGGGGTTGGACGAAATTATCGACCCGCTGACGATCGTCGAAGTCCATGATTGCGGGCATTTTGTGCCTTGGGAAGCGCCCGAAAAGGTCAATGCGGCGATGGAGGAATTTCTGCGATCCGAAGGCGCCTAGCCGATAATCGCGCGCCGAATACCGAACTCGCGGCGGATATCTGCCACCAGTTTGGAACGATACGCGGCGTTGTCGGACCAGCGCCACTTCTTGTGCAGCTTGCGCGACTGCCACGCGATCCGGACATAATCGGGAATGCCGCGGAAATAGGCCTTGGTGATTTCCCACCAGCCGATTTCCGTAATCAGCTCCTTCTCCTCCGGCAGATCGAAGAAGTCACGTATGTCGCGACGCGATATATCGGTGCCGAAAAGTGTCCAGCCATCGGCCTGGGCTTCCTGACGGATACTCGTGTCCAGGCCGAACAGCACATGCACGATATCGTGCCGTTCAAAATGCAGCTGCGCTTCTTCGCGCATTTCTCGATACTTGACGTCGAGGTCGTTGTCCTTGCGAAACACGGCAAGCGCTTCATCGAGTGTGAGGTCTGAATAGGGGAGCTGGTTATCCATGGAGCTGATATAAGCAATTGCGTTGCAAATTGCAACTTTATTTCCCCCCTCCCCACTCGACCCACGCACCATGCGGATGCGCGTGTGCGAGCAATGCGGTTTCACTGTCATGTGCGCCGCCGTCCCAGTATCTCACCTTGAGTTCATGTCGAAATGTCGCCGGGTCGGTCTCGAGTGATACCCAGGCGAGCGGCATCTCTGGTGTGGCGCGCGATCCTGCCTCGTCGAACATCGAACTGATCGCATCCTGTGTCTCAGCAGGCATGTATTGCCACATGATCGAATGGAACATGGCGCGCGTGGCACCGGGCCGGCGTGGCCAGGCGAGGATCTCTCGAACGAACTCACCGGCGTCAATTTGCATGAGATTGGGCGGATTGGCGCTGGCCAGCGCGATCGCCGCATCGATCCGCTCCATCCGCGCGGGCGCATCGGGCCAGACATAGGCCTTCAGGCGCAGAGCACTTTCAGGGTCGGCAAGATTGATGGGCGCTACGTCGCAGCCACGAACATCCACGATTTCGAACTCGTGAGGCGGAGCAGGAGGTGATCCGGTCCCTCGCCACTCGGGCGAGATCTGCATCGGTGAATCGGCTGGCCCGACTTTCGTTTCACCAAGCTTGAAATGGTAGCGATCGAGCATGGTGTTCACACCGGCGCTGGCACCCAATTCGAACAATTCGAAACGCGGCACTACCCGCTGCGCCAGCCACAGGAGCCCGGCCATGATACTGGCCGAGCGGCCTGCCTCGTTGGTCTGCGGCGGACCATCCAGCCACGGCGCGAGTTCTTTGTCGTGCTGCATCACCATATCGAGCACTATCGCATCGACTTCACCCTGATCGGTGATCTCTCCGGCATAGACCGGCAATAGCCGCCGATCCTTTCCGGTTAGCGCCAAGTGATGCAACCCGCCCGTCACTCGCAGCGGCATCGCATCTTTCAACGTCAACCCGGCCCATGACGCCATACGTCGACCCATTTGCGTGTCCGTCTCGCGCACCTTGGGGAGCGAACGGATCACCCTTGCCGTGCATTTGGCGCCATTCTCGAATGCGTGTTCGGCCTGCCATTCGATTGCGCTCTCGAATTCTTCGATCAGCATGATGTCGCCGTCAGCCATTTGATCTCCTCGTCAGTGCACAGCATTGCCCTTTGCCAGCGCAATGCCTAAGTGCCGCGCGACCATGACAACCGATCGATCCCCAGACGCTTTCGGGCCGCTGACTTTCGCGGTGCCCAAGGGCCGCATTCTCGACGAAGCGCTGCCGGTGATGGCGCGTGCAGGCGTCGTGCCCGAGGATGGCTTCCACGACAAGGCAAACAGGTCGCTTTCCTTTGCCACAACTCGGGAAGACATGCGGCTGATCCGAGTGCGTGCATTCGATGTTGCGACCTTTGTCGCGCATGGGGCGGCGCAGGTCGGAATTGTCGGCTCGGATGTGATCGAAGAATTCGAGTATGCCGACCTCTATGCCCCGGTCGATCTCGATATCGGGCACTGCCGCCTATCAGTTGCGCGGCTGGCCGAGGATCAATCGGACGACAGCGGCGCGAGTCACTTGCGGGTTGCGACCAAATATCCGAACCTGACGAGACGCCATTTTGAAGATCGCGGTATTCAAGCCGAATGCGTGAAGTTGAATGGCGCCATGGAATTGGCCCCGTCGCTGGGCCTTGCACGTCAGATTGTCGACCTTGTCTCAACCGGAACGACGCTCAAGCAGAATGGCTTGGTAGAAACCGGCCGAATCATTGATGTTTCTGCGCGCTTGATTGTCAATCGAGCGGCGCTGAAGACCGATCCACGCGTAGCTTCACTGGTCGGGGCCTTTCGCGAGGACGCAGAGCTTCGCTCCAAATCTGCAGAGCTGGCTTGATGGAGAAACTATCAAGTCTCGATCCGAATTTTGCTCGGAAGTTCGACCGGCTCGTCAATGCGCGTCGCGAATCCGACAAGGATGTTGCGGGATCTGTCGCCAGCATCCTGAGCTCGGTCAAGACAACCGGCGATAAGGCGCTGGTCGAATACACCCAGCGGTTTGATCGCTATTCCCTTGCCAAGGATGCTGATTGGGTCGTCACCGCTGACGAATGTGCGCAAGCTTTCGAATCCATCGAGCCGGATTTGCGTGAAGCGCTGGAATTGGCCGCCAGCCGCATTCGCGCCTATCACGAGGCGCAACTGCCGGAAAATCGGGACTACACCGATCAGGCCGGCGTGCGGCTCGGGGCGATCTGGCACCCTGTCGATGCAGCCGGGCTGTATGTTCCCGGTGGTCGGGCGGCCTACCCTTCCTCACTCTTGATGAACGCGATTCCTGCTCGGGTGGCCGGCGTGCAGCGGCTCGTAGTCACCACTCCCACACCGAAGGGGGTCACAAATCCGCTTGTACTTGCTGCGGCGCACATTGCTGGAATAGACGAAATCTGGCGTGTGGGCGGAGCCCAAGCGATCGGCGCTCTCGCTTACGGGACGGACAAAATCGCTCCGGTCGATGTCATTACCGGTCCAGGCAACGCCTATGTCGCCGAGGCGAAGCGACAGCTTTATGGTGTGGTAGGAATCGATATGGTCGCCGGGCCCAGCGAAATCCTGGTCATCGCCGATGGAAAGAATGATCCCGAGTGGATTGCCGCGGATTTGCTCAGTCAGGCAGAGCACGATCCGACGTCTCAGTCGATCCTGATCACCGACGATGCGGGCTTTGCGGCATTGGTCGAAGACTCGGTTACTCTTCAGTTGGCTCAGCTAGCCACTGAGGCGACTGCGAAGGCGAGTTGGGAGGCCAACGGGGCGATCATCGTGGTAAATGACCTTGCCGAGGAAGCTCCGGCACTAGCCAATCGCCTCGCGGCAGAACACGTCGAACTGGCTATGGAAGATCCAGAGGCGATGCTGACCGAAATCCGTCACGCTGGCAGTGTGTTTCTCGGCCGAATGACGCCGGAAGCTCTCGGCGACTATGTCGCTGGCCCCAACCATGTCCTGCCGACCGGACGCCGAGCGCGTTTTTCCAGCGGGTTGTCGGTGCTCGACTTCATGAAGCGCACGAGTTTCATAGAGCTTGGCGACAACGCTTTTTCGGCAATCGGCCCGGCTGCGGCAACGCTCGCGCACGCGGAAGGCCTGCCTGCCCACGCCAAATCGGTGGAGCTTCGGATCAAATGAATTCTCCTGCTCGTTCCCAGGCCCGTTCGACCGCTCGCCTTGCCGCCGTACAGGCTCTGTATCAGCAACAAATGGAGGGCACCGCGCTCAACAAGTTGCTCGACGAATTTCATCAGCATCGGCTGGGGCGCGAAGTGGATGATGAAGACCACGAGGGCGAGGTTTACGCCGATGCAGAAGTGGAATTCTTCGATGACCTTGTGCGCGGAGTCGACGCGCGACGCGAAGAGGTTGACGCCCTGATTATCGAACGTCTGTCCGAAGGGTGGACGCTGGCTCGCCTCGACAAGACGATGCTGCAGGTTCTGCGCGGTGGAACATACGAATTGCTCGCGCGTGCTGATGTCCCCAAGGCGACTGCGATCAGCGAATATGTCGATGTAGCAAAGGCGTTCTTCGACGATCGCGAAGCGCGGTTCGTCAATGGCATCCTCGATGCGGTCGCCAGACAAGTGCGCGACTGAGCCTTTGCAAATCGGTCGAGCGACACTTGCAAATTGCTCAATTTACTTGCGCCGAATCCTGAGTAGGTTGCGCGTGGGATAAAGTTTGGGACAACAAAACATCGATGAATGAGATGGATTTTCTCGCTGGATTGCGAGGATTGCCGTTGCATCCGGGTGCGCGTGGGCTCGAAGATGACTGCGCGGTGCTTGAGTTGGGCGGCGAGGCACTGATTTTCAATCACGATATGATGGCGGAAGACACGCACTTCCTGCCAAACGCGGACATGGCCGACGTCGCCTGGAAGCTGGTTGCGCTCAACCTGTCCGACCTTGCATCGAAAGGCGCAGAGCCGGTCGGCGTTCTGCTCGGTCACACGCTGGGCGGTGATGACGCCGGGTTCCTGTCGGGTCTTCGCGAAGTCCTGGCAGTTTATGATGTGCCACTCATGGGAGGCGACACGATTGCCTCCACCAAGGCAAGCACTTTCGCCCTGACGGCGATCGGTCGCGCTACTCATCTTCCGGTGCCTTCGCGCAAAGGCGCGCAAGTTGGCGACTCGATCTATGTCACCGGCGTGTTGGGCGCGGCAATGCTTGGTTATGAGGGCAAGGAAGAGCATCGCGAATCGTTCAACCGGCCAGTGCCACGGCTCGAAGAAGGCCGCGCTCTTGCGCCTCACGTCAGCGCGATGATGGATGTTTCGGATGGCTTGCTGCTCGATTCCTGGCGAATGGCAGAAACAAATGCCGTCACGATTCGCCTTGATACAGCAGCCATTCCGGTCGCAGATCCTGCGCGTTTGGATGAGTGCGTACGATGGGGTGACGATTACGAATTGCTGTTTGCGCTTCCGAAGGGAACGCAACCCCCCGTTCCTGCAGCGGAAATTGGAAGAGTGGAAGCGGCGACTGATGCGCCCGTGATCTTTGGCGAGACGCCTCTGCGAACAGCTGACGCGCTCGGCTATCGCCACGGCTGACGGCTTCGGCGTAGCAATCGCTAGCGAAACTGGTGAATTCGGCGGAGTTCCGCCGATTCCGGGCTTGTCACATTGTGTTCAGCCCCTATGAGAGTCGCCGCTGCGCTCGTGGGACTTCAATAGACGCGCACTTCCAAAAAATCTTCCACGCTCAAGAGGGGATTACTTCGTGGACCTTATTCTCATATCAATCGGGCTGGGATTGCTCGCCGTGATCTACGGCGTTGTCACCAGCCGCCAGGTGCTCGGCGCGAGCGCCGGAAATGAAAAGATGCAAGAGATTGCTGGCGCTATCCAAGAGGGCGCCCAAGCTTATCTCAACCGTCAGTACACCACCATTGGTATCGTCGGCGTCGTCGCGGCGATTGTCGTTGGAGTCTTCCTCAACTGGATTCCGGCGGTCGGTTTCGTGATCGGCGCGGTGCTTTCGGGAGTTGCAGGCTATATCGGCATGAACATTTCGGTCCGCTCGAACGTGCGTACCGCAGCCGCGGCCGAGCAAGGCCTTCAGCAAGGCCTCACCATCGCATTCCGCGCTGGTGCGATCACCGGCATGCTGGTGGCAGGCCTTGCGCTGCTCGCTATCGCGGTGTTCTTCTACGTCATGGTCGGCCCGATGGGCCTTACGCCGAGCGACCGCACCGTCATTGACGGGCTTGTGGGCCTCGCGTTCGGTGCCTCGCTGATCTCGATTTTTGCCCGTCTGGGCGGCGGAATCTTTACCAAGGCTGCCGACGTCGGCGCCGACCTTGTCGGCAAGGTCGAAGCCAGCATTCCCGAAGACGATCCTCGCAACCCGGCGACCATCGCTGACAACGTGGGCGACAACGTCGGCGATTGCGCCGGCATGGCTGCCGACCTTTTCGAGACTTATGTGGTGACCGTTGGCGCTACCATGGTGCTGACCGCGCTGCTGTTCGCCGACCAGCTTGGCGACTTGCTGCTGCCGTTGATGAGCCTGCCGCTGCTGATCGGCGGCGCCTGCATCGTTACCTCGATCATCGGCACGTATTTTGTCCGTCTCGGAAATGGCACCAATGTCATGGGCGCGATGTACAAGGGCTTCATCGTCACCGCCGTTCTCGCGATCCCGCTGATCTATGGCGTCACGCAATATGCGCTCGGCGACATGAACGCGGATCTCGGCACCGGCCCGGGCGGCGTTCCGTTCAACGGCATGGACCTGTTCATCTGTTCGCTGATCGGCCTTGCCCTGACCGGCATCATTATCTGGATCACCGAGTACTACACCGGCACGAACTTCCGCCCGGTGAAGTCGATCGCCAAGGCATCGGAAACAGGCCATGGCACCAACGTGATCCAGGGCCTGGCAATAAGCCTTGAATCGACCGCTCTGCCGACCATCGTCATCATTGCGGCGATTATCGGCGCGTATCAGCTCGCTGGCCTGATCGGGCTGGCATATGGTGCGACCGCGATGCTCGCATTGGCCGGCATGGTCGTTGCGCTCGACGCCTACGGTCCGGTGACCGACAACGCCGGCGGCATTGCCGAGATGTCGGGGCTTGACGATAGCGTGCGCGAGAAGACCGACCTGCTTGACGCAGTGGGCAATACCACCAAGGCCGTGACCAAGGGCTACGCGATCGGCTCAGCCGGTCTTGCAGCCCTCGTGCTGTTCGCCGCCTACACAGCCGACCTTCGTGAGTTCTTCCCGAACGCGAACGTCGATTTCAGTCTCGAGAATCCGTACGTCATCGTCGGGTTGTTGCTTGGCGCCCTGCTCCCGTACCTGTTCGGCGCGATGGGCATGACCGCTGTGGGCCGCGCGGCTGGCGACGTCGTCGTCGACGTGCGTGAGCAGTTCGCTGCCGACAAGGGCATTATGGAAGGCACCAGCCGTCCCAACTACGCTCGCACAGTGGATCTGGTGACCAAGGCGGCGATCAAGGAGATGATCGTTCCTTCGCTGCTTCCGGTTCTCGCTCCGATCGTGACCTACTTCGTGATCTACGGTCTGGCGGGGCAGGACAATGCCTTCGCTGCTCTAGGTGCGTTGCTGCTCGGCGTGATCGTCGGCGGCCTGTTCGTCGCGCTCTCCATGACTGCCGGTGGCGGCGCATGGGACAACGCGAAGAAGTACATCGAAGATGGCAATCACGGCGGCAAGGGCTCCGAAGCCCACAAGGCTGCTGTGACCGGCGACACCGTGGGTGACCCCTACAAGGACACTGCGGGTCCGGCCGTGAACCCGATGATCAAGATCACCAATATCGTGGCGCTGCTGCTGCTCGCCGCGCTGGCCGGAGCTCACTAAACACTTCCGGCATTTATGAGTGCATCAACCCCGTCCGGAGCGATCCGGGCGGGGTTAACTTTTGCAGCTGGCGAGTCCCACCGTCGGACACCGTAATCTCGACCAAACCTTTGTTAATTCGAATGTGCGATAGGCCATTCTGGAGTGCAGTAACGTACGCAAAAGCAAGGTTAATCGATGGAAATGGCGAGCGCCTCAGGACTTTTGGGAAAGGTCTGTCCCGCAGACCTTGGGCCTGATCAAACAGGCTACGTGCGCGCAATTTCGCTCGCCGAAGCCAAGGCGCCCGAGTTCGTCGCCGAGTGGGAAGCTCTAACTGAGCGAGCCTGCGAACCCAATCCGTTCTTTGAGCCATGGTTTGCGCTGCCCTCCATTGAAGCCTTTGCAGCGGGAAATTCCGTAACGCTGCTGACCAGCTACGATGGGGGACGGCTGACCGGTCTCCTGCCAATTGGTCGGACCACAGATTACTACGGTTATCCGATCCCGATTGCCGCAGGTTGGCTTCACCACAACGCGTTTTGCGGAACACCAATCGTCGCACGCGGATACGAACGCGCATTCTGGCGTGGCTTGCTCGGCCATTTCGACAGCCATCCCGGTTCGGCTCTGTTCCTGCATATGCCGAAACTGCCGAGTGAAGGACGGCTTGCCTCAGCCTTGGCCGATGTTCTCGAGGCGGAAGGCAGAATCAGCTATGTTGCTCTCGAAGAGAGCCGCGCATTTCTCGCATCCGAACTCTCCTCAACAGACTACCTCTCACAATCCATGAGCGCAAAGAAGCGCAAGGAATTGCGCCGTCAATTCAAGCGCCTGTCGGAGCAAGGCACCCTCGAAGTCTTGCGGAACGACGGTGCGGAGGACGTGGAGCAATGGACCTCCGACTTCATCGCGCTTGAGGCTGCTGGGTGGAAAGGCGCAGCGGGCTCCG
>CAZJZO010000056.1:0-20996 GCA_964550495.1 uncultured Porphyrobacter sp. | reverse complement strand
AGAAGCTCGGGCGAGACATCGTTGAAGCTCAGCACGCGCCCGCCAGTGGCGGAGAAAATGTCGCGGCCATTGAGCTGCGATCGCGCGAACGGCAGACCGCGAATGATGACGCCTGTACCTTCAACCGAGAAGCGATCGGGGTCAGTGGTCTTCTCGAAGCGACCGATCGTGATGCCCGGGATACGCTGAAGCGTTTCCGCAACCGAGCGGTCGGGCAACGCGCCAATATCTTCTGCGGTCACCGCATCGACGAAAGTGTCCGCATCGCGCTTGATGTTCTGAGCGTTCTCCAGTGACGCCTTGAACCCGGTAACGACAATATCGCCATCGTATTCGGTGTCGTCGACCACTGTATCACCAGCGCCTTCTTCGACCTCGGTATCCTGCGCCAGTGCCGGAGATGCGATCATCATCGAGATCGCTAGGCCCGAAGCGGTGCTCAACGCGAATCGGCGCCCCGACGGCGCAACACGATTGGTCTTCATGTGATTTTTATCCCTTCCCAAACCCCAACGGAGACATTTTCTGTCCTCCGCTGCAATGCCATTAGCGAAAAATGTTAGCGTTCACAAGACTTGCAATATTTTCTTCATATTGCATGTTCTGGACTGAGGATTTGAGGTCACACTATAGTGATCGCCGCCGGCGTTGACGGCAGGCCGGTGTAGGGCAGAGGATTCGATGGCAATTCAAGAAATAATCATTGTCGGTGGGGGCACCGCCGGATGGATGGCAGCGGCCGCGCTTTCGCGCCTGAAGCTGGGCAACACCCTGGGGATTACCCTGGTCGAATCCGAAGCAATCGGCACCGTTGGCGTGGGGGAAGCGACAATTCCTCCGTTTGTCGGCTTCAACGACCTGCTCGAAATCGACGAGCGCGAAATGCTGTCGGCGGTGCAAGGCTCCTTCAAGCTCGGCATCCAGTTCGAGAACTGGGGCAAGATCGGCGACAGCTACATCCACCCGTTCGGAGCCTATGGCTATTCGATCGGCGGGATCGCGTTCCATCACATCTGGCACAAGCTCGCCAATAGCGGCGACAACCGTCCGATCCAGGTCTTCAATGTCGAGACGATGGCGGCCTATTTCGGCAAATTCGCGCGCAGCGAGGACTACCAGAAGGAGCGCGACGACCTGCCACCCGTGAACTATGCCTATCACCTCGATGCGGGCCGCTATGCTGCGTTTCTTCGCAAATATGCGGAGGCCCGGGGTGTCATCCGCAAGGAGGGTAGGGTCGCCGACGTGACGCTTGATCCGGAAAGCGGTCATGTCAGCTCGATCACGATGGACGATGGCACCGAACTGGCTGGCGACATGTTCATCGATTGCTCGGGCTTCCGTGGCCTGCTGATCGAACAGGCGTTGGAGACCGGCTACGAAGACTGGACCCACTGGCTGCCATGCAATCGCGCGGTCGCGCTGCCGTGCAAGCGCGAGGATGGAAGCCCGCCACCGCCCTTCACCAGAGCAACCGCGCATCGCGCAGGCTGGCAATGGCAAGTCCCCCTTCAGCACCGCAACGGCAACGGCCACGTCTATTGCAGCGACTTCATGGAAGACGAAGAAGCGCACGATATCCTGGTCGGGAATATAGCCGGCAAGCCGCAAGCCGATCCGAATTTCCTGCGGTTCGTGACCGGTCGGCGCAAGAAATTCTGGAACAAGAACGTTGTCGCCCTCGGCCTCGCGGCTGGTTTCATGGAACCCTTGGAATCGACCTCGATCCACTTGATCAACACCGGGATCGACAAGCTGATGTCGATGCTGTCGCTGGATGGGATCACGCAGACGCAAGAGGATACGTTCAACCGCCTGACCGGTCGCGAATACGCGCGGATCCGCGACTTCCTGATTCTCCACTACAACGCCACCAAACGCGATGATTCCGAATTCTGGAACTACGTCCGAACCATGGATGTGCCCGACACGCTGACCGAGAAGATCGAGATATTCAAAGCGAATGGGCAGATCTTCCGCGAGGAGGACGAGTTGTTCACCGACACCAGCTGGGCTGCGGTCATGATGGGGCAAGGGATCATGATGGACGGTCACAACCCGATGGCCGACACGCTCCTGACCCCGTCGGCCCGCAAGGAAGTCGACGAGATGGAGCAGTCGATCCGCTTTCTCGTCCAGCATATGCCCGGGCATGGCGATTATCTTGCGAAGTACTGCCCTGCCAAGGCGGCTTAACGGGACTGAAGGGGCCTAAGGCGACGCCAGGACACGCTGAAAGCGTTCGAAGGCGTCGAAAATCATCGACACCGATACCTGTAAACTCGCACTGACGCACCGTGGGGGAAGTTTGAGTTGAGATGCACCTTTGCGTGTGTTAACGTTCACAAAACTGCTCGAAATACGAAGCCCGAAATGGGTCGCAAACATGCTGGAAGGGGAGCCGGTATGAAACTTGGATTCGGCACACTGGTCGTGGCCGGATTGCTGGCCGCGACAATGATCGCCGCACCGCAATCCGCCTTTGCTCGGGACGACGAAGCGCTGAAGGCCCTGGACGACCAATTGCCCGGCGTCCTTGTCAACGACCCATCGCGGATCGACTGGCAGAGCTATGGCTCCGATCTGGCCGCCAGAGCGGTGGTCGATGAAAGCATCCCCGGCGGTGGCGCGGCCCGCCGATTCGAAATCAAGCGCGCCGCCGAGTTCATCTACGCCGCCGGCACCAACATTCCACTGGTCGAGAGCGTCAATCGCGGCGAAATTGTAACCGTCGGTTTCTACGCCCGGACGATCGATGCCAACACCAGCGACGGCAAGGGTGTCGTTCGCATCCGGTTCCAGCGCAACGAAGAACCCTATCCCGGATTTGGTGAGCAGATGCTCTCGATCGGCAAGGACTGGGACTGGTACGAAGTCAGCGCCAAGGCCGAACAGAAACTGCGGATCAAGGACGGCATCGTCGCGATCCAGTTCGGCCGGACCCGCCAGACTATCGAGATCGGCCAGGCCATCGTCGTGAGCGGTGCGGGACAGATCGCGACAGAAGGTCCGGTCCAGGTTGCCGCAGCGCGAGTCCAGACCGCCGAACTCGAAATGCCCGATGCGCTTGAGGGTGCGGGAACGCTGATCAACGATCCCGGACAGGCGGCATGGAAGTTCAGCGGGTCGGCAGGCAACTATGCCAATCGCGACGAACCCGAGATCTGGATGTTGAAGGCGACCCGGTTCGAAGTGTCGCAGCCGGGCAGCGAGCTAACCGATCTGTCGGCAACCATCCCGCTCAATCACGCTATCAAGGCTGGCGACGAATTGATGATTGCCATTGCCGCCCGCACCATCAGCAGCAACGGTGCCGACGGCAAGGCTGTCGCCGCATCCCGTATCCAGGGCACGGCACCTCCATTCGAAAGCTTTGCCGCCAACCGCTTCACGGTCGGGAAGAACTGGCAATTGGTGCGGATCAAGACCAAGGCTCCGCGCAATTACTCCGCCGGAGGGGCCGAGCTCGAGCTCTATTTCGGCGGTACCGAGCAACAGGTCGATCTTGGCCCGGTCTATGTCTTCAAGACCAACTGAGCGCGAGCGCGCGAGTTTGCCGATCTGACGAAAGCTGATACGCCCAGCACTGCTTTTGCAGGAGATCCCGCTTGAAACTTCGCACATTCGCGCTCGCCGCCGCTACCGCGTTCCTGGCATCCACCCCGGCCAACGCCGACACGATCATCCTCACCGCCGATGCGATGGTCGATGTCGAACGCGGCACCGTGGTCGCCAATCCGGTCATCACGATCGAGGACGGCACGATCACGGCGGTCGATAGCGGCGAAGCGCCAGTGGTCGAGGATGCCGACTATGTCCGGCTCGACGGGAAGACGATCCTGCCGGGCCTGATCGACATGCATGTCCATCTGACCAGCGACAGCGATACCCATGGCTATCGCCGGCTGGCGATCTCCGATGAACGTGCGACGATCACCGGCGTGGTCAATGCCAGGCGCACCTTGATGGCAGGCTTCACCACTGTTCGAAACGTAGGCGCTGGCAGTTTCGGAGATGTCGCTTTGCGCGACGCTATCGAGGACGGCGACATCGTCGGTCCGCGGCTGTTCGTGTCAGGGCCGCCGATCGGGATCACCGGAGGTCACTGCTCGGACAACAACCTGCTGCCGCCCGAATACGAGGCCAGCGGGGAAGGCGTGGCCGACGGTCCCTGGGCTGCCCGCGCAAAGGTGCGTTACAATCGCAAGTTCGGCGTCGACCTGATCAAGACTTGTTCGACCGGCGGCGTGCTGTCCAAGGGCACCAAGGTAGGAGCGCCGCAATACACCGTCGAGGAGCTGACCGCGCTGGTCGATGAGGCGCACAGCCACGGGCTCAAGGTTGCCAGCCACGCGCATGGCAGCGAAGGGATCGTCAACGCCCTGAAAGCCGGAGTGGACACGATCGAGCACGCCAGCTTCATCGATGACGAGGGCATCCGCCTCGCCCGCGAGAATGGCGCCTATCTCAACATGGACATCTACGTCACCGAGTTCATCCTCGGCGAAGGCGAGAAGGCCGGGATTCTGCCCGAGAGCCTGGAGAAGGAACGGGTTGTCGGCCAGACCCAGCGAGACAATTTCCGCAAGGCTCACGAAGCAGGCGTGAAGATGTCGTTCGGCACCGATGCTGGCGTCTATCCGCATGGCGATAACGCCAAGCAATTGTCGCGCATGGTGCGGTTCGGGATGACTTCGGCAGAGGCGCTGCGCGCGGCGACGCTGAATTCGGCCGATGCACTGGGTCAGAACGGCAAAGTCGGGACAATTGCCCCCGGCGCCGCAGCCGATATCATCGCGGTCGAAGGCAATCCGCTGGCCGATATTTCGCTGCTCGAGACAGTTGGTTTTGTGATGAAGGCGGGCAAGGTCTACAAGAGCGAATGATCCGCGTTGCGGCTCACATTCGGCGCGCACGACTCAGCCGGGCAGCCCAAGCATGGCAAATTTGCAACATTATTGCCCCTGCGCCGCTGAAAGCATCCCGATAATAATGTAACCTGCTTGACACGTTTTGGCCGTGGCGCAACCGTGTTGCATCGCAACAACAAAAAGGTTCGTCATGCAACGCTGCTCCCTTTCCGCCAAAGTCTTGCTCCTCGCTGCCGCCAGCACAATGCCATTCGCGGCCCAAGCGCAGGATGCGCCAGATCAGGACGAAACGGCCACTGATGAGCCGACAATCGTCGTGACCGGTTCGCGCATTGCGCGCGACCCGAATATCGGTTCGCCCGCGCCTATCCTCTCGGTCGGGGCCGAACAATTGCAGCAGGCCGGTACTGCGGACGTGGTCGATACGCTGCGCGACATCCCCGCTCTGTCGACCTCGACGTCCTCGGAAGGTTCAATCGACGGCGTGTTCGCCGAAGCGGTCGGGCAATCGATTCTCAACCTGCGCGGCCTTGGCGCAAACCGGACGCTGGTGCTGGTCAACGGTCGCCGCCACGTGTCGGGCGTCGCGGGCGAACAGGCGGTCGACGTCAACTCGATCCCGACTGCCTTGATCGAACGGGTCGAAACGCTGACCGGCGGTGCATCGTCGATCTACGGTGCTGACGCTGTCACCGGCGTTGTGAACTTCGTCCTCAAGGACGATTTCGAAGGCATCCAGGGCAACGTCCAGACCGGGCTTTCGTCCGAAGGGGATTCGTGGCGCATCAATGCCGACCTCACCTGGGGTGTGAATTTTGCGGATGGGCGCGGCAATTTCGTGGTGTCGGGCGAGTATGCTCGCGGCGACGAGTTGCAGTTCGGCGAGCGCGCATTCTCGCGCAATAACGGCCTGTTCGACGATCAGGCAAACCCGGCACTGCGGTTCCAGACCGGAGAGCTTGGGACCGACACGCCCAACTTCCTTGCCAATGGTGCAGTGCTCGGCGGGCTGATCCCGACCGACACCACCGGTTTCACTCCGACAGCTGCCGAACAGGCTCTGATCAATCGTTCGCTCAACGCACCTCGCCGCTTCATCGCGGGCGACCCGCGTTTCTCGCTGTCATCGGCAGGCGGCATCGTTGCACCAGGCGATATCGGCCTCAGCAACGGTCCCGACATCAACAATAACGGGACGCCCGACTGTCTTGAGTCCGCCGTCGGGTTCAACAGCACCTTTGAGCCGGGCGCGTTCGGCTTGGCCGGCGGCTGCGCAGTCATCAATCCCGACGGTTCGGTAAGCGTCTATCAGGACGGCCTGATCACGGGCCTGTTCAACCAGTTCGGCGGCGACGGGATCCAGAACAACTTCGACGTCAACTCATTGATTCCGGAAACCGAGCGCTGGTCGGTCAACGCCATGCTGACCTACGAGATTGCACCTTCAGCCACAGTGTTCTTCGAAGGCAAGTATGTCTCGAACTCGGCCGAATTCCAGGCCCAGCCGAACACGTTCTATGACTTGCTGACGATCCGGGCCGACAACCCGTATATCACGGGTGACCTGCAGGACTTCGTGGCACCGTTGTTCTTCGGGAACGGCACCGACGAAGGGCTTTACCTTACCCGCGACCCGATCGACCTCGGGCCCAATCGCAACCGCAACGAGTTTGAAACCTGGCGGTTTGTCGGTGGCGTCCGCGGCGAGACCTCGGAACACTTCGCGTATGAAATCGCAGCCAACTATGGTCGGTTCACGCAAACCACGTTCGACGCCAACCGCGTCATCATGGACCGTTTCTTCGCCGCCATCGACGTCACGACCAATGCGGCGGGACAGGCGATCTGCCGTTCGGACATCGACCCAACCGCCCCGGCGACGACACCGTTCGGCATTCCTGCGGGCGACCCCGGCTTCTTCACCTTCAATCCGGGCGACGGCTCGTGCCGTCCGGCCAACGTCCTGGGCGGTGTCGGCGCGATCAGCCAGGAAGCGATCGACTTCATCACCACGACGGTCGTGAACGAATTCCAGCTCGAACAGCTGGTGTTCAGCGCGGTCTTCACCGGCGACACCGGTTCGTTCCTGGAACTGCCGGGCGGTCCGGTCGGCTGGGCGTTCGGCCTTGAGTATCGCGAAGAGCGCTCGGAATCGAATTTCGATCCATTGGTGCAGGGCATCGTGCCGGTCACAACGCCTGATGTGACTGCTGGAACCCAGCTGATCAATCAGGGCTTCTCGCAGACCTCGCTGGTGTTCGACCCGGCTTCGCCAAGCTTCAATTCGCGTGGCACGTTCAACGTCTACGACATTTACGGCGAGGTTCGCTTGCCCATCCTTTCGGGTGTGCCGGGCGCCGAAACGCTCGAGTTTGGCGGCGCGGCTCGGTTCTCGAGCTATTCGACCGTCGGCGACACCTTCACCTGGAACGTCAACGGGCTGTGGGCTCCGGTCGAGGATATCCTGTTCCGCGGCACCTATGCCCGCGCAGTTCGTGCGCCGAACATCAGCGAACTGTTCGATCCGGCCCAGGGTGCTTTCTTCCGCCCGGTTGACCCATGCGATGTCGGTAACCTCGTCACAGCGTCCGACCCGGCGCTGCGTCAGGCCAACTGCACTGCGTTCTTCAACAATATCGGCTTCGATCCCACGCTTGGGACTGGCACCTACGCCTATGTCGATCCGCTGACGGCGCGCTTCTCGGGCACGCTCAGCGGCAACCCGGACCTTGAGGAAGAAACGGCCACGACGTGGACTGTCGGTGCGCAGGTCACGCCCAGCTTCCTGCCGGGCTTCATCCTCAGCGTCGATTACTACAACATCGAAATCGAGGATGCGATCGACCCGGTCGCAGCGCAGGACATCGTCGACAACTGCGTGGACAGCGCAAACATCAACAACGGGTTCTGCGACCTTATCGATCGTAACCCGGCGACAGGTGGCTTCACCTTCCTGCGCCAGACCTCGGTCAACTTCGCCCGGTTGGAAACCGCCGGTGTCGAGGCGGCGATGCAGTACAGCTTTGATGTCGGCGAACTGGGCTTCACGCTGAACGCCAACGGCACCTGGGTCGACAAGCTCAACGACTTCTTCGACCCGTCCGATCCGACCCTCGTCGATCCCGAGCTCGGCGAACTGCAGCGTCCAGAATGGGCGGGCAACGCTTCGCTCACGGTCGAGTATGGCGGCTTCAGCCTGACGTGGGGCACCACCTACCTCGATTCGATGGCGCTTCGTGCTGTCGAAATCGAAGAGGTCGGAAATACCGGCGCGGACACTTTCTCCGTCGCAAACGGCATTGCGAGCGACGTGTTCATCCACGACATCTCGTTCAACTTCGAAGCGAGCGAGATGCTCGAAGTGTATGGCGGGGTGAACAACATCTTCGACCGCCAGCCGTTCGTGACCGAGCAGGCATTCCCGGTCAGCCCGGTCGGGACGTTCTTCTTCCTTGGAGCGCGCGTCACGATCTAACGCGGCAATCCGGAAACACGTGCGGGCGGGACAGTCATCGGGCTGCCCCGCCCGTTCTTTATTCCCGTTCGATCTTTCCGGCTGAGCCTGCGCTCGTGAAGCAGCGGACCACCGTATAGCTGTCGAAGCTGTCCCCGCCGCTCACCGGCACCTGTCCAACCATCACCCAGGCATGCGCTTCCATCGCTTCCGAGCTGGCCTCGCGGCGCAGCCCGAAGAACAGGCCGTGCGGAACGCGTTTCAGGCGCAGCAGCATTCGCGCAACCAGCGCCTGGGGGTAGCAATTGGCCGAAGCGGGGCTGTAACGCGCCGCTAGAGCGATCGCCCTGCCAAGGTTTCGAGCGCTTCCCAGCTCCGCTTCCGACGCTTCTGGAACAACGATCTCGGCGCCGTGATCGGTGCCGTACAAGCGTGCCATGCGCCGCAAGGGAAAGACCAGAACCGCAATCCGCGCTGGCCAGAGCAGGCACCAGACCAGCGCCGTCAGCCCGACAAACCGCACCGGCAATCCGGCTGCGGTTCTGAGCTTGCGCAACGCAGTCGGGAACAGTTTCCATGCCGAAGCAACCATGTTAGCGGCCTACTGCGTTCTGGCTGGCACTCAAGGGTGTATGTCCGGATCGCAGCGCAGGCGGTTCGGGGCTATCCGGTCTTTCAGGGAACAATGGCAGGTCAAATGACACCCGGATCAAGCTCCAACAAGCCGTGGCGGCAGGTCTATGGCCTTTCGATTGCCAGCGACCTCGACCTGCCAGAACTGCATGCCGCGCCAACCGCTGACGCACCGGATATTCGCATCGAACAGGGAGCAGTCCCGGAACTGACCGAGCGCGATCCCAACAATGTCCGCGCCTATGTGGATGGCGAACCCGGACACCTTGTGCTCGATTTCCCCGACAAGCTGCGAGTGCTGGTCTCGCAAGGCACCACTATCACCTACTCGCGGTATCCCGGAGCCACTGACAGCGAGCTGCGGCTGTACATGCTGGGATCGGCGATGGGCGCGATCCTGATGCAACGTGGCCATATCGTCGTCCATGGCAATGCGCTGGTGCTCCCGCAATTCGATGGAGCGGCCATTTGCATCGGCGATTCAGGCGCGGGCAAGTCTACCACGGCGATCGCGATGATGCAGCGCGGCTATCGCATCCTCGCCGACGATGTCTGCCCGATCACGGCAGAGGGCATCGCGCTGTCCGGCATGCCGCGCGCCAAGATGTGGGACGATACCGCACAGCAACTGCGGATCGACACTTCATCTCTGGCGCGGTTGCGATTGGACGAAGCGAAGTTCGATCTGCCATTGGATCCAAGCCAACGCGGCGAGCCCGAACCGGCAAGAGCCTTTTTCGAGCTGGTGCCGGAGGACGTGGACGAAGTTTCGGTCTCGCCCCTTTCCGGGACGCAAAAGTTCATGACCCTGCGCAACAACATCTACCGGCCGGAGTACCTGCTGCCGCTCAAGCTTGAAGCCGAATACCTGCAGCGCGTGGCAAAAATTGCTGCATCGACGCCGATCTTTCGGGTGACACGACCGACACAAGGCTTCGACATCGACAGCGTACTCGATGCCATTCTCGAGACAGCCGAACGGCATTCTGCAGTCTAGGCCTGCACGAACGGGAAGGGGCGCTCCCGTAGACCGGGCGCGCCCCATTCCATCATCGCCAGCAGCGCCGGTTCGGCGCCCTGCCTAGGCGTTGCCCTAGTTGCGGCTCGGGAATGTCCCGACCAGCGCGATGATATAGTTCACCGCCGTGTAGGGCTGCATATTGTTGACCGACTGTCCTCCGCCGGTGTTGTTCACCACGATCGAATCCGACGACATGCTGACCTCAGTGGCCGGAACCGGTGGCGCGTAGATATCGGCACCGGTGGTCACCACGCCGAGCAGGTTGCCGGTCGGGTTGCCGGTCGAACCCGGTGCGCTCTCAGCGCGCATGGTCGCGGTGTGGTTGTGCGAAGGCAGCTGGTTGGTGGTCAGCGTGTTGGTTTCGCTGCCGCCGCGCGAACCGAGCGGACGGTTGGTCAGGCCCGGGCCCGAACTGCCACCCGCATGCACCGATACGCGTCCGCGCAATTCCGGAAGCCCAAAGGTCGTGCGTCCGTCGCCACCATAGATTGTTCCAAGGATCGAGAACAACGCGGTATTCTGCGCGATCGCCAGCAACTGCCCGTTGCAGAACGCCCAGCCGCGCGGCGCGAAGTTCCCGCCGAACATGATTATCTGTCCAATGAATGGGTCCATCTCGTAATTCCTCCCCTCAGGTCATGATGCGACGAGATGGACCATAGGCGCGTTAGTTGCGGCTTGGGAAGATACCTTGTGTGCAAATGATGTAATTCAGCACCTGGTATGGCTGCCTGATATCGAAATCGACACCACCGCCGGTGTTGGCGACTGTCACGCTGTCAGGGTGCATCGGAACTTCATCGGCGGCCACGGCATCCGCATAGATCTTGGTGGCTCCGGTTACGACGCCGAGCAGCCTGTTGGTCGGATCGCCCGAGGTGCTGGTGTTGCTTTCCGCATGCATGGTCGCAGTGTGACTGTGCGGAGGAAGATTGGCCTGGGTCAGGGTCACAGTCTCGCGACCACTAGTCTGACCAAGAGTATTGGCGCTCAGCCCAGGGCCTGTGCCTTGACCCATCATAACCCGCCCGCGCAGGTCCGGCAGACCAAAGGTCGAACGACCGTCGCCACCATAGGTCGTGCCAAGCAGCGAAAACAGCGCCGAGTTCGAGCTTATCGAAAGAATTTGACCGTGGCAGAATGCCCAATTGCGGGGCGCGAAATTGCCCGCGAAACCGATAACCTGTGCGAGATAGCCTTCCATATCCGGTACGTGCTCTTCTTGTATGGGCACGCGCAACACTCGCACGGTTAAGCAGTGTCGGGAGAAAGACGACCTATTGTTATTGTAAAAGCCCCCGCCCGGACAGAACGCTAGACGAATTCGGCCGGACTGACAAAGAATTTGTAGGGTTGCGACAAGCCGTACCAGTCACCGGCATGATCGAGAATTAGCATTGCTGGAGCGACCGGCTTGGGGCGAGTAGCTTCGCATTGCCGAGATGACCGGGCTCCATTCTATTGCAGGATTGACTGACGAATCCGCGAACACCGATCTAGAAGAAATCGAGGTCTTCGAGATTGCCGCCCCGCCAGAGGTGGGCGAACTCGACGGCAAGGAACAGGCTCCCCAACACCACGACGGGGCGCCCCTCGTCGCGCTCGGTGACGTTTCTGATCCGATCAACCACGCGTTCGACATCAGCTTCGATTGACACTCCGCCAGTACGCGCAAAGCATTCTGCAATGTCCGCGGCCTGCGCACCCTTATGATTGGCCTGCGCGACAATCACGCTGGCAAATCTGCCATCGACAAGATCGACCAAAGTGGCCGCATCCCTGCCTCGAGAGATTCCGAAAACAAGGGTCGCCGTGGCAAGGTCCAGCATGTCGTCCAGCGCGGCGACCGTTTGCTCGATCGCGTCCGGTGTGTGCCCGACATCGATCCAGATATTGTAGCGCAGATCGATCTTCTCGAGCCGGCCCGGCCAAGTCACCGCAGCCATCCTGTCGCGAATGCGATCGAGCCTTTCCGAATTTGGAGACAGCGAGAGGAACTCCTTGACCGCCAGCAATGCGGCATTGAAGTTCGAAATCTGATACCGGCCGGCCATTGCTAGGTTCACGCGTCGAACCACGCCGGAATCTTCCGTATCGAAGGACGTTCCGGCAACCGAGTGCTCAGCATGATCAATGCCGATGGCATCTTCGACGAAGAGCAGATTCTGCAGCCGTCGGAGCGCCGCATAGCTCTGGATGCGATCCTTCAAATCTGGATCGTCGAGTGCCCCACAAACAACGCGAGCGCCCTCGGGAAAGCCATCAAGCTTGTCGTATGCGATCAGTTCCTTGGTGCTCCCCAGAATCGCCGTGTGCTCGAGCTCGATCGAGGTCAGAATGCCGATCCTGGCGCGCACAACCCGCGTCGGATCGTACCGCCCGCCGATTCCCGCCTCCCACGCGATCGCATCTGCATCGCGCTCAACGAAGTAAGTGAGAGCGATCAGGAATAGCGCTTCGAATTCCCCCATCTCGTCGCCGCCTTCGGCGAGTTTGCGGGCGAATGTCATCACGCTTTGTTCGATTCGGCGGAAGTCGGATGGCGATATCGGCTCGCCATCGATCGCAATCCGTTCGTACACTGCGTAGAGGTGCGGTGACGAAAAGTGACCGACCGATCGTCCGCCTTCAGCCAGCCCGGCCGCAACATATTTCGACGTGCTGCCTTTCCCATTCGTCCCCACGACCAGGATCGAACGGTCGGATACGGACCCGATATCGATCGAGTTTTCCGATATGAATCTCGAAACCCGATGCAGGCCAATCCCATTCCCGAATTTGGGAAGCGCCCTTATCGACAGCATTTCGTCGGTCACGAGAACAATTCTCTCAGGATGTCGGTCCAGATCTTGTAGATGATCGCATGGTTATCGGACTTCTCCAGCACCGTTATGTTCGGATTGCTGTTCACCTCGATCACACAGTGATTGCATTCCCCATCGGTGACATGCTGAGCGAAGATATCGACCGCACCCAGCCTCAAGCCGAGCGCCGCACACGATTCTATCGCGATCCGAGCGATGTCGCCGCCCACGTCGCAGGTGAAATTCTGCCATCCGCCGTCAACACTCGTATTCTGGCGTCCGGGTAGAGGCAGCTTGGTGCCTTTGGGCAGCACCTCATTTCGGTCCACCCCCAATGCTTCAAGCAACTGGATTGGTATCGGAGAAATCCCGAAACCATCGAGACCCTGGTTTTTTTCCGCCAGCAGCGATCCTGCAGTGCTGACACCGTCTCCTTCCAGCGCGACCACCTCTTTCAGATATGAGAAAAGCGGTTCGCCGTCTTTGACAAACACCCGGTACTCGTCGGCGGCAATGTATTTCTCGATCAAGAAAGCCTTGTAGCTGCCTCGAATCCTCTCGGCATAGGCATCAAGATCGGCTGGGCTGTAAATGATCTCCGCAAAGTCCCCGCGCGCTCCATCGTTTGGCTTCGCGAAAACGGGAAACCCGCACTCTTTCGCGTATTCGACACTGTCGGCAATTGTCGAATTGGGAGGCAGGAGGCGATGATAGCGGTTGGAGAGAAAGAATAGCCGTCCGGGAATGACCGGAATGCCGCTGCGCGAGAGCACCGATTTCGTGTGCTTCTTGTCTCTGGCGATCCCATGAGCAGTGGCTGAGTTTATCGGATAGGCGCAGACGACGCCGCCGCCGATGACAATGGCCTTCGTGCCGGATGACAGCTCGATCAGGTAGCCGCTGCCATTGTCGAGGTCATCGAACCCCAGGCCGTGGGCCCGAGAAATCGCATGCAGATATTTTGCTTGAGCCGGCGCAAGGCTGTCGTGATACGGGTTGTCGGTATGCAATAACCTCTTGAATTCGCTTTCTCTGTTTTGCGTCAATCGCATTCTGGTCTCATTTGTGTTGCCCCAAACACCGGAATTGCGATGCAACCCTAGCGAACTGAATCGCTGCCCTCGCCTTGTAACCACCCGCCACAATGCGTCCACTGCAATCTATCCGTGCGAAAACCTGACCATGACGTTGAACGATGCCTGGCATCTTGCGCCTGTCGGTCATTGGTCTTTTGAGCTTGATGTACTGCGCAGTGACCCTAGAAACTCCCATAGTTGTTGGAAGTGGAGAGCAAGATATGACGGGGGTCATGAATCTGGATTCGTCTCTAACTTACAAGAGATCCACGCGCTTTTTCGTGCGAACATTCTTCGCTGGACTTTCGGTGTTCCTGGTGTCGTGCGCCGGAATAGGTGCGCCTGAAGCTTCCTATGCGAGAACGAACCCCGCGCAACCGGCGACGGTTGCCGCGAATACAGATCAACCAACTCCCAGCCTCAGGAAGGCCTTTCGCGATGCCTATGGCGAAGCGATCAAGCATCATCGCCAAGAGACGATCCGTGGAGGACCATTGGTCATCCAGGACTTGTTGAACATGACGCTTTATCTCCCGAACAGAGACGCACAGCCGTTCAGAATGGACACGAAGCGTTATTTCCTGCTCGCCGGTCATTCGCATGCCCCCGTGACAATCTATCTGATCATGACCGTAGGGGGATTTGGCGATCTCGATCCGAACCAGGTCGATGCAATGAAGAATTACAGGAAAACCCTGACGGCCGCACAATCCTCAATCGCAGGACTGGATGTCGACCAAGCGACCAGGGCACGCCTGGAGCAGATCCTGAGTTCCTCGATCGAACTCTGCAACGAAGCGATCAGCGAAGAACGGCTTTCCTTGGAAAGGTATCGCGAGTTCATCGAACCGCTTCGCCCGGCGATCCATGCCAATCTGCGCGCTGGCGCGCATGAACAGCTTGTGCAGTTTCGCGCGCAGATGAACGCCTGGAAAACCGAGTTTCCCGACGAGGACTGGAGCAACATGCGCGTCGTGGTCCTGGGGTTTCATCAGCCACGTGATCGATACGCCTTGCGACTGTTCTTCGATTGGCTGCTCGAAGAGCCTGGTTACGAGCGGAATGTTGTCTATGCTGAATTCCAGCATTCGATCTTCGGGAAACGCAGGCAAGAAGCGATGACGCTTGGAGAACAGCTGCTAACCGAAGTCGACTTCGATCTGGTCGCATCGGAAGTGATATTTGACGACCAGAACTTCCTGCAAAGCGATGTGATGGGGCCAGCAGCTGCCGACATTCTCCAGGGGTGGGGACCATCCGACTGGCGGAAGCCGGAAGGCAACTGACGCAAACGAAACGGCAGTCCGGCGCTGAACCCAGCACCATCGCTCAAGCGTGAGCACCGGTGGTCCGCTCTTTCAGGAAGAGGTGTGGTGCGATTACGGGATCCATACTGACCTGGTAAATATCTTCGAGAAATGGAGGCCCTCGGGGGATTTCTTCCAGAGCCCACAGACTTGTCCCGGATTCGTGTGCCGCCACCTACCGCAAGAGGTCAGAGCGTCAGCTTTGCGCATCGGCTTCGGACCTTTGAGCACAACGAAACAGCGCCTGAATGCAGTCTCCCAGGCTTTAGGGGGGCTGCAGTTCTCAAGAACCGTTGGCCGGACGACGGCATGTTCGAAGAATTCGTCATCAAGCACTGGGACCAAGACTGGGGCGACCGCAGACAGGAGATTGTCTTTATCGGGATCGGCATGGACGAAACGAAGATCAGATCAGCGCTCGATGCATGCCTGGTTTCGGCGTCCAGCTTCACCCCCGAAGCGTGGGCTGACATGCATGATCCATTCCCGGCATGGGGCGAGCCTCAACCGGTTGAAGAACCGGCCTAGCCCTATGGGATCACTTGATGCCGAAGCGTCTTAGCTCGGTCGCGCCTTGCGCAAGCGATAGAAGATCCCGCTCTCGTCATAGCCCGTCAACTCAAGCACTCCGCTGACGACGAACATCTTGGTCTCATTGGTGGTAAATGCGGTGTCCGCGTAGACTTCGATGAATTGGTTCGGCGCGGCGTGGAAGTGGAACGGGCAACCCGGCGGGTAGCCGAGCAAGACAAAGTGCTTCTGCTTTGCTCCATTCGTTAGCGGCATCATCCAGCCAGCGACCTTGATCCGCTTGCCTTCGAGACGCTTCACTGCAGGGGTGAATTTGGGCTTTGAAAGGATATACCCTTGGGAGTCCTTTCGCGTCGTTTCGCCGGTGGCCTCCAGGGTTTTCCATGACACGCCGCCCTTCGGTGTGGCGGCGGGCTTCCAGATGTCTTCGACAACAGGCCCCGCTTTCGGGTCGGGAGCCTGGGCATTCGCCGAAGTGGCGAGGCTAATCGGAATGGACGTCGCACGCTCGGGAACGAACTCGGCAAAGGCATGAATGCCAATCAGAGTAACGAATGCGAGGATGCACACTCTCCAGGTAATCATCTCAACAGTTTCCCTATCAAACACCATCAGCTTCTCGCGAGGACGCGAGCAGGATCGATCCTGTAAACGCGCATCGCCGGGATCAGTGCCGCCAAGATACCAATCACCAGGACCGCTGCAAGCAGTCCCGCTTCTGCCGCCATCGGCTGCCAAGGCTGCAAACCCAGATCGGCAAGGGTTGGGAAACTCTGGCGCGCTGCCATGATCAGCGCATGCGCTCCCAACCATCCGATTGCCGCGCCAAGCGCTGCGGTGATCACCCCTTCCATAATCACCGTTGCGAAGACCTGAACGCGGCTGGCACCCATTACCCGCAGCAGGGCAAGATCGCCTTCTCGGCTGCGCGCCATGTTGAGCAAAGCGACGAAGATCGCCAGCCCCCCGGTGACGGCGAGCAGCCAAGCAAATATGCGAATACCGTCAATGCTCGCGCCCATCAGTTCGAGGAGGCGTGCCGTCTCGGTTGCCGGCACGGCAGATTGCATTTCGGTCTGGCGGTTTACCATTGCGGGGATGCGGATTGCTCCGGATGCGTTGCGATAGGTAACAAGCAGCGCAGTCAGCTCGGGTTCGAGGCCATCTCCCGACGCTTGCAATGCCGGGCGCCGCTGGGGTCCATCGGATTCCGCCGCAACCGGCGTTGCCTCTTCCGCCTCGTGGTCGTGATCATGCTCACTATCGTGGCCGTGCTCCGCATCATGGTCATGATCCTCGCCGTGATCATGCACTTCACCCTCGTCCGCATGGTCATGGTCATGGTCGTGATCATGGTCGTGTTCGATCCCATGTACGTCCCAGACCGATTCATAGGTGGTCAGGATCAACCGATCGACCACCGTCCCGGTCGGCTTGAGAATGCCCACAGTCTCAAAGGGAGCGTGATCGTGACCCTGTTCACCCTCTTCATCTTCCGCAAAGCCGTGGCTTCCGATAAACTTCTGACCCAGGCCAGCACCGGTCTCGGTTGCTACCTTGGCACCCAACACCGCTTCGAGCGGCCCATCAAACGTTCGACCATCCGCAATTTCGGTCCCGTAGAGGTCGGCAAAGCTCTCATCCGTCCCAACGATCCTATAGCCTTCGAAGTTGTCACCAAGCGCAAGTGGGACCGCGCGCGCAACCGCGGGATCGGTGCGAAGCAGATCGAGGCTGCTGAGCGGGATGTTGCCGGTCGGCTGGTCGACATGGAAGATGCTGGACAGGATCAGTTGCAGCGGCGAGCCCTTGGACCCGACGACGAGATCGACCCCGCGCGCATCGCGTTCAAAGCGTTCGTTCGCCTGATTCCCGAATTGCAGCAGCAACACGAGCATGGCGACCGCGATGGCCAGCAGCAATACGTTCAAAGCCGTCGTCAGCGGTCGATCCCGCAGATAGGCAAGCGCAAGCGAAATCATCCTTCGATCCGCCCTTCCTGCAAGGTCAAGGTTCGCGCAAAGTGGGTCTTCAGCCGGTCGTCATGGGTCGCGATCAGCAGGGTTGCATCGGCATCGTCGGCAGCTTCTATCAGGAGTTGGGCGACGCTTTCGGTGTTGGCATGGTCCAGAGCCGAAGTCGGTTCATCCGCGATGAGGAACTGCGGCCTGACCACCACCGCGCGGGCGATCGCCGCTCGCTGCGCTTCGCCCTGACTGAGTTCGAACGGGCGCGCCTTGGCGTGATCGGCGATGCCCAACCGATCCAGCGTGGAATCGACAAATGTCGCGTCGGTCGTGCCGGTCTGAAGTCGCTGAGCCAAGAGGAGGTTGGCGCGAACCGTTAGCGCAGAGACCAGCCTCAGGGTCTGGAAGATGATCCCCATGTGGCGCTTGCGAACTTCATCGCCATCTTTGGTGACTTCTGCATCACCTACAGCCACCGAGCCCTCATCCGGGGTCTGCAGACCACAAATGATGTTGAGCAGGCTCGATTTGCCCGACCCTGAAGGCCCGAGCAGCAGCACACGCTCGCGCGGATCGAGCGAAAACGAAATGTCTGAAAGAACGCGTCGGTCCCCGTAGGTCAATCCGACGCCGCGAACGGCGAGTTGCATTGTCAGGTAAAGGTGGCCTTGTCCTCTTCGCTGATAGTGCCGTTGCCGAAATCCAGCTCCCACTCGCGGACGGGGGTCACTTCGATGGCTTTGGCGCGCTCCTTGCGGTCCTTGGCTTTCCGGTCGGCCGAGTCCTTCTTGTCGGCCTTGTCGGCCCTTTCGGCTGTGGCCTCAGGCTGGGGGAGCGGCCGCGGACCGCCAAAGCCACCCAGCGACTTGGCAAATGGGTTCATCCGATGGAAGCCGCCCATTCCAGGCATACCATCGAAGTCGCAGGCTGCAGCAGGAGCGGTCAGCGTCATCGCTGACAAGGCCGATGCCAGGAGCAGGTATTTGGGCTTCATCACAGATCCTTTCGGTCTATTCGTTCTCGGCTTCTTCGCACTGTCCGCAGTGGCCTGAAATTTCGAGGTGCGGTTCGTGCGCAGAGAAACCGTGGTCACTGCAGAGTTGGCTCAACAAGCCATGCGTTTCGTGCGCCTCCGTGGTACCCACCGATCCACAATCGGTACAAAGAAAATGGACCGGTCGATCTGTTTCGGAGGGCACGAAAGCGTTCAGCGTGGCAACTCGTTCAATCTTGCCATTTGCCTTAAGGCGATCAAGGCTGCGATACACTTGAACGGGAAGAAGAGGGTCACCTTCGATCGCGCTCCTACGCACGATCTCGTAGGCTTTGACTGGCTTGTCGGCGTGCGCGATGCGCTCCAGAATCTGGGTATCGATCTCCCCCGCTTTCCGGGGACGTTTGCGTTCGGCAGATCTGCGCACTTGCAACTCACTCAATGGGTTCGTAGATGCGTGATACAATATAACATCATTTGAGTCACCCTTGACTACCTCGATAAGCGCCTTTTTGCAATCCGAAGCTCAACCGTCTGGTGTCGTCGCCGGACGGCAATCGGCTGCGCATGATAGCCGCCCGTCAGGGACAGTTTCCTGAGTTATGGCAGGCAAGCCCATTCCCGTTACCTTGCTCACCGGCTTTCTCGGCTCCGGGAAGACGACCCTGCTCAATCGCCTGATCAGCGCTCCCGAGATGTCGAAGGCATTGGTGATCATCAACGAGTTCGGCTCGATTGGCCTCGATCACGATCTGATCGCTCACAGCAATGAAGATGACACGGTAGTCGAAATGGCCAGCGGTTGCCTGTGTTGCACGATCAAGGGCGACCTCCAGAAGACCTTGAAGGAAGCCCCCTGGCGCTATTCACGCGGCGGGGAACGCTGGTTCGACCGGGTCATCATCGAAACGACCGGCCTCGCCGATCCTGCGCCAATAATCCATACGATTATGGCGGATGAAAAACTGATAGAGACATATCGCCTGGCTGAAGTCATCACGATGGTCGACGGAGTGAACGGAGCCGGAACTCTCGACGCGCAGCCCGAAGCGCTCAAACAAGCCGCGGTTGCCGACACGATCCTGATCAGCAAGACCGACATCGCGGATGCCGACGATGTGCAGGCGTTGTCGTCGCGGCTCAAGCAGGTCAATCCCGCCGCTACGATTGTTGCAGCTCTGGGCTCACCCAATCCCGCCGAACTCTTGGGGGGCGCGAGCTTCAATCCTGATCTCAAGAGCGCGGACGTTCGCGAGTGGCTTGATGAAGAAGCCTATTCCGATCAAGCCACTCGCGAGCTTCAATCCTGATCTCAAGAGCGCGGACGTTCGCGAGTGGCTTGATGAAGAAGCCTATTCCGATCATTCGCATCATCACGGCCACAACCATGGCCATGACCACGAACACGACATCAATCGGCATGATGAACGGATCAACTCGGTTTGCATGACCTTTGATGAACCCATGTCAGCCGAGATTTTCGATGAATGGTTCGGTCTGCTCACCACACTCAACGGGGTGAATATGCTCCGGGTGAAGGGACTGATCCATATGAAGGAAATGAAAAGCCCGTTGGTTATCCACGGCGTCCAGCATGTCTGGCATCCGCCTGCGATTTTGCCGGATTGGCCGTCCGAGGATCGGCGCTCCCGCATCGTCTTCATCATGCGCGACATGGAGGAAACTGACCTGCGCACCGCTTTGGGCTTCGTCACCGACCGATACCAGAGTGCAGAATTCCTTGGGCAGCTCGGCCCCGCGCACTCGCTCCTCGCCTAGCCCTGGCCCCTGATCAAAGAAAGCACCAAAGTCGAACCATGCAAACCACAGTCAAGACAGATCGAGCGGCCGTGGCCTTTAGCATGGTTTGCATCGCACATTGCCTCGCATTGCC
This sequence comes from uncultured Porphyrobacter sp., assembly GCA_964550495.1. Taxonomy (GTDB): domain Bacteria; phylum Pseudomonadota; class Alphaproteobacteria; order Sphingomonadales; family Sphingomonadaceae; genus Erythrobacter. The sequence continues at coordinate 444 of CAZJZO010000056.1, read as the reverse complement.
AGCACTAGCGCTCGTCCTGCCCGTGGCAGGAACTTTCGCAGAAATTGAAGCGGTTCATCTTGTCTTCGCGCTCTTGGCCATCGCGACTTCAGCCAGCGTTCCGTTACGGTCGGCAGATGGGCGCAAGGCCATATTTCTGGTCCCGGCAGCCCTCGGCATCGCACTGATCACGAGTGCGCTGTTCGCAGATGCCCTGGGTCTCGATGAGACGCTCATGACAGTGGTGGGAGCGGTCCTGTTGTCTTTCGCCCATTTGCGCCGTCTCCGTGCGCAGCACTCAGCCCAGAATTGACGTTGGCCGCGTCGCAAGTTTGCAAGCGGGATGACCACATTCTTGTCAGTTTTCCGGGATCTTTTCAGCCTTTCACGGACAATTGCGAGCAGGCAAATGGTGCCGCTTACGTGACTCGAACACGTGACCCCATCATTACGAATGATGTGCTC
>CAZJZO010000055.1:0-21568 GCA_964550495.1 uncultured Porphyrobacter sp. | reverse complement strand
GGTTGTCGACCAGGAATTCGATCTTGGTCGCGTGGAACTGCATGCTTTCGACTTCGGCGGTGAGTTCGTCGCCGAGAGTTTCGTACTTCTTTTCCTTGGCCTTGGGGAAGTCGCCACCCGCAGCGAGCGTCTCAACGCGTTCGGCCTGGATCTTCTCGAAGCTCTTGAACAGCTTGGTGATGCGCGCGAAGCGATCGATCGCATCCGGTTTGAGCGCGGCCTCCATTTGCGCGAGCGAAAGAGTGTTGTCCTCTTCCTCTTCTTCTTCCTTCTTGGCGTCGCCTTCCTCGCCGTCTTCATCACCCTCTTCGGAGTGCTCTTCGACCTCGTCATCGTCGCGGATGGTCGGGCCGGCGGTCTCCTCGGAGATTTCGCCGCTCTCGGCTTCCTCGTTTTCTTCCTCCATCTTGTCTGGCGGAGGTTCCTTGGAAAGCATCGCGTCGAGGTCGAGGATTTCGCGCAGCTGCATGTCCTCGGCGTTGAGCGCTTCGGACCACTGAATGATGGCGTGGAAGGTGATCGGGCTCTGGCACAGGCCCATGATCATCATGTCGCGGCCGGATTCGATCCGCTTGGCAATCGCAATCTCACCTTCGCGACTGAGCAGCTCGACCGCGCCCATTTCGCGTAGATACATGCGGACGGGGTCGTCGGTGCGCTCGCCGGTGCCGGTTTTCTTGGCCGCCGGCTTGGCGTCCTTCTTCTCGTCCTTCTTCTTGCCGTCGTCGCCGACCGACATTTCTTCGACTTCGGCCTCGGCCTCGGCTTCGGCCTCGGCCTCCTCGTCGTTTTCGACGATCTGGACGCCCATTTCCGACAGAGCGGTCTGGATGTCTTCGATCTGATCCGGGCTCATCTCGCCCGATGGCAAGGCCTCGTTGAGCTCATCGTAAGTGATGTAGCCCTTCTTCTTCGCCTTGTTCATCAGCTTCTTCACCGATGCCTCATTGAGGTCGATCAGCGGAGCGTCGTCTTTGTCTTGCGTCTTAGCGGTCGAGGCCATGTAAACTCGTCAATCCGTTCCCTGGTCGTCGGCCGATCCGTCAACCGACGCCGTTGTTAATTCCGATCCCGCCGCCGAAGCGGCCTTTTTGCGCCCAAATGCCTTCAGGCGCTCATCAACTGTCGTGAGCTGTGTCCGCAAGCGGGCCTGTTCGGCGAAGGATCCCTCCGGATCGTCGTCAAACCGGGCAATCGTCGCCGCCATAGCGGCTTCGAGCGCTGGTTTGAGGGCCAGCAGCGACACAGCTTCGGCCAGTTCCTCGCGCGCTTCACCGGGGGGCGTGCCTTCTCTGAGGAAAGCGTATCGAATATCGTCCGGTGGGGCAGGATAGCCTTGCTCGCCAGATATGGCGGTTTGTCCGTGCGAATCAACCCTCTCGGACAGCTCTATCAGCGATTCGATCGCAGGTGCGGCTTCTCGGTCAACCTTTGCGAGCCGAATGAGCGCTTCGGCATGGCGCTCGATCTGGTCGGGATGACGTATGAGGCCGGCGATGACCGCGTTCATCAGGTCGTTGCGTTGCCCGCCGGAAATGGCGCGCTGGAGCGTGTCTCGCGCTTCGCTCGAGAGGCCCCGCTGGACGGGGGCGCCTGGCTTCCAGGGACCGCGCATGAGCGGTTGGCGCGGCGGGTAGGCAAAGGCCGAGAATCGGTCGAGCAGTTCGCGCCGATACAGCGATTGGATGTCGCGATCCTGGATCGTGTCGACATGTGCCATCAGACGTGCCTTGAGACCGGCCTTGGCTTCGGGGCTGTCGAGCGGCTGCGCGTCGCGCTCGAATTCCCACAGCGTGTCGAGCATGCTCTTGGGCTCTTCGAGCAGCTTCTGCAGCGCGCCCACGCCCTGCTGATTGATCAGATCGTCTGGGTCGAGCCCGGCGGGCAGACGCACAATCGCCAACGAACGCATCGGAGCGAGCAGGGGAAGCGCCCGGCCGATCGCCCGCATGGCGGCACGCTGGCCGGCATTGTCACCGTCGAAGCACAGGACCGGTCGCTCGACCATGCGCCACAGCATTTCGAGCTGCATTTCGGTGAGGGCGGTGCCGAGCGGGGCGACTGCATCCTCGATCCCCGCCTGCGCCAGCGCGACCACATCCATGTAGCCTTCGACCACGACGACCCGACCGGTCTGGCGAGATGCCGGGGCGGCGCGGTGCAGGTTGTAGAGCGTGCGTCCCTTGTCGAAGAGCGGCGTGTCGGGCGAGTTCAGGTATTTTGCAACCCCGTCGCGGTTTTCCAGGATGCGCCCACCGAAAGCGATCACGCGGCCGCGCGCGTCCTGGATCGGGAGCATGATGCGTCCGCGAAAGCGGTCGTATCTGGTTCCGTCATCGGTCGCGATCCGCATGCCGGTTTCGACCAGCATCGCCTCGTCGAAATCGGGCACCGCAGTCGGCAGGGCCTGCTTGCTTTCAGGGGCATAGCCGAATCCGAACTCGCGCAAGGTCATCGGCTGAAGGCCTCGCCGCTTAAGGTATTCGAGTGCATCGGTCCCTTGCGGTTCGCGCAGGTTCTTGGAGTACCACTCCTGCACGGCCGTCGTCACATCGACAAGGCTCGCGCGCTTTTCCGCCTTTTTCGCTGCGACCGGATCGGGCGCAGGAACTTCCATCCCCGCTTGTGCGGCCAGCTCCTTGATCGCGTCGATGAAAGACAGTCCGCGCTGCTCGACCATCCAACTGATGACGTCGCCATGCGCACCGCAGCCGAAGCAATGGTAGAAACCCTTCTGGTCGTTGACCGTGAAGCTCGGCGTCTTCTCGTCGTGGAACGGGCAACATGCCTTCCATTCTCGCCCCGCCTTTTGGAGCTTGGTGGTGCGCATGATCACGCTCGACAGCGTGATCCGCGCGCGCAGCTCATCCTTCCATTGCGGGGTGATTGTCATGGCTAGGTGGTATCATGCTTTCCGTTCGTGTCGAGCGAAGTCGAGACACCTTTCGGTGGAGGGGTTGTGGATCGTTCCGACGGAGGCTTGGCGAAGTGCGAGACGCTTGCCCAATCACCCGCTGCGAATGACTCTTTCTTGGCGCGAGACCACTTATTTACCCTAAGCTCGCATTCGAGCGCTTCGTGCCGAGTCGCAAAGTCCTGCGCCCAAATTGGTTCGACGGGTAGGCGACGCGAGGTGAAGTCGCAGTATCCGTCCGCCTGCTGCTCAGCGATTCGACGTTCGAGATGGTCAGTGTGGCCAGTGTAGTATTTGCCGTCGGCGCATCTGAGTATGTAGCACCAGAACGCCATGTTCTAATCCCCGTTCGGTTCGAGCGTAGTCGAGAACCATTGGCGTTTTTGTGTCTCGACTTCGCTCGACACGAACGGATGGCTAGCTCAGCGCCGCCTTGACCAGACCGCTCGCTAGCTTCCCGTCGAGCACCGCGCCGTGCTTGGCTTTCAGCGCGCCCATGACCTGGCCCATGTCCTTCATCGACGACGCGCCAGTCTCGGCCTTGATCGTTTCGATAGCGGCCCTGGTCTCTTCCTCGCTCATAATACGAGGCAGGAATTCTTCGATCACGCCGAGTTCGGCCTGCTCTTTCGCTGCAAGCTCCGCGCGTCCGCCGGTCTCATACATCTCGATCGATTCGCGGCGTTGCTTGGCCATCTTTTGGAGGACGGACGTCACCAGTGCATCGTCGTCGATATCCTTGCCGCTGGTACGCTCTTCGATATCGCGGTCCTTGATCTTGGCCGCAATCTGGCGGAGCGTTGCAGTGCGCTCTTTCTCGCCCGCTTTCATGGCAGTGATGGTGGCGGACTTGATGTCGTCGCGGATCATGGTTTCTTCCCGGTTAGAATTGCTTCGGCACTATGTCTTCTTGGTCGGCTTGGGTTTCAAGGTCTGTGCGTGTTCTACGCACTGTTTGAACAGCGCGCGCAGCCGGGCGTCGTCGGTCCAGATCTCCCGCGTGACATAAACATATCCGCGCATCACCGCACCGTAGAAGATCACGTCGGAGGTACCGTGCTCTTCGTTATAGGCTTTCTTGTCCGCGTCCGAGAGCCGCACCGTCAGGACACCGTCTTTCTGCAGGGCGCTGAACATGTTGCCGTTCATCGCGGTGTACTTGTTCGCCTTTCCCTTGACCTTGAGGTCGGGATACTCCGCCACGATTTCTTCGTAGCGGGAGAGCGCTGCGGCATAGTCGGAGGGGCTCATTGCGAATACCTGTGGATGGATGGTTGCTATTCGCGGCTCTAGAGCAATGCGGCCATGCAGCCTAGCTTGACGCGCGCCCGGCAGCCGCTTAGCCGATGAGACTTAGCGACATTGCTGGAAACACCTGACTCGGAGAGCCCCATGGCCCGATCCGCCACCACACCTGCGCAACCCAAGGGCGCGACAGGTTGCCTCGTTCTGGCCGATGGCAGCGTGATCTGGGGGCGGGGGTTCGGTGCGAGCGGCAGCGCGGTGGGTGAGGTCTGCTTCAACACCGCAATGACCGGGTATCAGGAGGTGATGACCGATCCATCCTACGCGGCGCAGATCGTCACCTTTACCTTTCCGCATATCGGCAATGTCGGCGCCAATACCGAGGACGTGGAGAGCGCGGTTGAAAGCGCGGTGGGCTGCGTGGTGCGCGAGGATGTGACCGCGCCGAGCAATTTCCGCAGCCTCGAAGCATTCACCGCGTGGATGGAGCGCAACGGCAAGATCGGCCTTTCCGGTGTCGATACTCGCGCGCTGACCCGAGCAATCCGTTTGAATGGTGCGCCCAATGCGGTGATCGCGCATGAACCCTCGGGCACATTCGACCTCAAGGCGCTACACGCCCGCGCTCAGGAATGGGCGGGACTCGAAGGCATGGACCTTGCCAAGCGGGTGACGCGCGAGGGGCAGGAAAGCTGGGAAGGCGGATATTGGCGGCTCGGCCACGGTTATGGCCGCGCGGCGCGCGACGCGACCCCGCATGTGGTCGCGGTCGATTACGGCGCGAAGGACAACATCTTCCGCAACCTCGTCCGTGCCGGGGCCAAGGTGACGGTGGTTCCGGCCAAGACGAGCTTTGACGCCATCATGGCGCTGGGGCCCGACGGCGTTTTCCTCTCCAACGGCCCGGGCGATCCAGCGGCGACGGGCGAATACGCCGTGCCGGTGATCAAGGCGCTGCTCGATGCCGATGTGCCGCTGTTCGGCATCTGCCTCGGCCACCAGATGCTCGCGCTGGCCGCAGGGGCGAAGACGATAAAGATGCACCAGGGTCACCGCGGCGCGAACCATCCGGTTCAGCGCGTCGGGGAAGGGTGGGACGACACCACCGGCCTGGTCGAGATCACCAGCATGAACCACGGCTTTGCAGTGGATGCCGACACCCTGCCATCGGATGTGGAGCAGACCCATGTGAGCCTGTTTGACGGCTCCAATTGCGGGATTGCGGTGAAGGGAAAGCAGGCGTTCGGGGTGCAGTATCACCCGGAGGCGTCACCGGGACCGCAAGACAGCTTCTACCTGTTCGAGAAGTTTGTTGGGGGGCTGGGGTGAGCGTCGATCCGCGAGAGTATCTGGCTGCCGCGATCGCATATCACAACGCGGAAATCACGAGCATATCGGGTTCATATCCGGTCTCAGCGATTAGGAGCACCGTCGAGGAAGCGTTTGGGCTGGCCTTTGAGCCGGCTTTTTTTGAGGCAGGAATGGATCGATGTGTAGAGCTAGGGTGGGCGGAGAGGTACGATGACCCCTACAACGAACCTCACTTCGACTTCTCTTCCTACAGCATCAATGTTGCATGGAAGCAGAAAAAGGACCGAACATCAGTAATTTTTAGAACCCGACGAATTGGAAAGCCATGGCTAATGAATGCTCTGACTGCTCTCTCCATAGAACCGGTCGGGCAAGGGAACCTCGAAACACCCGAAGGAACAGGCGCAAACAGAGTCATATCAGTGCCTCGTCAGGTGAGAGAATCCGCGTCAAAAGGCCTCAAAGAAATCATAGAGCAACTGGAGGTTTCTAACTCTGCAGCCGACAAACTTGGCTCCGAAAGAGAGCGAATAATTGCCGAGCTGACAGCGGGTAGGGAGCTTCTGGACCGAGAGACAGTTCGATTGGGGGCGTTGAATGAGCTAATCTTTAGGCCTCTTCAATACCTGATCGTGAAGTTTGTCGATGGAACGATTGCCGCCGTTGCTACGATTGTGGTCGCATCATTAGCGGGGGTGATCTGATGAATGCTACTTGGTTTGCTAATTCCTTCAGGATTGCAGCACTTATCATTGGAGTACTCGCACAAAACCCGGCGATGGAGCCCAAGCCCCTCGATTCCTGGCCTGGGGCCGAAATCGCCGAGGGCGTGGCGTTCCAGGGCGATGGTTCGGTCACGCTTGAGCGCGGGGCAGGGGGCTCGCCGGTGGTCGCTTTCTGGCGGCCGATCCTGTTCAAGGAGAACTCGCGCAAACCCGTCGCCGGGCGGATGGAGTGCCGCGTTGTAGCCAGCGACGGCCTCTTTGACGAAACCGAATTCGATCCCGAGGCCAAGCACGAGGCCGTGTCAGCTTCGCGGGCGCGGCAGGGCTTTGTCGATATGAAGAAGCTGCGCGATACGAGCGACACGGTCAAACAACTCGACATAGTGGGGCGCCGCGCCAATCCGCGCTCGCATTATGTGCTCAGCTACATCATGGTCCGCGACGGCAACCGGCTGATCGACATCCGCCGCAACTGCACGTTCTTTAACCGCGCCGGTGTCAGCAAGCCCAACGTGCTGCCCTATGTCGAACGCTACACGACGATAACTTACGTTTTCGAGCCCAATGAGGGTTAGACGCCAGAAATCAAGCAGACCGAGTAAGACATTTTTTAATGATACGGCGACCACCGAGATCTACACTCACCAAATACACTTGCGAGCTATTGAGGCAGCAAGCCTATAGTCTTCAAAAATCGCCCCAATTCTGTTAGCTAAAGACAGTTATTGATCGCGGGGGGCATTCGATGACAGTGGTTGGCGATAAGGTAATCCAACTCCTTGGGCTTGGGAAAAGATTCCACTGGCCTACAAGCAAGGAGTGCGCCGCTGCCATTGAGTACTTAAGGCAAGACCCGGAATTCGACGCGACGATCAAACAGTTGCATACTCGAAAGTACATCGGTGAATTCTTCGGCGGTATTCGGTCCACTGTTTCAAGCCCGACAGTTTTCGATGCCGCAATGGTGTTGGCAGGCCGAGCGAACGATGCGTCGGCGGGAATGATAGAGAAGGAGCTGGGAGGATACTTCAGGGATCCGGATGCGGAGATATTGACATCCTATTTCGGCAATTGTGCCCAAATATTTGGGATAGCTCAAGACTTGGCCAACAGCATGCGCGGCTACCACGTGCTGGCCGTAAGTGCCGGGGAGCCATCAACCAAGGCAAAGATATCAAAGAACAGTGGCGCCAATTTTACAGGCAGTGGTGCAACCGGGCGCGATATCTTCAAAGGAAATGTCAAGCTCGTCGATCAAGCCGCTATTGGATCCGAACAGGTTTTCTACGAGGCCTCTGCCGCGCTCATCAAGGGGGAAAAATGGGTCAAAAGAAAACTTGGTTACCAAGTGCATCCATTCGTCAAGGCAGCGCCGGAGGACCGAGGCGACGTATCGAAAGCCTATGGTAATCCCGATTTCAACAAGTTGCTTCCAAAGACACAGGAAGAAAGGATCAATCAAGCACTTCGCGTGAGCAGCTTACCGATCTCGACAGTGTTCAAGCCGATCTACCCGAATGGCCCACCTTCTCGCGCCGCAGTGATCAGGGCGGCCGCCAAACAGTATAGGTTAACACCCGAGGTAATCGGTGCAGTCATCCTTACGGAGCAACGCCACCAGTCTTACGACGAGGACTCGTTGGACTTTGTTGGGGCGACACACCGGGTTTACAGCCAGACGACTTCTATCGGTCTTGGACAAGTTCGAGACCGGACCGTGAAAGACTCTGACCTGTTCTCTGGATTGTTGACAAAGAAACGACGCGAAAGCCTCAACCGCAAGCAGATCTCGCTTTTGCTCGCCTGCGACGAGTTCAACATCTTTGCAGCTGCGAAATACATACGACACGTCGCCAACCAAGGCAGCAAATTGCCACCGGGTAGAGAGAAAGACTTGGCGCTCGAACGGTGGCCCGGTCTCGACCTTCCTGCGTTTGCCAAGCATGCCAAACACTGGCCTAAACCCAATGTCAGCGCGCTTGGGTCCGAATACACTTCCAGTCCTTGGGACGACAAATTCAATAAGGCTTGGGGCGATCATGTGCGCGATGCGGTGTCCGATATGAAAGACGCGAATGTCAGATCGATCAAATGAGAGATTGACCTGCCATCGAAAATCGGGGGATGCGTAGCGCCTTGGGACACTCATTCGAGGGCCGAGACTGGACTTGAGCCCCAATGGGTCGTCGATTTTCCGGCCCGAAGTGAAGGCGTACACGTAGGTGGATTCCTACGACCTGACCAACCCTGTGAACCAAATGCGTTCCAAGCCTCTCGGCATCTGGTCAGGCGCCACGACTTGCGTATATCGCTAGTGCGAATTCACCGCCCGTTCGAGTCCTGCGTCGGATCGCTGCCTGAAGTCGAGGAGACCCAATTGAGCCTGTTCGAGAAGCTTGCCGGGGGACTGGTGTGACGCGCCGCAGTCTCCTGTCGCTGGTCGCGCTTTTACTCATCGGCGCAAACATCGCGTTCTTCGCTCTGAGATCCGGAGACGCCCCAATCGGCGAGACGGCAACCAATGGCGACGCCGAGCCTGAGGAATTCGCAGCACGTTGGATCGCTTTCATGCCCGACTTCGAAGCGTCCCAACGTTCCGATCCCGAAAGGTACGGGGTCCACAACCCGCCGCCACGCAACATCGCTTACGTGATGGAAGAAGGGCGCGCAGTGTCCGCGGTCGGAATGGTTGCGGGCGAATGCGCGCTCGAGCGGTACATTGTCCGTGGCAGGGGCGATTATGACGAATACATGCCCGATCGGTTGTTCGCCGCATCGCTCTCTTCGGTGCAGCAGGATTGCCTGCGCGAGCATTTGCCGGATGGCTACGCGCTGTCGCAATTGGCCACTCCCGTCAAACCGTCCAAGGTCTCCTGGCTGACCGACCCATCCACCTTATCCGTTCAAGAAGGCACCAATGCCCAAACGCACTGACATCTCCTCCGTCCTCGTCATCGGCGCAGGTCCGATCATTATCGGGCAGGCCTGCGAGTTCGACTATTCGGGTACTCAGGCGATCAAGGCGCTGAAGGAAGAGGGCTATCGGGTCATTCTCGTCAACTCCAACCCGGCGACGATCATGACCGATCCGGAGTTTGCCGACAGCACCTATATCGAACCGATCACACCCGAGATTGTCGCCAAGATCATCGCCAGGGAAAAGCCCGACGCGCTGCTGCCCACGATGGGCGGGCAGACCGCGCTCAATTGTGCGCTCAAGCTTGACGAGATGGGCGTCCTGGCGGAGCACGGTGTCGAGATGATCGGGGCCAAGGCGGACGCGATCGACAAGGCCGAAAACCGCCAGCGGTTTCGCGATGCGATGGATTCGATCGGGCTCGATAGCGCACGCAGCGGGGTTGCCAACACGCTCGAAGAAGCGCGTGAAGTCCTGGAACGAACAGGCCTGCCGGCGATCATAAGACCCAGCTTCACCCTGGGCGGTACCGGCGGAGGCATCGCCTACAACAAGGCGGAGTTCGACAAGATCGTCTCCGACGGGCTCGACGCTTCGCCGACCACCGAAGTCCTGATCGAGGAGTCACTGCTCGGCTGGAAAGAGTATGAAATGGAGGTCGTCCGGGACAAGGCGGACAATTGCATCATCATCTGCTCGATCGAGAATGTCGATCCGATGGGCGTGCATACCGGGGATTCGATAACGGTGGCGCCGGCGCTGACGCTGACCGACAAGGAATACCAGATCATGCGCACCGCCAGCCTCAATGTGCTGCGCGAGATCGGGGTAGAGACCGGCGGGTCGAATGTGCAGTTCGCGGTCAATCCGCGCGATGGTCGTTTGATCGTGATCGAGATGAACCCGCGTGTTTCGCGCAGCTCGGCGCTGGCTTCGAAAGCGACAGGCTTCCCGATTGCGCGTGTCGCGGCAAAGCTGGCGGTGGGCTACACGCTCGACGAGATCACCAATGAGATAACCGGCGCGACCCCGGCCAGTTTCGAGCCGACCATCGACTATGTCGTGACCAAGATCCCACGCTTTGCGTTCGAGAAATTCAAGGGCACCGAGCCGCTGCTTTCGACCGCGATGAAATCGGTCGGCGAGGTGATGGCGATTGGCCGCAATTTCCAGGAGTCGATGCAGAAGGCTCTGCGTGGATTGGAAACCGGCCTCGACGGTTTCAACCGGGTTGTGGAACTCGAGGGAACCGAACTCGACGTCGTCGTCTCCTCCATTCATGCGGCTTTGGCCAAGCGCACTCCCGACCGGCTGCTCAAAGTCGGGCAAGCCTTCCGCGAAGGTTTCAGCGTCGAGGATATCCATAACGTCACAGGCTACGATCCGTGGTTCCTGCGCCAGATCGAAGCAATCATTGCAGCAGAAGCGGAAGTTTCCAAAGAGGGGCTTCCCAACGATGCGGGCGGCCTGCGACGCCTCAAATCGATGGGCTTTTCCGACAAGCGCCTCGCGACGCTGGCGGTGCGTTCGGTGGGCGTCGCGGGTGGCATGGCGGAAACGCAAGCCAAGCGCTCCGGCCTGCTGCACGATGCGCTGCAAGCGATGGCCGGCGCGACCAGCGAAGAGGAAGTGCGCGATCTGCGTCGCAAGCTCGGCGTGTTGCCGGTGTTCAAGCGGATCGACAGCTGCGCGGCCGAATTCGAAGCCATCACGCCCTACATGTATTCGACCTATGAGGCGCCGAGCTTCGGGGAGCCGGAGTGCGAGGCCGATCCATCCGAGCGCAAGAAGGTCGTCATCCTCGGCGGCGGTCCCAACCGGATCGGGCAGGGGATCGAGTTCGACTATTGCTGTGTCCATGCCTGCTTCGCGCTGGCCGAGCAGGGCTTCGAGACGATCATGGTCAACTGCAATCCCGAGACGGTTTCGACCGACTACGACACCTCCGATCGGCTCTATTTCGAGCCGCTGACAGCGGAGGATGTGCTCGAAATCCTCCGGGTCGAGATGTCGACGGGAGAACTGGCCGGCGTGATCGTGCAGTTTGGCGGGCAGACCCCGCTCAAGCTGGCGCAAGCGCTGGAGGATGAGGGGATCCCGATCCTCGGCACGTCGCCCGATGCGATCGACCTTGCCGAAGATCGCGAGCGTTTCGCCAAGCTCGTCAACAAGCTCAAGCTCAAGCAACCCGACAACGGAATCGCCTATAGCCGCGATGAAGCCGCTGCCGTTGCCGCAAGGATCGGATATCCGGTCCTTTTGCGACCGTCCTACGTCCTTGGCGGCCGCGCGATGGAAATCGTCGATTCCGAAGCGCAGCTCGATGACTACATCAAAACCGCAGTCAATGTGTCGGGCGACAGTCCGGTGCTGGTCGATCAATATCTGCGCGATGCGATCGAATGCGATGTCGACGCGCTGTGCGATGGGGCGGAAGTCCGCATCGCTGGCGTGATGCAGCATATCGAAGAGGCTGGGGTGCATTCCGGCGACAGCGCCTGCACTCTCCCGCCCTATTCGCTCCCGGCCGAGATTGTCGAGGAAATGGAGCGACAGGCCGAAGCGCTGGCCATGGCGCTTGGGGTGCGGGGACTGATGAACGTCCAGTTCGCGGTCAAGAATGGCGAAGTTTATCTGATTGAGGTGAATCCGCGCGCGAGCCGGACCGTTCCCTTCGTCGCCAAGGCGATTGGCCAACCCGTTGCCAAGATCGCTTCACGCGTCATGGCAGGCGAAAAACTCGCCGATTTCGAGCCATTCAAGCGCGACTTGCCGTATATCGCGATCAAAGAGGCGGTGTTCCCGTTCAACCGTTTCCCCGGGGCAGATCCGGTCCTGACGCCCGAGATGAAATCCACCGGGGAAGTGATGGGCATCGACACCACGTTCGATGCCGCTTTCCTGAAGTCGCAGCTCGGTGCAGGTATGCAGTTGCCATATGAGGGAACAGTTTTCGTTTCGGTCAAAGACACCGATAAGCCGGTGATCGTTCCGGCCATCAAGCAGTTGATTGAAAAGGGCTTTCGCATCATCGCAACCGGTGGCACCCAAACTTATCTGGCCGAGCAGGGTCTGGAAGTCGAACCGATCAAGAAGGTGGCCGAAGGTCAGCCCCACATTGTCGACAAGATCATCGATGGAGAGGTCGATCTGATCTTCAACACCACCGAAGGATGGCAGTCGCTGCTGGACTCCAAATCGATCCGGGCAACGGCGCTCGAGAAGAAGGTGCCGTACTACACGACGGCGACCGCTTCCAAGGCGGCGGCAGCGGCAATTGCAGCGATAAAACCGGATCAGCTTGAAGTCCGATCATTGCAAGACTATTATAGCTGAAGCAAACACGCCGTCCTTCCCGACATTTTGGTGCAATTGGCCGCCTCCCAACGGAGCGGTGCACTCGGAATGACGCATGATTCGGGTGGGGCATAGAAGGAAAGAAACGGATGGCGACGATGGAAAAAGTTCCGATGCTGGCTGAGGGGTATGAACGGCTCACCACCGACCTCAAGGCGCTGCGTGAGGAACGCCCGAAGATTGTCGATGCGATCGAAGAGGCTCGCGCGCATGGCGACTTGTCGGAAAATGCCGAATATCACGCCGCCAAGGAGCGCCAGGGCCAGGTCGAAGCACAGATCGCCGAGATCGAGGACAAGGTAACCCGTGCGCAGATCATCGATCCGACCACCCTTTCGGGCGACAGGATCATTTTCGGTGCGACGGTCACATTGCTCGACGAAGACGATAAGCCGATCAAGTACCAGATCGTGGGTCAGACCGAAGCCGATGCGAGTGTTGGCCGGATTTCCTATTCTTCGCCATTGGCGCGCGCGATGATCGGAAAACAGGTCGAAGACGAGATCGAAGTTACCGTTCCGGCGGGCGACAAGTTCTACCTCGTCAGCAAGATCGAGTTCATCTGAATCTAGAGCTTCAACCCGCTGGGGTTAGGAGCTTTTCCATCGCGAAGTTGTGGATCGCTACGCCTTCGATTTCGAAGTCGCGGCGATGCTGCACGACATAGCCGGCCCGCTCGAAGGCTGCCCGCGCGAGTTCGCTTGCCTCGGTGTAGAGCCGGTCGATATTCAAGGAACGTGCAATCCGTTCCGCTTCATCGAGCAGACGGTCGGCGATCCCGCGGCGGGTGTGATCCGGGTGGCAATACAGCATGTCTAAGTGACCGTCGGGCTCGAGCAAGGCATAGGCCACCGGACAATCGCCGGTTTCAGCCGCGACGCATATGTGGGCGCCGCCCGCATGCCGCTGCAGAAACCGCTCTGGCCCCGGATGCCTCGCCGCCCACGCGTCGACCTGCTCTTCAGAATAGGAGTGTGAGCCCACAGCACCAATGGCTTGGAGCGTGAGGTCAGCCAGTGCTGCAGCGTCTTCCGGGCGAAAGGGACGGATGGCGTAGGCCATCAGAGAGTTATTCGTCGGGCGTCAGAAGCTTGTGGATGTGAACCACCACATACTTCATCTCTGCGTCATCCACGGTGCGTTGTGCCTGGGCGCGCCAGGCATCGACCGCATCGTCATAGGAGCTGAAGACTCCGACGACATGGATGCTCTCCGGATCCTGAAATTCGTGTCCGCGCGGATCGGTAACGCGGCCGCCCATGACAAGGTGGAGCCGTTGTTCTGGTGTCGTTTCTGCCATCGATGTGAACCCCTGCGAAAAAATATGCCGCGCCTTTAGCGGATGTCCGCTGCGGGGCAAGAGCGCTCAATCAGTTAGTCACGCGATCCTTGATATCCCGTACCGCGCGCTCGGCGCTGCGGCGTGTCCGTCGGGCGAGAGTACGGGTCTTGTCCGCCGTCTTGCCGGCGACATATTCGGCGTCGCGTTTGAGCTCGCGCGACTTGGCACTGGCGCTGTCGCCCAGATCTTCGAGCCGCTCTCGGCCGGTGCGCGAGCTGTCCAGCGCATCGTCGATCAGCTTGATCCCGTAAGCAACCAGCGCATCGGCCAGCAGGGTTGCGAATGCCGATCCGCGGGCCTTCGCGGCATCGCCAACGCTCTTTGCCGCGCCTGTAGCTGCACCGCTTACGGCCCCGGCGGCGCCTGTGGCTGCATTCCTGGCAGCGCGGCGACCGGGCTTGGTCATCATGCCGACAATCAATCCGAGCGCGATGGCGCCGCCAAGAACGGTCAGCGGGTTTTCTTTGACATAGGTCGTCGCTGCGCCTGCCGCTTCCTTGGCCTGATCGGCCACGCCGCGTTCGGCTATGCGGCGCTCGCTCGCTTCGATCTTGGCGCGCAATTCGTCGCGCTTTGCGTCTGTATCATTGCTCATTGTCGTCTCCGGAGGCAGGCGCGGGCTGTTCTGCATCTTGGGGCAAGCGCTGCTCGTCGGCAATGTCTTGTCCATCGCCGGCTTGTTCTTCGCTGTCGTTGTCCGGTGCAGAGGAAGGCGTGATCCCGAATATTTCGAGGATCGGTTCGCGCGCAAAGAACAGCACCAAGGCTCCAAGCAAAGCTGCCAGTATCCCGCGATTGTCGTCGGCGTGAACCTTGGCGACCTCGAACACGTCCTTCGCGCCATCGCCAACGCGGCTGCCGACACGGGTCGCAATCCCCTTGCCGGAAATGCTGGTGCGGGCGTGTTGGATATCCGCCATGAAGACATCGCGAGCGGCATCGCGCAAAGCGCGATCTTCGAGGAACTGCTGCGGCAGCTTGGTCATTGCTCGTCCTCCTTGGCCGGCGCTGCGAACAGCGCGCCGAGGAGCTTGCCTTTCGAATAGGCACCATAGCCCAGCAGGCCGACCAGAAGGAGAATGCCGCCGACCACGATCGCGATCGCTCCCCAGATCGACACCAAAGGTGCGAGCGCGATCACCAGTCCGACCGCCAACGCGAGAAACGCAATGTGCAGCAGGATGATAGCGACAATCGCAAGGCCGAGAGCAACGCCGATGCTGCGTCCGGCCAATCCTGCTCGCGCCTTCTGGAAGGCCAGTTCGGCCTCTGCATAGGTCTTGCCGTCGTCGATAAGAGCGGCAAGTTCCTCGACGAGCGATTCGTCGAAGTTGGTCGTGCTCTCGGAAACGTCCTTGGCGCTATCGGACTGGGCAGGAGTCAGGAGATCCGCAGATTCGTCCTGCGGATCGTCCTTGCGTTCGCTGTCGAGCATTCCCCAGTCCCCGAACGCGCGTTATCAGTCGCGCGATCCTCGGAACATCCGCGCGATCAGGAACCCTGCGATTGCAGCGATGCCAACCGCGACGCCGGGGCTCTTGCGCACGAATTCCCGCGCATCTTCGCCCAGTTCCTCGACGCTCTTGGACTCGAGCGAGGCAGAGGTCTCCGCCAGCGTGCGAGAGGCCTTGCGAGCGTAATCGCCGTATTGCTCGCCAAAGCGCTCGTCGATCCGCTCGGCGGTATCGCCTACAACCTTGCCGAGCGACGAAATTGCGTCGCTGGCAGCCGATTTGCCATCGGTTGCGAGTTCGCTGGCGCGGACCTTGGCCTTGTCGCCATAGACTTTCGCCTCAGCCATCAGGTCGTCGCTGCGCGAGCCAGCTTCGGCGCGCAGGGCCGCGGCGCCGGACTTGGCCTCTTCAAGAGCGGCGTTGAAGCGGCTTTTCGCTTCGCTTGCCGGCTCTTCGACTGTTTCGTCAGCGGGTTTCGCCGCCGCCGCAGTCTTCTTGGGTGCAGCCTTGCGCGCGCCAGCGCGCTTGGCCGGGGTCTTGGTCGATTTCGTGGTCTTCGTTTCAGCCATAATCTTTGCTCTAGCCCTTCAGATGATTGGTTTTCCAGTCAGAATTCGAGATCGCATTTGTATTCATGCGCACGCGCGCTTGCACCGCCAAGTTGCTGCGCATAGAGCGCCAAAAGCTCTCTCATACCATATGCGATATGGGGGTGTCTTAGCAATATACAACACATTCCCGCTGGAGCCAATTATGACCGCGATCATCGATCTGCACGGACGCGAAATTCTCGATAGCCGAGGCAACCCTACCGTGGAAGTCGATGTGCTGCTCGACGATGGCAGTTTCGGGCGCGCGGCCGTGCCGTCCGGCGCATCGACCGGTGCGCATGAAGCGGTGGAACTGCGCGACGGCGACGCTTCGCGTTACAAGGGCAAAGGCGTCCTCAAGGCGGTCGAAGCGGTCAACACCGAGATCCGCGACTTCCTGGTCGGGGCGTTCGATGCCGAAGATCAGCGAGACATCGATCTCGGAATGATCGCGCTGGACGATACTCCGAACAAGGGACGGCTGGGCGCCAACGCGATACTCGGCACCAGCCTAGCTGTGGCCAAGGCGGCTGCGAATGCCCGTGGCCTGCCGCTCTATTCGTATCTTGGCGGCGTCGCAGCGCATGCCCTGCCGGTGCCGATGATGAACATCATCAATGGCGGGGAACACGCGGACAACCCGATCGACATCCAGGAGTTCATGATCATGCCAGTCGGTGCGGAATCGTTGACCGATGCCGTGCGCTGGGGCTCGGAGGTGTTCCACACGCTCAAGAAAGGGCTGGCGGACAAGGGCCTGGCGACCGCGGTTGGCGACGAAGGCGGGTTTGCTCCCGATCTGGCCAGCACCCGTGCGGCGCTCGATTTCATCATGGCTTCGATCGAACAGGCCGGGTTCAAGCCCGGCGAGGAGATTGTCCTAGCGCTCGATTGCGCCGCTACCGAGTTCTATCGCGACGGCAAATACGAGATTTCCGGCGAAGGGCTGAGCCTCGATGGGGCCGGGATGGCCGAGTATCTCGCCAAGCTGTGCGCCGATTATCCGATCCGTTCGATCGAAGACGGCATGAGTGAGGACGATTTCGAAGGCTGGAAAGCCGTGACCGACGCGATCGGTGACACTGTCCAACTGGTCGGAGACGACCTGTTCGTAACCAACCCGGTGCGTCTCTCAGACGGTATCGAGCGCGGCCTTGCCAACTCGCTGCTGGTGAAGGTCAATCAGATCGGGACGCTTACGGAAACGCTCGCGGCGGTCGATATGGCTCATCGCGCCGGTTACACTTCGGTCATGAGCCACCGATCCGGCGAAACCGAAGATGCGACGATTGCCGACCTCGCGGTCGCCACCAATTGCGGTCAGATCAAGACTGGATCGCTTGCACGCTCGGACCGGTTGGCCAAGTACAATCAGTTGATCCGGATCGAAGAGGAACTTGGCACCAGTGCGGTCTATTCCGGTCGCGGCTGTTTCGGTGCCTTGTCGGCGAGCGCATGACGCCCTGAAGCGCCTGAGCCTTCTCAAACTAACAGGGGGCGATAGCGAGAATGCCCAGGCGCAGCCAACGCGCCGCTCAGGAGGAACTGCTCACGCTGGCGAAATAGGTTTCCATCGCCTTCACGCCGCGATCGGTCAGGCGGACCAGCACGCGGCGTTGATCGTCGGCATCGGGCTCGCGGACGATCAGGTCGTTTTCGGCCAGCACTCCGAGCCAGCGCAGACCCGTAGTCGGCGGGGCGGCTGAACCGATACACGCGCTGGAGACCGATACCGGCTTTTGCTCGACAGATGCGACGTAGAGATCGAGCAGGATATCCCAAGCCGGTTCGCCAAACAGTTCGGCATGCCCGAAGATGCGTTCTCGCAGACGGCGCGTGGCATAGGTTCGCCGTGCGAGAATGGCGTATGCGGCGCGATGGTCCGGCTGTTCCGCGTTGGCCCGTGCGGCAGTTTCTTCGTTTGCAGGCGCAGGGCCTATGGGCCTTTGCACTGCATCGGCAAACTCTCCGGCGCGCAGTTGCTCGGCGATCGCCATCAGCTGATCGGCGAACGGTCTCAATTCGTGCATTCCCTGGCTTTCCGTTCCGGATTTGGGATCCGCCGCTTCGCTGGCAGGCGCCTCTGGGCCGCCCGGTTGGCCGGTCTTGTCCATGTTCATAAGGGCCTGCCCGCCTGGGACATCGTGTTCAGGCGGACTTCCGCCTCTTGATCGACCGGCAATGCGTTCACCGCAGTCGCGCCCTCCTGTTACGAGACGCGTTTCAAGCGACGCACAAATGCGTCATCTTCTGTTCGCGGCCCTTGCATTCCGTATTAGCGCTAAGGGGTTTGATTGGCTGTACGTGCGAATACGGATGCCTGATCCAATGCGGTGGAAAAGGCATTCCCTGGCCAACCTCGTGCAACCCATTGTCAACGCTCAGATATAGGCGCCATTTGCCCGATCGAGCCTGATTTGCTGAATCGCTGCATCGACATGGGCTGCCGCAATATTTGCCCCCATGCGATCCAGCTCGACCAATTGCCGCTCCAGCGTTGACAGTATCCGCGCGGCCTCCGCCGTGCCGGATTCGGCGTTGTTGCCCTCATCCAATCTGTTTTCCCCAACTCACCTGCTTGGCGCTTGCTCTTATCGCTGAGCATCTGCCTTCTTTTGACCGGCTCGCGAGGGGATAACACCCTAACGGGTTACGGAAATCTATAGAGGGAAAATACCTATGCTGAGATGAGTACGCCGATCAAAGCGTGCCATTTCTGGAATGTCAGCGTCCGAACCTCTGGACCAGATCGAGAAGGGCGAGCGCCGCTTTGGCAGCTTCGCCGCCCTTGTCCTTTTGCGACGGGTCGGCCCGTACCAATGCCTGCTCTTCGTTTTCGGTGGTCAGGATGCCATTGCCGATCGCAATTCCGTCCATCGTCAGCGCCATGATTGCACGTGCACTCTCGCCCGCGACGATTTCGAAGTGATAGGTCTCACCCCGGATCACGACGCCGATGGCAACGAAGCCGTCATATTCGCCGCTTTCGGCCGCCAGAGCGATTGCGCCTGGAACCTCGAGCGCGCCAGGCACCGTCAACACTTCGGCTTCGTGGCCGGCGGCTTCGATCGCGGCTCTGGCTCCGGCGATCAGCATATCGTTGAGGTGCGCGTAGAAGCGGGCTTCCACAATCAGGATACGGGCCATGCGTGCGTTACTCCGGAATGGGTTGGTGATCGGTGATGGTCAGGCCGAAGCCTTCGATTGCGACGAGGTCTGGCCGCGAGTTGGACAGCAGGATCATGTCGTGGACACCGAGATCGGCAAGGATCTGCGAACCGATCCCGATATTGCGGATTTCCTCGTCTTGCGTCCAACCGCCGCTCGATCCAACGCGACCGGTGAGGATGACGATGACGCCCGAGCCGTGCTGGCCAATCGCGCTCATCGCCCGCTGCAACGTGCGTTTGCGGGGGCCGGGGGCGCCCAGCACATCGTCAAACACCGAGATCGGGTGGACGCGGGCGAGGGTGGGCTGGTCTTCGACCACATGCCCCTTTTGCAGGACATAGGCCTCGTTGTCGGAAATGGTGTTGCGATAGGTGATCATGCGCCATTGCCCGCCATAATCGCTTTCAAAGGCGCGCTCATTGACCCTTTCCACCAGATGGTCGTTGCGCATGCGATAGGCGATCAGGTCGCGAATGGTCCCGATCTTGAGGTCGTGCTTGCGGGCAAAGGCGACCAGGTCGTCGAGCCGCGCCATGGTGCCATCCTCGTTCATGATCTCGCAAATCACGCCGCTTGGATTGAGCCCGGCAAGACGGGAAATATCGACCGCCGCCTCGGTGTGGCCGGCGCGGACGAGGGTGCCGCCTTTGCGGGCTGTCAGCGGAAATACATGGCCGGGAGTGACAATATCGTCGGCACCCTTGGTGCTATCGATCGCCACCGAGACCGTCCGCGCACGATCGGCAGCCGAAATGCCGGTGGTGACACCTTCCTTCGCTTCGATCGAAATCGTGAAGGCGGTTTGCATGCTTTCCTTGTTGTTGCGGCTCATCGGCTCGAGCCCCAGCTCGTCGACGCGCGAACTGTCGAGCGCCAGGCAGATCAGGCCGCGGCCATGAGTCGCCATGAAATTGATCGCGGCGGGCGTGGCCATCTGTGCCGGGATGATCAGATCGCCTTCGTTTTCGCGATCCTCGTCATCGACGAGGATATACATCCGCCCATTGCGGGCTTCGTCGATGATCTCCTCGGCACCGACCAGAACGGGCCGGTCGTCATTTGCATCGAGGAATGCCTCAAGCTTGGCGAGGGTTTCGGCGGTGGGGTTCCACTCGGGCTCGGCAGCATCGCGCAAGGTGTTGGCGTGAAGACCCGCAGCACGGGCGAGGCCCGCTTTGGTCATTTCACCCGATGTGACGAGATCGCGAACGCGTGTGATGGTCGATGTGCTCATACGAGGCATGTATCACATTTCAATGTGATTGCAAGTGGCAAGCCTCAACAGATCTCTTCATGCCAGTATGTTCCCGTGAGGATTGTCCCACACCTCAGAGAGATATCAGCAGTGTTCCCTCGACGCCGTGAAACTTTACTTCCTCGACGAGCTTGGTTCGTTTGGATGGATCGGGCGTCGCGCGTGTTCGCGGGTCGGAGAAATCGGTTCGGATCAACCGATTGGAAACCCGTTCCGATGCTTTCCAAGTCGCAGTGTCTGACAAGGATTTTGCTCGAGCAGCCCCGCCGATACTGCCGCCAAACGCGCGCTCACCCTCACCGGACTTGAACCACTTATGCTTTGTGTAGCGCCTGAATAGATACTCTGAAACAAAGTGATCCTTGATCGCCTTTCCATCTTTCAGAAGAAAATTCATGATGTTCTGCGGCGATCGGTACTTTGTCGTAGTGAGCGTATCCTTTGTCTTGGAGAGCTTTGTAGCATCGCCAAATGCGGACATTGAACTCGGAAAGCAGTCGGCTATCCAGGCCCAGGCTCTGCAAAGATCCTTGTCGGTTGTCGTCATCCCAAACTCGCCGCTGCGGGCATAGAGTTCGGTAATTGGAACCTTGGTCTTCAGTTTCGCTGCGCTGATGCACAGCCATTGCAAAGAATGCGAATGCTCGCCGTGTTGCGCTTCCATACTGTCTTTCCAAAACAGCTTGTTCCGCAAGAAGTAGCCTAGCTCTTTGTCACCGCCGGTGAGCTTGAATTTCATCGGAGTGCTTGTGTCCACGGTCGACAGATGTCCGTTCGCGCAATAGAATCCGTTTTGCGATCCCACCACTGATAAGGCTCGGGTGAACTTGTTGGATTTGCTTGGATCACGTCGATAGGCCGACCAAAGCCGCATCGAAATGTGGTTCAGAGTCGCCTCGAATTTCTCGGTGTTGCTCAGAAATGCGCAAACCTCAGCATAGCCTTCGAGGTAATCGTCAAGTTTGTGACTCAGCGGACTTTTCGAGTGATGCCGCATGTTGTTGTCCCGGAGAGCCTTTAAGGCAGTCCCCATGTCCGGATAGTCCGTCATACACGTCTCCACTATTCTGGCGTTAGCGAAGCTCTGATTGTTCTTTCGTTGGATCGCCCCAAAAGCGGCCCAGCAGACATCTAGCCCAATAGGATAGGTGCGGACACCTTTGAAGTACTCAAAACGCTAAGACATTTGGCAGGACGCTTTATCGGCAATGCGAGAACCGGCGCCGAGGTTTATGGTGGACGCACTAGGGTTCGAACCTAGGACCCGCTGATTAAGAGTCAGCTGCT
>CAZJZO010000054.1:0-21696 GCA_964550495.1 uncultured Porphyrobacter sp. | reverse complement strand
GGCATTGGCCTCGGATGACGAAATTCGGCGCATCGAACGGAACATAGAAGTGAAGGTCTCGCCGCGACCGGCAGGCGTGATGGCGAGGAAATGATAGGCGCGATCGCTGGCAAACTCATAGGCAAACACCACAACATCGATCTGGCTGCCATTGCTGTTGACGCGCGCCGAGCCATAGGCGGCGGGAATGCCGTTTACGGTCGTGCGCTGGATGCTTGACGGCGCAAGGCGGTTGTTTTCCCCGCCCAGCTCGGTGAATTGCTGCCGCACATAGCTGTCCAGATCCCCGGCATAAGGCGCCAGTGTAAGCTGAGCCCTGCCGGCTTGACCATTGACGCTGACCGCGCGGGTTCCATTGACCATGTAGAATCCCTGCGGGGCGGTGAAGCCGAGTCGCAAGACCGGGTGGATGAAGTCGCTGCCCTCGATCACGCCCTGCTCCGGGTCGTCCCCATATAGCAGGCCGTCGATCCGAGTCAGGAATGTGTCGCGATTCGTGACACCGGTGCCCAGCGGTTGTGCCTTCGCCAGCGCAGTCTGGACGCGGCTTGCAGGGTCCGGGTGCGTAGAAGCCCAGGCCGGGACCGTTGCATTGCTCCTTCCCTGCAGTTGCGCATCAAGCGAGTTTTGCGCTGCCAGGCTGGCGAGCACGGTGCTCATCGCGCGGGGATCGTAACCGGCGCGGTTGAGGTAGGCGATGCCGAGGTCATCGGCTTCGAGCTCCTGCTTGCGCGAGAATCGAAGCGTGAGCAGCTGCGATCCCTGCAAGAATCCGCGAGAGACCGTGTTTCCTATCTGGCTGTCGCCGAGCAGGATCGAACTCCCGATCGCCCCCAGCACACCCAGAATCGAATTGCGCTGAGCCGTTTGCTGGCGCCTTTGCGAATGTCGCGCGGCGACGTGGCCGACCTCATGCCCCAATACGCCTGCAAGCTCCGCTTCGTTGTTCATCAAGCCAACCAGCTGGCGGGTCGAATAGATGTATCCGCCGGGTATCGCGAATGCGTTGTTGACCGAGCTGTTGAGCAAGGTGACGGTGAAGCTTTCGCGCGCATTGCCAAGGCCGGAATGGACCGCGATGTTCTTGCCGACTTGTTCGACATAGGCCGCCTGGGGCCCGGTCATCGCGCCGCCGAATTCGGCGAGGAATTGGGGGTGGTACTTGGCGCCTTGCTGCGCCTCGCTGTCGGTGATCGGAGTGGATGCCGAGGGGATCGGGCCGCCGCCCAGACAGCCCGTCAAAAGCAGCGCCAGTGGTGCAGCACTCGTCAGCCAAAGCCTGTTGCGTACCAGTTTCATTACTTTTCTCCCGCTACGATGACATCGCGCTCCACCCTCGCGGTGCCTGCCCCTTGGTGATGCCGAGTATCGGGAACTTCACGATGACGGGCAACCCCTTGGCCGCCAGTGCAATGTTAAATCTGGCTAGCCGCCCAGCTGCAGGAACCGCTCCTCGCGGGTCCGGATCAGAGTCTCACTGGGCAAATCCGCGAGCGCGTCGAGCTCTTCCGTCAACGCCTTGCCAAGGGTCTTTGCCGTCATCGCAACATCGCGATGCGCGCCGCCGACCGGTTCCTTCACGATCCGGTCGATCACCTTGAGCCGCTTGAGATGCTGCGCGGTCACCTTCATCGCCTGAGCCGCTTCCGGCGCCTTGTCGGATGTCCGCCACAGAATCGAAGCGCAGCCTTCGGGAGAGATGACCGAATAGACGGCATGCTCGAGCATCAGCACGCGCTCCGCACTGGCAAGAGCGACGGCGCCGCCCGACCCGCCCTCGCCGACAATCACCGACACCATCGGCACCGGGAGTGCGAGGCAGGCCTCGGTAGAACGCGCGATCGCTTCGGCCTGACCGCGTTCTTCCGCTTCGATACCCGGGAACGCGCCTGACGTATCCACCAGCGTCACGACCGGGAGCCCGAACCGACCGGCAAGATCCATCAGCCGGATCGCCTTGCGGTATCCTTCGGGCTTGCCCATCCCGAAATTGTGTTTGATCCGGGTCTGCGTATCGTGTCCCTTCTCGTGGCCGATCAGCATCACGCGCCGGCCATCGAGCTTGGCAAACCCGCCCATGATCGCGAGGTCATCTCCAAAATAGCGGTCCCCGCCGAGCGGAATGAACTCTTCGAACGCGTGTTCGACATAGTCGCGGAAGTGCGGGCGCGACGGGTGCCTGGCAACCTGCGTTTTCTGCCACGGTGTCAACGAGGAATAGGTGCTGGCAAGCAGTTCGGCGCTCTTGGTTTCGAGCCGCGTTATCTCGCTTGTGACGTCAACATCCTGATTGGCGTCCAGATTGCGCAGCTCGCTGATCCGCTCTTCAAGCTGAGCCACCGGCTTCTCGAATTCGAGGTAGGAAATCATGGCGACGCGCTAGTCCGATGCGCGCCGGGGGGCAAGAGGGCTCGCGAGCGGATGTTTGGCATTGACGAGCGCAACCAGGCGCGCAGCATCGACATGCGTGTATATCTGAGTGGTCGCAATATCGGCATGGCCCAGCAGGGTTTGAAGCACCCTGAGATCTGCGCCGCCCTCCAGTAAGTGGGTCGCAAAGGCATGGCGGAGGACATGCGGACTGATCCCGGCCGGATCGAGGCCGGCGCGCACCGCGAGTTCCTTCAATATCTGGAACAGTCTTACCCGTGTCAGGTGTTTTCCGCCGCGCGACGGAAAAAGGAAGTTGGAGCGCGGGTTTGTTGGTCGAAGCTCGATCCATTTCGACAGCGCCGTTTGCGCGCGCTCGCTTACCGGAACCATTCGAGCAACCCCACCCTTGCCCGTGACCGTCAGCATCGGAGCGTCGCGTGGCACAGCGCTCAAGGGCAACGCCACGAGCTCGGTGGCACGCAGACCGGATCCATATAGCAACTCCAGCAGTGCAAGCTGCCTGACCGCCAGGGCATCGCCGCTATCCGCTTCGAGTTCTGCGCGAGCAAAGAGGCCTTCGACTTGCGCGTGGTCTAGAATCTTTGGCAGGGGTCGGCGTGAACGGGGCTTTGGCAGGGCCCCGGACGGATCATCTTCGCGCCATCCCTCATCGACCGCAAAGCCGAAATACTGACGCAAGGCCGATGCCTTGCGAGCGATTGTCGAGGGAGCAAGCGCGCTCCATCCTGCGGCCAGTTTGGCCATCTGCTCGCGGCTTGCCTTGGCCAGATCACCCACAAGCTCTTCAGCCCCGGCAAGATCGCGACGATAAGCAGCCAGTGTGTTGGTGGCGGCACCGCGCTCGGCGGCAAGCATGTCCAGAAATGCCTCGGTCGAGACCGACATCAGCTCCGCGCCACCGCCTCCGCCGCGATCATTCGCGCTTCCGCTTCCAGCCCGACCCGATTCAGCGCGGAGGTGATATGGTAGAGATGCAGCGGGGTCATTTGCGACCATTGCGCGCCTTGCATGCCCAATCCGGCCAACAGGGCAACCAGCGCCGGATTGCCAACATCGGCCGCACGAGCGATCGTCTGCGTCCAGCGCGTCTGGCGCGCCAGATCGAAATCGAGTCCGGCCGCCAATTGTGCAGACTCGGCAGCGCTGAGGCGGCCTAGCCCCGCCAATCCGGCCACAAGGAACGCCGATTTGCGGTATTCCTCGCTATCGTCGTTGCCCGTGAATGCTTCGACTCCGACGGCGCTCACAATTTCCGAGCTGCTTCCACCCGTCGCCAGCAATGCCCAGGCCAGGCTGCCTTCTTCGACAAAACTGGCCCAGCTCGATGCGTCGCGATCGAGACCGGCAGCGAGCATTGAAGTAATCAGACCGTCGGCATAACGCGACAGACCGGCGCTCGGAGTGATCCTGGCGGCAGCATAAGCAGTCGTGACGCTGGCGGCGTAGTCGGGTGCCGCACTGTCGTCGTCAAGCGTTCCCCAAAGGCCCCGCATCGCCGCGATACGCGCAGCAGGGTCTTGAGCGACATAGGCGTTCCGGAGTCGACCGGCGCGGCTCGAAACTTCGCCCATGATCGAATTGTCGGAGTAGACCTGGCTGTACAGGTCGACCATCGCCCGCGACGAGAAAATGCCTTCCCGCGCAGCCCGGTCCGCATACATCGCGCGCTGTTCAAGCGGGATCATCGCAGCGCTGGCTGCAGACCTTTCGTAATATCCCGGTACATTCTCCAGCAGCGCGGCGGGGATCGGTTCGCCGACTGCATTCGCCAGCGAGAAACGCCAAGGACTGAGTTCGTCGACCCCTTCCCATTCGATTTCCACTGCACGGCGCCCGCGTCCGGCAGCCCCGGCATATCGCTGCGCCAACAAAATATCGATTGCCGGGGCAATCTCATCGCTGAGAGCGCGGTTCAATTGTGAGCCGGCCAATGCGCCTTCGCCAGCATAGGCGTTGCAGATCGCCTGCATCATCATCCACTGCGATCCGTTGCGTTCCGAACCCTGCAGCCTGACAGCCGGGCACGCGCCGACGAAGTCTGCTGCGGCGATGTAGGCGGTAAGCGCCTCTTCGGTCAGCGAATCGTTCCAATTGCCGGTGTCGACATCCTGCGCGACATTCCGGGCGACAACATATTCGCCCATGCGATTGAGCACGCCGACGCGCAGCGCGGCGAACTCGACCGGGTTCATCCCGGCAGGCGCCGTCAATCGACTGGCCAGAGCCCGGCGCAGCAGGATGTGCCCCCAGCGAGAGACAACCGGGCGCTTGGTTCCGGCAAGGGCAGCTCGGACCAGTGACGCAGGCTGGTTCGCAAGCGAAGCGGTCGGGAAGCCTCCTTCGGAAGCGGACAGCACACCAACCTGGGCCAGCGATCGTCTTGCCGCAGGAGGAATGTCGTAACGCGGCTTCAGACCCAGCAGATCGTCCAGCTCGTCGGTGGACATGCTTTCGAGCTCTTCGACCGACGGCAGATTGGCCAAATCGCCACCCGACACTTGCGGGACCGGCGGCAGGTTGCCCGGTGCTGGAGCCGTTCCAGGCAATGTCACACCGGGAGTAATGCTGGGCGAAGGGCTGCCTGGCGTCGGCGGTGGTGCTGCGGTTGGCGCCGGGGCAGGCGCGGGAGCGGGTGTTGGCGCCGGTGCTGGATCGTCAAATCCTGGCGGGAGAATGGACTCGGGCGCGTCCTGCGCCGTCAGCGATCCCGTCGAGACCACGCCTCCAATCGCACCCAGCACGCCAAGGCATGCCACCGAAGCAAACCATTTCGATCGTCGCATCACCCTTGTCCCGAAGGCTCGATTTTCTGCACAATCGGACGCAACGGCTCTTCGCCGCCGTCGATCCAGGCGAGCGCCAGAACGCCTGCCACAGCGGCAATCGCGTAGATGTGCCAGCGCCTCATTCGCAACCCGAATTGCGGTCTTGCAGCAAGCGGTTGTATCGAATTCGTCCGTGGACGGCGGAAGCGACGCGGTTCTGACATATTGCGCGCTCCCTACCCCATCTATAGGCCGGGCGGCAATGACCGAACACACCGCTTTAGACGACAGCGAAATCGCTCGAATCTCAAACATGATTGATCGCCCGATCGTGTTGGTGGGATTGATGGGGGCCGGCAAGTCCACCGTAGGCAAACGTCTCGCGGCCATGCTCGGGCGCGAATTCGTCGACGCGGACGATGCGATCGAACAAGCCGCTCAGCGCAGCATAAGCGAAATCTTCGATGAGTTTGGCGAAGCCTATTTCCGTGATGGAGAGCGGCGCGTGATCGCGCGGCTGATCGAGGACCATGCCGGCGTCATCGCGACCGGGGGCGGAGCGTTCGTGAACGCGGAAACCCGCGCGCTGATACTCGATTCAACGATCGCGGTTTGGATCGATTGCGAAATCGAAACTCTGGTCGAGCGGACTTCCCGGCGCAATTCTCGTCCTCTATTGCGCAATGGAGATCCCAAGGAAATTCTCTCGCGGCTGTCGCGCGAGCGCGCACCGCATTATCGTGAGGCGCATGTTCGGGTCTTGAGCGAGGATGGACCGCATGCCGACACCGCCAATTCTATCATCGAAGGAATTGGCGCATGGCTGACATGATTGCGGGAAGAAACGTAATCTCGGTCGCGCTGGGTGGGCGAAGCTACGATGTCGTGATCGAGGCCGGCCTGCTCGCTCGATTGGTCGAGGCAGCCGAGCCCGAACTGCGTTCCTACCGCGACGGACGAAAGGTGCCGTTTGCAGCTGACAGCAACACCGAAGCACGATTCCGCGCTACGATAGATTCGTGCCTTAACGACGCAGGCTATTCGGCCGAATGGTTCGTGACCGAACCAGGTGAAGGCGCCAAAAGCTGGAACGTGCTGGAGCGATTCACCGATTGGCTGCTCGACCTCGGCATAACCCGTAGCGATCATGTCTTCGCGCTCGGCGGCGGCGTGATCGGAGATCTTACCGGATTTGCCTGCGCGATTACCAAGCGCGGATGTGGCTTTGTGCAGATCCCGACAACACTGCTGGCGCAAGTCGACAGTTCGGTCGGCGGCAAGACTGCGATCAACACAGGCGCCGGCAAGAACCTGATCGGGGCGTTTCATCAACCGGCCTTGGTCCTGATTGACCCGCTGGTGCTCGACACCCTTCCCGATCGGGAGATGCGCGCCGGTTATGCCGAGGTGATCAAGTACGGATTGCTCGGGGATCGCGAGTTCTTCGATTGGCTGGAGGCGAACGGCACCCAAGTCCTCGATCGCGAACCATCAGCGCTCGCGCATTCCATCGCGACCAGCATCGCGTGCAAAGCGCGGATCGTGGCCGAAGACGAGCGGGAGACGAGCGGAGTACGCGCCTTGCTCAATCTCGGACATACATTCGGCCACGCGCTGGAGGCAGAGACCAGCTTTTCCGACCGCTTGCTGCACGGTGAAGCCGTGGCACTGGGGATGGTGCTCGCCGCGCGCTATTCCGCGCGGCGAGGCGATCTGGCGCTCTCGGATGCCGAGCGCGCAGCGCGGGTGATCGCAGCGTCGGGTCTGCCCTCGGAGATCGCGGCGCTCGATCTCGACTGCGATGGCGCGACGCTTGTCGGGCATATGCGGCATGACAAGAAAATGGTGGGAGGCACCCTGCCCTTCCTGCTGATGCGCGAAATCGGTGAGGCCTACCTCGCGCGCGATGTCTCGCTGGTAGATATTGCTGCCTTCCTCGACGAAGAACTGAAAGCGGAAGCAGGAGCCGACGCATGACCCGATTTGTCGATCTCTCGATTCCGATCACCAACAATGTCGTCTCCGATCCTGAAGTGATGCGCCCCAAGATCGAGTACATGACTCACGAGCAGACCTGGGCCCAGATTGCGATGTTCTTCCCCGGACTGGAGAAGGAAGACTTGCCCGATGGCGAAGGGTGGGCGGTCGAAAAGGTCGAACTCGCCACGCATAACGGCACTCATATGGACGCGCCGTGGCACTACCACTCGACCACGGACGATGGTGCATCGGCGGCCCCCAGCATCGACGAAGCGCCGCTCGACCTGTTCTATCGTCCGGGCGTGAAGCTCGACTACTCGCATTTGCCGCATGGCCATGTCGTCACCGCCGCCGAAGTCGAGCAGGCATTCGACGAGATCGGTTACGAACTCCAGCCGCTGGATATCGTCCTTGTTCAATCCGGTGCAGTCTATGGCACCGACAATTTCATCGATCAGGGCGTTGGCCTCGGCGCAGAGGCAACCTTGTGGCTGACCGAACGCGGGGTGAAGGTGGTGGGAACCGACGCCTGGAGCTGGGACGCACCCTTCAGCCACACCGCCAAGAGGTGGGCGGAAGAGCGCGATCCGTCGATTATCTGGGAAGGCCACAAGGCCGGCCGGATCCGCCCCTATTACCAGATCGAGAAGCTCACCAATCTCGAAAGCCTGCCCGCGCACGGATTCATGTTCAGCTGTTTTCCGGTCAAAATCGAACGAGCCAGCGCAGGCTGGATTCGCGCGGTCGCGATGGTGGAGGAATGAGTGCGAGAGTGATCATCCTCAACGGAGTCAGCAGCGCTGGGAAATCGACGCTTGCCAAGGCCATTCAGGAGGTAGCGAGCGCAACATTCCTGCATATTGAAATGGATGCCTTCATTTCATTCCTGCCCAAGGGCCACGAATTCAAGCCTGACTGGTTCAGGATCGAGATGATCGCCTCCCAATCCGGCAAGTTGCCCCGGATTTCGAACGGACCACATGGAGACGCATTGCTTGGAGTCATGCGGAGGTTCGTTTTTGACGCTGCGCAGAATGGCCTCGACCTCATTGTTGACGAGGTTTGCCACGCCGCAGAGATCGACGATTACCGATCCGGGTTGCGCGCAAGCGACGTGCAATTCGTCAAAGTCTTCGCTCCGATCGAGACTATCGAGAAGCGCGAGAAGGCGCGCGGCGACAGACTTGTCGGCCTGGCTCGCGAACAATCCGGGCACTTGCACGAAAACATTCGGTACGACGCGGAGATCGACACCAGCACTGCAACCCCGCGCGAGGCCGCATTGAAAATTCTCGACGCGTTGGGTTCCTGACTTAGCCCGTCGGTCGTTCTTGAAGCTTGGTAACCTTCGAAGCGATACTGGTGACGTTGGCTTCGTGTTCGGCCATCATTTC
This sequence comes from uncultured Porphyrobacter sp., assembly GCA_964550495.1. Classification (GTDB taxonomy): domain Bacteria; phylum Pseudomonadota; class Alphaproteobacteria; order Sphingomonadales; family Sphingomonadaceae; genus Erythrobacter. The sequence continues at coordinate 13,163 of CAZJZO010000054.1, read as the reverse complement.
GTCATGCTCGGCAAAGAGCCGTTCGATTTCAGTGCGACGTTCGATGAGCGTTTGGGCGATTCCGGGAGCAAGGCTTTCGCCATCGCCAATCTGCCCGAGCAACGCCGCAATATCGCTCGCGGTCGCCTCGCGCGGCGTTTTGAAGAATTGACCTTTACGGTCGAAGTAACCTGTACCCTTCTTAGCCATATCCAATACCCTTTCAGAACCAGACTGAGGGTCGCTCCGAATCGATGATTGAATTGTCGCTATTTCGCTTGGCGTTTGCCAGCGCATTAATGTTAAATCGTCACAATTGGCGAAAGTTGTCGCAAAGCTACAAGAAACTGCAACACTATTGCGCCGTTTCGATACATATTGAGCGAAGTCAGTTTACGAACTTTATGTCGGGCAGACGCATTCTTGCTCTTCGCCCACGACGGGTTCGACTTATTCGAGCTCCAGAATCACTGCATCAACCGCCAGGCTTTCGCCTTCTGAAGCATTGATAACGGCAATCTTGCCTTCCTTCTCGGCGCGCAGGATGTTTTCCATCTTCATAGCTTCGACGGTTGCAAGCGGTTGACCGGGCTGAACTTCTTCGCCTTCCGCAACGTGCAGCTTCACGAGCATTCCGGGCATCGGGCAAATCAGCATCTTCGAAAGATCGGGCGGTATCTTCTCGATCATATGCCCGTCGAGCGCCGCGATATTGGCTGGCAGAACAAGCGCTTCGTGCGAAGCGCCGCGGGTCGTCATCCGCCAGCGAACGCCGTTCCGCTCGATCTGGACCGCCATTTCGTTGTCGCCGGTGACATGAGCGATCGGCATTCCGACCTCCCAATCCCAGGTTCCTCGCAAAGTCTCACCATCGACCGTGGCGCCACCTTCTTCGAGCAGCACATCGAAGCGCCGACCCCCGATCTTCACCATCCAGCGCGACGGCGGATTGTCGGTTCCGTTCAATTGACCGGAGATCCGGCGAGCACGCACCTGCTCGGTGAATTCCGCGCCTGCGAACAGGGCTGCCAGTTGCCGCAACCAGGTCTCGTCGGCGGGCGCCCCTGCGAACCCTTCCGGATACTCTTCGGCGATAAAACCGGTGGTCAATTCGCCCGAGCGGAAGCGTTCATGCTGCATGATCGCGCTAAGGAAATCGACATTGTGGCCGAGCCCTCTGATCCGGAATCGGTCGAGCGCATCGATCTGCTTGTCGGCGGCTTCCTCGCGCGTAGGTGCCCAGGTGATCAGCTTGGCGATCATCGGGTCGTAGAACATCGAGACTTCGCCGCCTTCGAACACGCCATCGTCCACCCGAACGCCGTCGACGCCGCGCCGACCATTGGCCGCACCATCATTGCTCCAGCCTTCAAGCGGTGGTTCGTACTCGACCAGCCTGCCGGTTGAAGGAAGGAAGCCGCGATAAGGATCTTCGGCGTAGACGCGGTTCTCGATCGACCAGCCGTCTATGCCGATATCGTCCTGCGCCAATTCGAGTTTCTCGCCCGCCGCGACCCGGATCATTTGTTCGACCAGATCGACACCGGTGATCGCTTCGGTGACCGGATGCTCGACCTGCAGGCGGGTGTTCATTTCGAGAAAGTAGAAGCTCTCCCCGGTCGGATCCGCGCCGCTGACGATCAGTTCGACTGTACCTGCCGAGTGGTAGTCCACAGCACGCGCGAGGGCCACGCATTGTTCACCCATCGCCTTGCGCATCTGCGGCGTTACGAACGGTGACGGCGCCTCTTCGACCACTTTCTGGTGGCGACGTTGGATCGAGCATTCGCGTTCGTTGAGGTAGAGGATGTTGCCATGCTTGTCGCCGAGTATCTGAATTTCGATGTGGCGCGGATTCTCGATGAATTTCTCAATGAAAACGCGATCGTCGCCAAACGAGTTGAGCCCTTCGCGCTTGGTCGCTTCGAAGCCTTCGCGCACATCCTGTTCGGACCATGCGAGGCGCATCCCCTTGCCCCCGCCACCGGCGCTGGCCTTCATCATCACCGGGTAACCGATGTCGCTGGAGATCTCGACCGCATGTTCGGTATCGCGGATTTCGCCCACGAAGCCCGGAACGACATTGACGCCGGCTTCCTTGGCCAGTTTCTTGGATTCGATCTTGTCGCCCATCGCGGCGATAGCGCCCGGCGGCGGACCGATAAACGCGATCCCTTCCGCTTCCAGCGCTTCGACAAAGCTCGCGCGCTCGGACAGGAAGCCGTATCCCGGATGCACGGCCTCGGCCCCGGTTTCCTTGCAGGCGGCAATGATCTTTTCCGGGATCAGGTAGCTCTCAGCCGCCGGCGCGGGGCCGATATGCACGGATTCGTCCGCCATTCGTACAAACGGTGCACGTGCATCGGCATCCGAATACACTGCCACGGTCGCGATACCCATTGTCTGCGCGGTCGTGATGACGCGGCAGGCAATTTCGCCGCGATTGGCAATCAGGATCTTGGAAAACAAGCGGGGGTCTCCAGCTGTCGCAACATGAGGCAACGCCTATGCCGCTTCGCTGCGCGGCAGGCAACCTATCGGAAGTGGCCGTCAGTACGGGCCTTCGGCGAGCGCTCTCAATTGCTGCGTCCGGGCCTTGGTCAGAGCGGTCTTGCAACTCGAAACCAGCAGCGGCTCCAACGTTCCGCCTCGAGCGGTGTAGCCATCGACCCGGCAATGCGCATCGCGGAATGTGATCCAGGCGCGCTGCGCTTCGAGCAGGCTCGCATGCCAGCCGGGGCGTTTATCCCATTCGTCGGCAACGCTTTCGTCCCATCCCGCGTCGCGCTCCTTCATCCTGGCCGACGTGATCGCCCATTGCGCGTTCAGTTCGGCGTCGGCGCGGGCATAGTCGCGCGCGGAGCACCAGTTCATCTCCTGCTGGAATTGTGGGTCGTCGCAATTCCAATCGGGATTGGGCGGTTCGGCGTCGGGCGCGGGCTGGAAGGCGAGCAACAGCGGCGCGAGGGTCTGGATCAACATGCAGGGCTCCTTTCGGCAGCGTAGGCGATCAGGCTGTCAGCATAAGCCGGAGCGCCCCGGCGGTCACCTTCCCCATCGAGCAGCGTCTGGACCGACTTGGCCAGCATCGCGATGTTGGCAGTGCTGAGCGTGCCGAGCGGCGCGACATAGACGCCGATGGTGAACAGGATCGCTCCCGTCTCGGGTAGACGGCGAAGCGTCTGGCGTTCGGACCGAACGAACAGGGTTGCGCCGGCATTCTCCGCGGTGACATGCGCAAAGTCCTCTTGCGCCGTAGCATCGGTTATCCAGCGTCGCTCGCCCTTCGGCGCGATAAACCAATTGCACCGCCCATAGATTGCCCCGGGTTTGAGCGTGTCCATGAAGCGATCGACTCCAGTGGCGAGTTGCTCCTCGTAACCCGCAATCGGGGCATGGAGCGCGCGTAGAGGCAGGCCGATCTTGTCCTTAGGGTGCCAGTCGGTCGGCCATGCGACCGCTGCACCGATCAGTCGGTACTGCTCGTCGCCGTGGCGTTTGGTAAGCAGGCACATGTCCTCGTGGGCCGCCAGCGCAGCTTCGGGCAATCCGCCCTCGACACCCAGCACGGACGCAAGTTCACGACCCGGTGCCTCGACGTCCGGTGTGAGCTGGATACCTTCCGGCCAATCCGCAAAGCCCTTCGCACGGGCTGCCAAATCAGGATCGGGCTGAAGCCACTCATCCTCGGAAAGCCGCACCAACCCCATCTTGAGCTGCCCGCCCCCGCGAGCCTTGGGAAGCAATTCGTCGACGGAGAAGCCGAGCGTCATCCGTCGAGATCGGTGGATGCAAGCAATCTCCATGAGATCAAGACAATCATCGTGATTGCTACAAACCAGATAAAGTGAATCGGATCGACACCGCCCGTCACGCTTTCATCGAGCGCGCGATAGATCCTCGCTCCCCCGGCCAGCACCAGAAGCATCAGAGCCCAGCAAATGATCTGCGCAAACACCCTGCCGACAAGGCCGGAAAGCAAGGCAAAGGCGCGCTTTGGCGTCACTCGGCGGGCTCGCTCACCTTGCACGCACGCATCGGCTCTTCATGCTGCAACGCGGTCAGTCCAAGCTTCGCGAACAGCGCGCTGTCGCTGTCATCGCCGGCATTGGGGGCTGTGAGCAGCTTGTCGCCGGTGAAGATCGAATTGGCGCCCGCCAGGAAACACAGCGCTTGCGTCGCCTCGCTCATGCTCTCGCGCCCGGCCGACAGGCGTACCATGCTCATCGGCATGGTGATCCGCGCAACCGCCACCGTGCGGACAAACTCGATATCGTCGATCTTGGCCATCGGTGTGTCGGCCAGCATGTCTCCCAGAACCGTGCCCTTGACCGGAACCAGCGCGTTTACCGGCACGCTTTCCGGATGCTGTTCCAAGGTCGCCAGCGTGTGAATGAAGCCTACGCGATCCTCGCGCGTTTCGCCCATCCCGACTATGCCACCCGAACAGACATTGATCCCGGCGTTCCGCACATGATCGAGCGTGTCGAGGCGACACTGGAAGTCCCGCGTCGAGATCACCCGCTCGTAATATTCCGGGCTGCTGTCGATATTGTGGTTGTAATAGTCGAGCCCTGCTTCGGCGAGCATCTCGGCCTGATGCGGCTCGAGCATGCCGAGCGTCATGCACGTCTCCAGCCCCATGTCGGACACGCCTTTTACAATCTCGACGATCGCCGGCATGTCGCGGTCCTTGGGATTGCGCCAGGCGGCGCCCATGCAGAACCGCTGCGACCCAGCGTCCTTCGCCTGCGCAGCGCGTTGCAGCACCGCCTGCACGTCCATCAGCTTGGTCGCCTCGACCCCGCTGTCGGCCTTCACCGATTGCGAGCAATAGCCGCAATCTTCGGGGCAACCTCCGGTCTTGATGCTCAACAATGTGCAGAGCTGGATCTGCTCGGGCGGATGGCTTTCGCGGTGGACGCTTGCCGCGCGGAACAGCAGTTCGGTGAAAGGAAGGTCGAAAAGGTCCGCGATCTCTTCGCGGGTCCAGTCGGTGCGCAGGTCAGTCATTATCCTGCTTCTGCGAGTGCCTGGGCCAAGTCGGCCTTGATATCGTCGATATGTTCGATCCCCACTGACACGCGGACGACATCTGGGCCAGCCCCTGCAGCGAGCAATTCCTCACCTTCGAGCTGGCTGTGCGTGGTCGAGGCCGGGTGGATGATCAGCGAGCGGGTATCGCCGATATTGGCCAAGTGACTGAACAGCTTGACCGAGGATACCAGCTTGACGCCCGCGTCGTATCCGCCCTTGAGGCCAAAGGTGAACACCGACCCCGCGCGACCACCGAGATAGGTGTGCGCCAACTCGTGATAAGGATTGTCGCGCAATCCCGCATAGTTGACCCATTCGACCTGCGGTTGCTCGACCAGCCACTTGGCGAGCTCGTTGGCATTGGCGCAGTGCTTCTCCATCCGCAGGTGCAACGTCTCCATGCCCGTCAACGCAAGGAAGGCGTTCATCGGCGCCATCGCTGGGCCAAGATCGCGCAGTCCCAAGACACGGCAACCAATGATGAAGGCGATTGGCCCGACCGGCTCCAAGGCGTCGACGAGCACCGCACCGTGATACGAGCCATTGGGCTTGGTAAGCGACGGGTACTTGTCGCCCTGCGCCTTCCAGTCGAACTTGCCGCTGTCGACGATCACGCCGCCGATCGCATTGCCGTGACCGTTCAGGAACTTGGTGGTCGAATGTACCACGATATCTGCGCCGAAATCGATCGGACGGCACAACGCTGGTGAGGCCATCGTGTTGTCAACGATCAGCGGCACACCGCCCGCATGGGCGATGTCGGCAATGGCGCTAATGTCGCTCACCACCCCGCCGGGATTGGCGAGGCTCTCGATAAAGACGCAGCGCGTCTTGTCGTCCATCGTGGCGCGGACATTCTCGGGATCGTCGGTGTCGACGAAACGGGTTTCCCAGCCGAACTTCTTGAACGCCTCGCCCATCTGGTTGAGCGATCCGCCATAGAGCTTCTTGGCCGCGACGATGTTGCAGCCCGGCTCCATCAGCGTGTGGAACGCGATCAGCTGCGCCGCGTGGCCCGATGCCACCCCGAGCGCCCCGACCCCACCTTCGAGCGCAGCGATCTTCTTTTCCAGCGCATCGTTGGTCGGGTTCATGATGCGCGAATAGATGTTCCCGAATTCGGCCAGCGAGAACAGGTTCGCAGCATGCTCGGCGCTGTCGAAGACGTACGAAGACGTCTGGTAAATCGGCGTGATCCGGGCGTTTGTCGCGGGGTCAGGTTCGCAGCCCGCGTGGACGGAGAGGGTTTCCGGTTTGTAGTCGGTCATGTCGTCTTCCTCGCCAAATAAACGCCAACCGCCATCAGCGCGATGCCAGCCATGCGGCGCGGTGTGATTTCGCTCTTGATTGCGCCCCACAGGCCGAAATGGTCAATGATGGCCGCAGCCAAGATCTGTCCCAGCAACACAAAAAACACCGCGTTACCGATCCCCATTTTCGGGCCGGCCCACGTGATCGAGAGGATGTAGAACAGGACCAAGAACCCGCCGAGATAGAGGTATGGTCGATCGAATGTGAATGCCTGCGCCGACGGCGCGCCACCGAACGCCAGCAGGATTGTGCCCGCGAGAACTCCGCCAACGACAAACAGGATCAACGACGCCGCAACGGGGCTGCCAAGTTGGAGGCCCAGCCCACCGTTGAATGTGGCCATGATGGGGATGCCGACCCCCGTCAGGAACATCAGGAGCGCCAGCGCAGCGAAGCTTTCGGAGGAGAGGTTCACTCCGATGCCGCCTCGTTAGCGTCCTCGCGGCGTGGTGCCTCGCGAAAGCGCTTGGAAAGTCGCTCTTCCGAGTACTTCAAATGCGGAATCTCCCTTTCGATCCAGGCGAGCAGGCAATTCCTCGATTCGCGGCTTGCGTCGATGATGTCGAAGATCGCGACATCCAGCTCTCCCACATAGTCGATACGGTTCGATAGGCCGCATTCGCGTGCTCTTGGCCTGATCTCTTTCATCTCGGCTACCGACCCCACAGCCACGCTCTCAATACTGTAAAGCGTAAAACTGCCTTCTTCATAGAGAGGTTCGCATATCTCGGGATCGCGCACGGGTGACTCTGGTGCGCAACCGTCGGGATGTTGGGGCTCATCGCTTGCCAGCGCGAGCGCCAACAGCAACTGGGCGATCACTCTGCCGCCTCGTCGATCACGCTATCCAGCGGCGGCATGTTGTGGCCGAGCAAGGTCAGGATATCCGCAGCGCATTCGACCACGTTCGAGCCGGGGCCGTAAATTCCCTGCACCCCTGCCTCGCGCAGGAAGTCGTAATCCTGCGGCGGGATCACACCGCCGGCAGTGACCTTGATGTCAGGCCGTCCCGCTTCCTTGAGTAGGCGGATGAGTTCGGGGATCAGCGTCTTGTGACCTGCCGCAAGGCTCGAAGCACCCACAACATCGACATCGCTATCCAAAGCCATCTTGCAGGCCTCTTCGGGGGTCTGGAACAGTGGGCCGGAGACCACCTCGAAGCCCATATCCGCAAAGGCGCTCGCGATCACATTCGCCCCGCGATCATGCCCATCCTGCCCCATCTTGGCGACCATGATGCGCGGCTTGCGGCCCAAGCGCCGTCCGACCGCGTCCACACCGTCAGTGACCTGCGCCCAGCGCTGGTCGAATTCGTAGGCGGTCTTGTAAACCCCGCTGACCGGCTTGGGTGTGGCGTCATGGCGTCCGAAAACCTCTTCCATTGCCGCCGAGATTTCGCCCAAAGTCGCGTCGTGGCGCGCGGCTTCCACCGCCAGTTCGAGCACATTGCCGCCGCTGGTGCAGCCCTCGGTCAGAGATTTGAGAGCGCGGCGACAGGCTACTTCGTCGCGTCCCGCCCGAACCTCAGCGAGACGCGCAATCTGGCCCTGGCGCACAGCCGCGTTGTCGACTTCGAGCGTATCGATCTGCTGTTCTTCGGCCAACTGGTACTTGTTCACGCCGACGATCACGGTTTCGCCCTTGTCGATGCCGGTCTGCTTTTCCGCGGCCGCACGTTCGATCGCGGCCTTGGGCGCGCCGGTATCGACATAGGCGGTCATCCCGCCCGCGTCGTCGACCTCGGCGATCAGTTTTTCGGCTTCCTCGACCAACGTCGCTGTCAGCGCTTCGATGTAGTGCGAGCCGCCGAGCGGATCGACGACATTGGTGATCCCGCTTTCCTCTTGCAGCACCAACTGCGTGTTGCGCGCGATCCGGGCGGAGAAGTCGGTCGGGAGCGCGATCGCTTCGTCGAGCGCGTTGGTGTGCAGGCTCTGCGTCCCGCCCAGCGTCGCCGCCAGCGCCTCCACCGTGGTGCGGATGACGTTGTTGTAGGGATCCTGCTCCTGCAGGCTCACGCCGCTGGTCTGGCAGTGGGTGCGCAGCATCTTGGAGCGGTCCTTCTGCGCTCCAAGACCGTCCATCACGCGATACCAAAGCGTGCGCGCCGCGCGCAGCTTGGCGATCTCCATGAAGAAGTTCATGCCGATGCCGAAGAAGAAGCTGAGCCGACCCGCAAAGGCATCGATATCCAGCCCCGCCGCCATCGCGCGGGTCACGTATTCCTTGCCGTCGGCGATGGTGAAGGCAAGCTCCTGCACCGCCGTCGCCCCGGCCTCGTGCATGTGATAGCCGGAGATCGAAATGCTGTTGAATTTCGGCATGTTGGCCGAGGTGTAGGCGATGATGTCCGACACGATCCGCATGCTCGGCTCGGGCGGATAGATGTAAGTGTTGCGGACCATGAACTCCTTGAGGATGTCGTTCTGGATGGTCCCGGAGAGCTTCTCGGCGCTCACGCCCTGCCGCTCGCCCGCGACGATGTAGAACGCCATCACCGGGATCACTGCGCCGTTCATGGTCATGCTGACCGACATCGTGTCGAGCGGGATCTGATCGAACAGGATTTCCATGTCCGCGACGGTGTCGATCGCCACACCCGCCTTGCCGACATCGCCGAGCACGCGCGGGTGGTCGCTGTCATAGCCGCGATGGGTGGCGAGATCGAAGGCGACGCTCAGCCCCTTCTGTCCAGCAGCCAGGTTGCGGCGATAGAACGCGTTGGATTCCTCGGCGGTCGAAAAGCCCGCATATTGCCGGATCGTCCAAGGGCGGCCGGCATACATGCTCGCCTTCACTCCGCGCGTGAACGGCGCAAAGCCCGGAAGGCCCGGATCCCACTCGGCGTGGTCCGCTGCGGTGTAGAGCGGCTTGATATCGAATCCCTCGGGCGTCGACCAGGTTAGGTCGCGGCCCTTGGATTCCTTGTCGGCGAGCGATTTCCAGTCCTCGGGGGTAGGCTTATCCGTCATTCTGTCGTCTCAACCATTTCAAATCGTCATTCAGCCTCAACACTTCGAGCAAGGCTTCGGCATTGCCCTTAGCATCATTTAGCGGATCGTGATCGTGCGGCGTAATCTTGAACTTGCGCCAGCTGTTGTGATCGCCCGGTGTCTTCATCGTGCCGGCATACAAATCGCCGATCCGTCGCGCCGAAAATCCGAAGGGATTGGCAATCCCGGCGACCGCGAAACCGTGATTGATCCACTGCCAGTCATAGGCGGGATTATCGGACCAGAACACCAGCCGTTCCTTCGATATGCCAGACAGCCACTCGCCAAACTGCTGCATCGCTTCGGCCAGAGTGCATTCGGCCGCAGCCCGATGCTTTTCAAGGTCGAGCCCCATGAATTCATAGGCTGCCGCGTCGAAGCGGTCGCAATAGGGTTCGATGATCGGTGAGGCGAAGCCGCGCTCGAGAGGCTCCTCGACCACGAACGCGCCGAAATTGATCATGCAGCCATAGCCGGGGCAAGGACCGGAGCCCTCGCAATCGACAACCACATGCTTGGCCATGTTCTGCCCCTTCTCGGAGCTGTTAGGCTCCCTTGAATTCTGCCTTGCGCTTTTCGAGGAAGGCCTTGCCGCCCTCTTTCGCGTCGGCCGAGCGACCGGCGATATGCTGCGCTTCGGCTTCGGCCAAAAGCACCTGTTGCAGTGAACCGTCAAGCGCGGTGGCGATGTTGCGCTTCATCGCAGCATAGGCAAGCGTCGGACCGTTGGCGAGCTTGGCCGCCAGCGCCTTGGCTTCATCCATCAGCAATTCATCGTCGACGCATTTGTAGATCAGGCCCCATTCCTCGGCCTGCTCGGCGCCAATCTTTTCGCCCAGCATCATCATGCGGGTCGCGCGAGGTCGCCCGATGGCGCGGGCGAGCAGCCAGGTCGATCCTCCGTCGGGCACTAGGCCGATATTGACGAAGGCCTGCAGGAAATAGGCCGACCGCCCGGCGATGGTGAAGTCGGCTGCCAGCGCGAGCGAACACCCTACCCCCGCCGCCGGACCGTTGACCGCGCAGATCACCGGCACGTTGGCGCGCACCAGGTGGCTGACCGCCGGATTGTAGTGGTTGTTGAGCGCTTCATGGCTCCCGCCCTTGCCCATCAGCGGGTTGTCGTCGCTGCGCGCGGAAAGGTCTGCGCCCGAACAGAAGCCCTTGCCCTCACCCGTGATCAGCACCGCGCGGCTGTCACCCAGATCGTAGAACACCTGCCCGATCTCGTCCGCCATCTGCGGCGGCATCGCGTTGAGGCGATCCGGGCGGTTGAGCGTGATGGTGGTCAGCGGGCCGTCTTGTTCGACGCGGATGGTTTCGTATTCGGACACGGGGACTCTCCCAAGCGTTTCGGTTTGAAACTGTCTCTGGCGTGGTTGTCGGTGCGAGGCAACCTATGAAAAACGGGTAGCCTAACGCGTCACCCCTGCGCAGGCAGGGGTCCAGATATCGTTGCGATTGGCAGAGAGCTTATCTGGATTCCTGCCTTCGCAGGAATGACGAAGAATTGCCTAGTTGGACTAGTGCGTGCTTTCTTTGGGCGTCTCCATAATCTCGGTAAGCATGCCCTGCATATCCTTGGGATGGACGAAAAAGATAGGCGTGCCGTGCGCGCCGATCCGCGTGGGGCCGAGAATGCGCTTGCCCATCGCTTCGAATTCCTCGCGTGCCGTAGCGATATCGGGGACTTCGAAGCAAACATGATGCTGCCCGCCCGCAGGGTTCTTGGCGAGGAAATTGTTTATCGGTGAGGCCTCGTCGAAGGGCTCGATCAACTCGATCTGGGTTCCGTTCATTCCCGAATCGGTCGGCGTGTTGACGAAGCACACCTTTACTCCCTGTTCGGGCAGGTCGAAGGGTTTCTCGATGTCAGTTGCGCCCATGACGTCGCGATAGTGGGCGATGGAGTCTGCGATAGAGGGCGTTGCGACGCCGATATGGTTGAGACGGCCTAGTTTCATTTCTTCCTCCGACGATAGCAACTTAAAAAATGGGATTCCTCCGCCGACTTAAGTTCCCTAGAAAACCCAGACAACCAAAGCACTTGTTAGAGCTACATCTCTCGGGGATTCGAGAATGAACAAACCAGCAAAATCGATCAACGATATTTCATACGCACTAGCTAAGATGATGCATGAGCTATACCACTCATACCGCCGAAGTCATCGTATCTTGGAAAGGGCAAAATCATCAAGAGACGGGGATTTAGCCGAGTTGATATCAATGCTTGAAGATGACAACGCAGCAAGATCTCGAGAGATCGTAGAACTTGAGGACCTCTTTGAATCTATTGATTCTTTTTTGAGAAAGTTCGATGACTAGAATCGCGATCGTAGACGATGAGATCCACTACTCAAGGATCTACGAAAGGACGTTGAGCGCTGATGGATTCTCCGTCGAACGTTTCTCCTCTGTCGCCAAGGCGAAATCAGCATTCGAAACCAAAGAATATGATTTCCTCATCATTGACCTTATGATGCCAGCCAATCCGGAACTCGACCCCGAAGAAAATGATCTTCTGACTGGCGCTTACCTTAGCAAGTCTGTCGAATCGAAGAACTCAAAATCCAAAATAGTTCTATTTAGCGTTGTGCATTCCGGACGAGTGAAGGAGAGGGCGAAGGAAATCCTTGGTCCCAATAGCAAAGTTACTTTTCTCGATAAGAAGCGTTACTCACCGGAAGATCTGAGCAAATTTATTCAGGACCAAATCTCGGGGCAAGCCACAGTTGGAATAGTTAGACGAATTTGGCACGCTTTGGTACTTCAACCGAACTTCTTCGGAGTTGGCATGGACGTAAGAAAGCTGTTTTCAAAACGCGAATAGGTCCCCTCACAACGGAATATTATCATGCTTCTTCCAGGGGTTCTCAAGCTGCTTGGTCCGCAGTTTCCTGAGCCCCAACGCGATCCTTCGCCGCGTTGAGTGCGGGTGGATGACCTCGTCGATATAGCCACGCTGCGCCGCCACGAACGGGTTCGCGAAGCGGTCTTCGTATTCCTTGGTCTTTTCGGCGATCTTGTCAGGGTCGTCGCGGTCCTGGCGGAAGATGATCTCCACCGCGCCCTTTGCGCCCATCACTGCGATCTCGGCGGTCGGCCAGGCGTAGTTCAAGTCTCCGCGCAGGTGCTTTGACGCCATCACGTCGTAGGCGCCGCCATAGGCCTTGCGGGTTATGACGGTGATCTTAGGCACGGTCGCCTCGGCATAGGCGAACAGCAGCTTTGCGCCGTGCTTGATGATCCCGCCCAGTTCCTGCGCGGTGCCAGGCAGGAAGCCGGGAACGTCGACAAAGGTCACGATCGGAATCTCGAACGCATCGCAGAACCGCACGAAGCGCGCGGCCTTCTTCGACGAATTGATATCGAGCACGCCCGCCAGCACCATCGGCTGGTTCGCGACCACACCCACGGTGCGACCTTCGACCCGGCCAAAGCCGCAGATGATGTTCGCCGCATGGCCCGGCTGGATCTCGAAGAAGGTGCCCTCATCCACCGTCTTCTGGATCACTTCATGCATGTCATACGGGTGATTGGGATTGTCGGGAATCAAGGTGTCGAGCGAATGTTCGAGCCGGTCCCACGGATCGTTGGTCGGGACTTCGGGCACTTCCTCGCGGTTGGAGAGTGGCAGGTAGTTGAAGAACTCGCGCGTCGCGAGCAGCGTTTCGATATCGTTCTCGAACGCGCAATCGGCGACCGATGTCTTGGTCGAGTGCGTGATCGCCCCGCCCAGCTCTTCCTGCGTGACCTCTTCGTTGGTGACGGTTTTCACCACATCCGGCCCGGTGACGAACATGTACGAGCTGTCCTTCACCATGAAGATGAAGTCGGTCATCG
>CAZJZO010000053.1:0-22123 GCA_964550495.1 uncultured Porphyrobacter sp. | reverse complement strand
TACGCCTTCGACACCACGAAAGGCGGTACCAACAGTTGGTCGATGCGCATCCGCTTCATGCCGATTGCCCCCGACTTACGCCTTCGACACCACGAAAGGCGGTACCAACAGTTGGTCGATGCGCATCCGCTGAAATGCCGCACACGCATCCGACAGGGTCTCGACGATCGGTTCATCGGCGCCATTGAACGACGTGTTCAACAGCACATCCACCCCGGATACCCCCTGAAACGCCTCCAACAGATCATACATGAATTTATTTTGTGATCGCGTCACCGTCTGGACGCGGGCGGAGCCGTCGATGTGTGTCACTGCGCCGAGCGCTTCGCGCCATTGCGGGTTCACCATCACCCGGCGCAGCATGAACGGCGATGTCCCCGTCATTTCAAAGTATCTTGGTGCGCTCTCGAGCCGAACGACCGGAGCGAGCGGCCTGAACCACTCCCTGTGCTTGACTTCGGCATTGATGAGATCGCGCATGCTCGCTTGCTTCGGACTTGCGAGAATGCTGCGATTGCAGAGAGCTCTCGGCCCCGATTCCGATCGCCCCTGAAAGAGGGCCAGGATCTTGTTGTCGGCAAGCGCACGCGCCGCATGTGCAACCGGGTCATCGACCTTCGAAACATTCAAACCGAATTTCGGCGCAACTTGGTGGATTTCATCGGCGGGATCGGTCTGAGGCAAACCCAGGTAATCGTCCTCCCACACCCACTCCAGTCGGCCAGCGCCCAATCTTTCAAGTCCATAGATCGCGCATCCGATCGAAGACCCTCCATCGTCGCATGCTGGCGGGACGAAGACGGTGTCAAATCCGGCCTCTTGCGCCAACCGACCGTTGGCCGAGCAATTGAGCGCACATCCGCCTGCATAGATCAGGTTGTCACGCCCCGTGACGTCGCGTGCATGTCTGGCGACCGCTATCAACGCTTCCTCGAACGCGAGCTGAGCGGCTGCGGCGAAATCTGCCGCCTCGGTGAAGCCTCCGTCACCTGACCTGAAAGGCTCAAATCGTTCCGGCTCCTCGAATGCTGCCAACCATTCGGGCGGCACCACCACCTCATGCCCGCTCACATCGAGCGGTGGCAGCTTGAACGTCGACGGTGTTCCGTGCGAGGCGAGGCCCATCAACACGCCTTCGCGGTTGCCCTTCGCAAGGACAGTACGCGAAGCCCTTGAATAGAACGTCCCCAACCCACCTGGGAGGGCAGGATCCGGCTCCCAATATTGTCTCGCGATCGAGCGAATACCGTTAGAGTCTGCGTCGAAGATCGAAATCACTTCGAGGCCCTTGTCCGACATATCGGTCCTGGCTTCAGGCCCCTCACCCACCAATCCACGCCAACTGCCGCGATTGTCGGCAATCAGGATCGCCGCTTCGTCCAGCCCCGAGGGATGAAATGCAGAATAGGCATGCGAATAATGATGCGACATTTCCACGATCGCGACATCGTCGGCGAGGTTGAGCTGGTCTTCCAGCTCCGCACGATACTGGCCCAGCCTGCCGCGCTCGTCATCGGATGCATAGCATTCGACAATGGCATGTATTGGCTTAGCAAAGGCCGGATGCAGTTCTTTATAAAGCGCTATGTCGCCCAGAGTGCCCCAAGCGTGCTTTTTTCGGTTCAATCGCTCCTTGCGGCCAACGAAGACCTGCCCCTCATCTATCAAACAAAAGCTCGCATCCGAGGTCCGATTCAACCCCAATACTAATGGCAAGTTGCTCATGCGACCTCATTCAATTCGGTGGATCGAAATCTAGACTGCAGTCCGGGGAATGCAATATTGTTCTGCATTTCGAATGGTTGGATAGATTAGGCGTTGAATCACGGCTTTCGGAGGGTCTGGGCTTTGTCAGTCGGGCGCTCACCAGATCAATTTATGGCATAACTTCAAAGTTGTAGACGCAGCGGCGACTTCGAATATCTTGACTAAGATCTGATCGTTGCTTTTCGAAATTCAGATCGAATTCGCGCTTGGCACGCGCTTTGAGACAGTATGATGCTGAAGTGCGGCGCAATGATCGTCAACGTCGCCAATTGCGCAAGATTGCCAGCCAATCAAAAGTAAGTTGCACGTCCCTTTTTACGGACTCTACGAATCACGCTTGGGCCAAAGTCAAAACAGCGACCGAACGTCTTGGATCAATGCCGTTGAACATCCGTCTGCCTCATACACCACACGGCAGGCCACACTCGGCTCTATTTGTTTTGACAAATCCGACCCGCCCAATAATTTGACTTCAGGGTCGAATTGCGAAGTGCTAGTCTCGACCTCAGCAGTTGAATTCGTCTAAATCTTGCAAAATTGGTTGAATGCGCAAGTTGAAGCCAGTTCGCATACAGGAATCGTCTCGAGGGGATTATGCTGCCCAGGTCATGGCGTAAGAAAAAAGTAAAGCTGGCGATCCTTGTAAATACTATACTTCGTCGAGCCATAGA
Organism: uncultured Porphyrobacter sp.; assembly: GCA_964550495.1. Classification (GTDB taxonomy): domain Bacteria; phylum Pseudomonadota; class Alphaproteobacteria; order Sphingomonadales; family Sphingomonadaceae; genus Erythrobacter. The sequence continues at coordinate 19,685 of CAZJZO010000053.1, read as the reverse complement.
AATTGGCCCACTCTTCGTGCTCGGACGTTTCCGAGTATGTCGAGATGCATACAGCCGTATCGAGCATTTCCGCCAGTCGGTTGCACCCTCCTACAAGAAGAAGGTTCGCGAGCAGAGCAGAAATCTTCAGCCCAGAGACAAGTCCATTTTCAATGGTTTCGATGCCGATCGCAGCGTTGAGGATTTGCGCAAGGATGGCGTCTCCATCGGTCTGCACCTACCTCCGAAAACAGTCGACGAAATCTACGAACTCGCCAGCCGACTCCCGTTGCAGAACTCCACGCGCAAGCGGCCGTTCTTGAAGTCCGAAGTATCCGAAGGAGGACGGCTTCCCAGCGGCGAGATGGTCACGATCGGTTCGGCCTACAAAAAGCGGAAGGGAGCGCTACTGGAGCACGAGTGCGTTGCGCAAATCGTCTACGATCCACTGCTGCTTGACATTGCCAGTCGCTATCTCGGCTATTGGCCCAACCGCCTCAGCGACCTTGAACTGTATTGGAGCTTCGCGACCAAGCAGACTCCTGAAGAACAGATGGCGCAAGGCAATGCGATCGATTACCACTTCGACTTGCATGGCTTCAACTTCATGATGGTCGCCTTCTACCTGACGGATACTGACAGGGATTCGGGTGCGCATGTGATGTTCAAGCAATCGCACGGGAAGAAGACATGGCCGATGATCTTCAGCTACTCGCAACCTGCCGAGACCTTGAGGGATTTTTACGGAAGCGACAAGGAAACGATGATCGAAGGCGAAGCGGGCAGCGGTTTCATGCTCGACAATTCGACCTATCATCGTGCTTCAACCCCGGAAGCGGCTGACCGGCTTCTCTTGCGGCTGGTGTACACCTGACGGTCCGCACAAGTCAGACTACAGGCTAGGCCGCTCGGAGAAAGCGCGCCGACAGCCTGCATTATCGAAGTGTTGTCGTGTGCGAGAACTCTTTTCCCGGGAGAGCATTTGCAATTTATGGGAGGATAGAACTTGCACCCAAATCTTGGCACGATGGCCGAGCGAGCAGACTCGAAATTCTTCGGGCTTGGCGGTGCGATTCGCTTCCGTACTTGCCTTCGCCTGCTTGACGAATCAGTCCCGACAGAAAAACTTAGTTCCGGAAGGAATTGTACAGTTTTCCACTCTCGAACATCCATCCGCCTCATGCATCACACGGCAGATCACAATCAGTTCTATTTGCTTTGACAAATGTCAGCCTTCGAATAGTTTGCTTTCGGGGTCTGATTAGTTTCTACTAACCAAGACCTTCGTAGTTGGTCTGTCTTACCATGCAGGAGAAATCTTATGAGAATTATGATTAAGAGAAGTGTTGCCGTGTACGAAGAGTACAGAAAACCATTCCTTTCCCTTCTTCTGAAGGCCTGCGAAGGTGCTCGTGATGCTGTTGGCGTGACTGCTCGTCCGTACGTCAAAGCAGAGTCTAACGGTAAGACTTTTGATGTGGTCGTTTACAGCGAATTCGACAGCATGGCTGAATATGAAGACAAGTTCCTTCACACCCTGCTGAAGAATGACAGCTTCCTCGATGGCGCAGAGTCGGCATCGGACATGATCGTTGACAACCCCCGCGACGAACTGTTCGTTCGCCTCGAAACCGACGACTATTTCATGCATCGCAAGGGCGAAATTGCTCTTGAAGAGCAGGAAGAAGACACGAGCGCTCAGAAGAAGTACATGGTTGAGCGTATGTTCCATGCCAAACCAGGCAAGCTGCGTGACACAATGGCTGCAAACTTCAAGCTGATGGAAGACGAGTTCAACAAGACTGGCACTGCGCCGAAATACTTCTGCACCCGCTTCGCTGCCGGCCGTATCGGCGGTTCGACTCAGGTGCGGTCGTTCGACGATGCCAATGATCTCGACAAGCAGCTGATGAACTACGACGACAAGTTCGATCACTCGATGCTGATTGCCCCGATCGAGGACACGTACTTCCGTCGCGTCGACGCTGAGTTCATCGAAAGCCTCGACGAAGAAAAGGCACCGGAAATTCTGGTTCCGCAAATCTGATTTGGTTGGCCTTCACTCGTCCTCATGCCTCAAGAAGTTGCGATTATTGGGTTAGCGTGCAGGGCTCCGAAGGCCGACAATTATCAGGAATTCTGGCAGTTGCTCGTGGATGGTGAAACCGCCACGGGCAACTGGCCGGAAAATCGACAGCAGCTTTCGAGAATTTGGTCGAACCTCGATGGTCCGCTCGATAGCAAGACACCCAAATTCAACGGCGCCATGCGCGGCGGCTTCATCGACGACGTCGATATGTTCGATGCCCGCTTGTTCGGTATCTCCCCTCGCGAAACCCGATTGATGGACCCGCAGCACCGATTGCTGATGGAGCAGAGCTGGCAGGCTCTGCTGGATGCGGCCATCGATCCGCGATCGCTTGAAGGGTCGCAAACCGGGGTTTTCTTTGGCCTTTGCTCGCATGACTACGGCTTGATCGGTCACGAAATGCCAGAGCGAGTAAGCCCCTATTCCGCTCTCGGCGCCGCCCATTGCATCGCCTCGAACCACCTTTCCTTCTCGCTCGGTCTGCAAGGTCCGAGCCTGACGGTCGATGCCGCATGCGCAGCCTCGGCGATGGGCATCCACCTCGCGGTGCAGTCCCTGCTCTCAGGCGATTGTGACATGGCAATCGCGGGTGGCGGCAACCTCGTCCTGACTCCCGGGGTCAATATCAGTTTCCAGCTCGCCGAGATGCTTTCGCCGGAAGGCCGTTGTGCGACGTTCGACAATTCTGCCGACGGATACGTTCGCGGCGAAGCGATCGGTGCAGTGGTTCTCAAACGGCTCGAAGACGCCGGGGACGACCCGATCCACGCCGTGATCCGCGCCACCAACTCCAATCAGGATGGCCGCAGCAGCTCAATCACGGTGCCATCCGGCCCGGCGCAGGAAGCGCTGCTGCGCAGATGTTATGAAAAAGGCGGCGTTACGCCGGACGATCTCACATTCGTGGAAGCGCACGGAACCGGAACGCCTGTGGGCGATCCGATTGAAGCACACGCATTGGGTCAGGTGTTTGCGGGCCGTGAAACGCCTTGCAAAGTCGGCTCGCTCAAAGCCAATTTCGGTCATGCCGAAGCCGCAGCCGGGGTGCTTTCGACCATCAAGACTGCGCTCGCCCTGCGAACGAAGACCCTGCCACGGCATATCGGCGCAGAGCACCCGATCGGACCTTTTGCCGACGAAGACGCCTCGATCGCGCTTGCCAACGACAACCAGGATTTGTCCGGTGCTTCGGATGAGCCGATCTTCGCCGGCGTCAGCGCATTCGGATTCGGCGGGACGAACGTTCATCTGCTGCTGCGAAGCTACGAAGAAGGGGAGACAGCGGAAAGCGACCACAACGCTGGAACCGCCACGATTGTCGTTTCCGCGCACAGCGAAGCCGCGCTTGAGCTGGCGAGGGATTCGTGGGCCAAATACCTCGCGTCGCTTGACGAGGCCGATTTCCGAGCGGTCGCTCCCATGACTCAGCGTGCCTATGGCGGCGAACGCTACCGGATAGAAGTCGAAGCGATTTCAGCCCGTGAAGCAGCCAATGCCTTGCTCAATGCCCCGATCTCGTCAGGCGGCACCGGCGATGCGGATGGAAGGCGTGCGATCGCGGTCCGCCACAGGCCGAAGCTCCGCCCCCCTTCCTACCCTTTCATGCGGAAGCGCTTCTGGGCTTACGACTACGAAGAGCCAACCCACAGCCAAAGCAATGGTTCGGCGGAACCCAAGCCAAAAGCCAATGGTGCCTTCCCGGAATTGATATCGCTCGATTTCAACGAAGCCTACATCGCCAATCACCGCATTGCAGAGACTGTGATTGTACCGGGCGCATCAATCATGATGGCCGTGCGGTCCGCACTGCTTCCATTCTGCGAAGGTGAAGAACTTCAGATCCGCGAGATGCGGTTTCATTCCGCGATCATCCTCGATCCCAATGCCGATTCCAACGAAGGAGAGACCCTCGTTCGTCTCAATCAGGAATCGGAAGGCACGTATCGCTTCACGCTTCACAGCGGTGCCGATGGTGTGACCAGGGCAGAAGGATTGGCAGTAAGAAAGGCCGTTTGATGGATTTCAGCATCATGTTTTTCTCGGGCAGCGCCCGCGACGATCAACAGACTGGCCGCTACGACCAGATCCAGCATGCTGCGCGTATCGCTGACGAAACCGGACTGACCCGGATCTGGATGCCCGAACGCCACTTTGTCCAATTCGGGGCCCTGCATCCCAATCCTTCGCTTTTGGCGGCAAATCTGGCCGGTACGACCAAGAACATCCGACTGGCAGCTGGCAGTGTGGTCGCACCGCTGCACGATCCTATCCGGATCGCGGAAGAGTGGTCGGTGGTCGACAATCTGACGGGCGGCCGGGCGGACATCGCGCTGGCTTCGGGTTGGCTGTCATCGGACTTTTCGCTGGCGCCAGATCGATATTCGACCCGCCACCGGCAGCTGCGCAAACATGTGCGGGAAGTTAGGGATCTCTGGGCCGGCGCCAGCCTGACTCGTGAGGTTGAAGGCCGCAGCCACTCTGTCAAAATCCGCCCGAGACCGGTTCAACCGTCGCTGCCTCTGTGGATCACCGCCGCGCGTTCGGTCGAGACGTTCCGCTATGCCGGTTCGATCGGAGCCAACGTTCTAACCTATCTGGTCGATCTGGGTTTCGAAGGCCTTGAGGCGGCCATCGCGGCCTACCGCGAAGCACGCGAAGAGAACGGCTTCGATGCCGATGACGGGATCGTCACGGTCATGGTGCATTGCTGTCTCGGCGAAAACAGCGATACCGTCCGCCAGAAGGTCACAGGCCCGTACCGCAAGTACCTGTTCGATAACCGTCAGTTGCTGCTGCAGTTGGATCGTCCAATCGACGCGATCGATGACAGGACTTTCGCGGAAATGGCGGACATTCAGTTCGAACGCGTGTTCGAGAATCTCTCCCTGATCGGATCTTTTGCTGCCGCGCAGAAAACCCTGGATCGTCTGTCCGCGATCGGGATCGGCGAGGTCGCGTGCCTGATCGATTTCGCGGAAGAGGACTCGATGACGATCGACGCGGTCAGGGACATTGCGACCCTGAAGGAGTCCTACGCCAAGCGCACCGCCTCGGCGGAGCTTGCTTCAGCGACGGATGGGGCAGACCTCGTCGCCGACCGGACCGAATTCTACGACTATATCGGAACACTCGGAGGCTTCTACGGTGAAGAATTCCGCTTGGTCGAGCGGGTCAAGCTGAGCGGCGATGAAGCTGAGACCGAGCTGCTGGTCGAAGACACCAGCGAACAAGGCAAGGCGATCCTCGTCGATGCCATTATTTCCACCGCTCACGCTTTCGCGCTGCGGCCCGGATTGCGCGGCGCGAGTGTGCCGCTTGCCATGCCCGCCGGTGTCGGATCGATGTCGATTGACGAGGTCCAGCCGGGCGTGCTGACCGTTCGGACAGTCGCCAAGGGTCGCCAGGGCGACATCGATTATTTCGACGCTGTCGCGCACGATGCCAATGGGCGAAAGGTGGTTGAACTTGAAGGTATCGCGTTCAACCGCTTCAAACTCCCATCCAGCGACCCGCGTGTGGCGGCTGCGAGCAAGGTGATCCACACGATCGGCTGGGACAAAGTGAAACCGACGCAGTCTGCTCCCGAGACCCTGAAGGTCGTGCTGCATGCACAAGACCCGGCTGTCGGCTCGGTGTGGAAGGAAGCGTTTGCCGAGGCGGGGCTGGCTACGTCGTTGGCCAGTGAATTGACCGGTCGGCCCGTCGAAGAAGTCGGCGCTCAGCACATCCTTGTCATGCCCGGAGCTGAAAACGATGACGGTCTTGAGCAAGCCCAGGCGGCAACCCTCGAAATCGCGGACTGGGTCAAGACGCTTGCCGAAGCCAAACGCGACATCCCCTGGGCGATTGTAACGCGAAATGCGCAACGCATCTCCGACCAGGATCCGATGCCGAGCGCCGTCTCGGCTGCGACATGGGCCGCTGCCGCATCGCAAACTCAGTTGGGGGGCAGCTCCGATCAGGGCGTCATCGACGTGGACCAAGTCGACAAACGGACCGCCAGCATCATCGCGGACTGTCTGGCTTCCGAAATGCTTCCGGCTGCGATCCGCTCGGGCGAAGTGTTTCAGATGGGACTGACTTCGGCCGAGGCCTCGGTCGAAACCAGCACCCCGATCAGTGAGCAGTTGGCTGGCGCCAATGCGGTCGTTCTCGGTGGGAGCGGCGCGCTCGGAAGCAACCTGATCTCCTGGCTCGAGGAAGAGGGCGCCTCCGCCATCGCCAGCATATCCCGAGGAGGTCTGCAGGGCGACCGAGTTGGAATTGCGCGCGCGAAGCTGGATGATTGTATTGCCGATGCCAGCTCCGAACCGATCGCGGGAGTGTTGGAACGGTCAGGTCTCGATCCCGAAGAATACGACACGATCTTCCATCTGGCAGGTGTCGACAGGCCGGAATTGGACGGCGTGACATCGGACAGCATTGCCGAAGCCTTCGGACCCAAACTCGGCACCGTCGAACAACTCCGCGAAACGCTGCAAGGTGCAGCGAAGCCAGTGCATGTGGTGTTCTTCTCCAGTCTCGCGGCTTTACGCGGTTCGCAGGGGCAGACCGCCTATTCCGCGGCCAATGCTGCGACGGCAGCGGCGCTGAAGAACCTCGTACGCGACACCCCGCATAAGGTGACCATCGTTCACTTCGGTCCATGGGGCGGAGGCGGTATGGCTTCGGCGTCGCAACTTGACGCAATCTTCAAGCTCAAGGGCGTGGAACGGCTGCAGCCGCAGATTGCGTTGCGAGCTTTCGGCCTTGCGCTGGCAACAGGCGAGGAAGAGACGGCAATTGTCCAGTTCCCCGACCAGACGGAGCAACCTGCAGCAGACGCCTCAGGTGCTTCGGTGATCGTGGAACTGGAGCCGAAGGATGCCGAAAGCGCGGCCTTGAAGTCGCTGCACGACATTCCGCACGATCAGCGCAGAGGCGCGCTGGTGAGCCGACTGCAGGTCATGATCGCCGAGGCGCTCGAGACCGAAGTCGAAGAAGTCGACGCCGGGACAAATCTCTACGATCTTGGGTTCGACTCCCTGATGGCGGTGGAACTGCGCAACCAGTTGTCCGAGGAATATGGAATCGAGGTGGGGCTTGTCGTCCTGATGGACGCACAAACCATCGACGATGTCGTCGATCGGCTGATGCCGATTGTCGAGAAAGCGCTCGAAAAAGCGCCGGTCGAAGAAGCCGAATCCTACTCAGAGGAAACAGTAATTCTGTGAACCCAATTCGAGCGATCCGGCAACTTGACGCTGTTGGCATCGACATTGGCATAGTCGGTGACAACCTGACTCTGACCGGAGACATGCAGTCACTGCCACTTGGACTTAGGAACGAGCTTACGTCGCAAAAGCATCTCCTTCGCGACGATCTGAACGCGATGCGCTCGGATTCGCTGCGGGCGGCGCCGTGCGAAGAGAACTGCCGATTCTACCTTCCTTCTCACGGTCAGCAGCGTCTGTCGTTCCTCGACTCCCTCTACCCTGAAAGCGCAGCCTATATCGTCGCCGCTTCGGTGTTCTTTCGCGGAGAGATCGATCTGGACCGGCTTGTTGGTGCGTTATGCAATGTCGCCAGGCGACAGGACGCACTCTACACGCATCTGATCCGCACCGATGATATCGACCTGGCGGCAACCGACAGAAATCTGGCCGTGGAATTGCCGGTGCTCGACCTGTCCGACCACCCGGAGCCAGAGACCAAGCTCGCGAGTCTTCGCGAAGAAATTTCGACCACGCCGTTCGATTTGACCAATCCGCCACTGTGGCGCTGGCTGATGGTGCGCACCGGTCCGGAATCGTGTGAACTGATCGTCGCGATCCACCACTTCATCAGCGATGGCTGGTCGCTTGCTGCAGCCTTCCTTGAATTGGCGACCGAGTATCGCCGACCAGGAAAAGACAAGGCGCAAACAGCGGCGAGCTATCCACACTTTGCGCGGCATCAACGAAAGAGGCTGGAGCAAGCCGACATTCCCGCGATGATCGAGGAAGCGCGGGATGCGCTGGAAGGTTGTCAGCTAGAGAATCCGGGATTTGGCGGGAAGGCGCGTCCTCTCCTGACCAGCGACCGCGCAGGCAGAATGACGTTCAGCCTCGAGCCGGACGTAGCCGACGGCATTCGCTTCTTGGCCGGTCAATTGTCCTTGACCGCATCCAGCATCCTCGCGGCGATGTTCGCACTGAGCATTCACCAATTCACCGATGGCGAACGCTTTGCCCTGGGTGTAGCCGCTTCCAACCGGCCGAGCAGCAAGTTCGAGAAGACGTTCGGTTTTTTCGTGAATTGGCTGGCGGTGCCGGTAGACTGCGGAAAGCAGGAAACCCTCGCAGCATTCATCAAGCGGTTTCATGACGACAAACTGGCCGCGATTGACCGCGTTTGCATTCCGTTCGACGAAGTCGCGCGGTCGTCCGGAGCGCGACGTACGCCGTTCCTCCACCCGGTTTTCCAATACATGTTCGTATCTCATGTCCCGGCCCGGGCGGTGTCCCTGCCGGGAATGGATATCTCGTTGACGCCGCTCCCCAATGGGCGCGCCAAGCTCGATCTCACCATGTTCCTGACCGATAGCCATGCGGCGGTTGCGGTCGAAGGCGAAGGTGAGCTGTTTCTTGAGCTCGAATACAATGCGCAGCTGTTTGATGCGGAGACTATCCGGCAATTCTCGGAGGTGTTTCTTTCGCTGACGCGCAAGGCCAGAGCCGCGCATGAGACGACGCTTGCGGATCTCACTGACGAAAGTGCGCTATCCATCGCTCATGGTCCGACCAAGTCGGCTCCGGTCGATGTCATTTCGATGTTTGAACGGGTTGTCGCGCAGAACCCCGATGCGCTTGCCTTCGTCCAATCCGGCCAGTCCTGGTCCTATGCCGAGTTGCACGATCGAGCTTCACAAATTGCGGCGGGCCTCCGCCGGCTCAATCCCGGTGACCGGCCGATTGGGCTTCTCATCCGGCGAAGCTTCGAATTGCCAGCTGCGCTGATCGGCGCGGCCATGGCCAATGCGACTTTCGCTACTCTGGATCCGGACGCACCGCTCGGCAGAAACCGACAAATCGCAAACGATGCGAAGCCGGACGTGTTGCTGCATTCGCGCGCGTGCACCGAGGATGCGGCCCGATTGGCGCCCAGCTCAGAACGCATTGTAATCGAGGACTTTGGCTTGGAGGTCGCGCCGGCGACTTCAAGCGAAGAGTCGAACTCCGATCCCGATCGAGCGGCATATCTGCTTTACACGTCAGGAAGTTCCGGCACTCCGAAAGGCGCCCTCATTCCCCACCGGGCAATTGCCAATTTCGCTTCCTGGATGGGCGAAACGCTCGACCTGTCGACTGAGGATCGGGTTCTTGCAAAAACGCCCTCCAGCTTCGATGCATTCTTGCGCGAAACTCTGGCATCTCTTTGTCACGGAGCATGCGTGACAATGGTCGAGGACGAACAGGCACTCGATGTGAGCGAGTTGGTGCGCGTTATCGAGCAGAACTCAGTCACGGTCCTGCACGGAACTCCGACCCTCTACGATAGCCTGCTGAAGGCCGCAGACGAGCACGGCGGTATGCCATTGCAGTCACTCACACGGGTGATGTGCGGAGGTGAAGCGATGCCGAGCAGCCTCGCTGCGCGCCATTTCGCAGCGCTCCCGCATTGTCGGCTCTTCAACGTCTATGGGCCGACCGAATGCACAGTCGACGTGACCAGCCGCGAAATCACGCCTGCCGACGACCTCACCGTCACTCTGGGACGACCAATCGATAACTGCACAATCGCGATTGCCGATCAGGATCTCAAACCGGTCAAGCAGGGCACTCGCGGAGAAATCCTGATCCTCGGCACCCCGGTGGGTCTGGGCTATCTCGGCTCAGATGCAAACTCTGGGACAGCCTTCCTTGAGAGCTACCCACATTTCGCTGGAGCCAGAGCCTATCGAACCGGCGACCGTGGCCGAATGCTCGCCAATGGCGAAATCGAATATCTCGGCCGGCTGGATCGGCAGATCAAGATCCGCGGAATGCGGATCGAACTCAGCGAAGTCGAAAGCCAGGTTTCCGCTCATCCGTCGGTGGTCAAATGCGCGGTTGTGGCGAGCGAGGGCCCCGATCGTGACGCCGAACTGCTAGCAGCCATTGAGCTGCAGCCTGGCGCGGAGGACGATGCATCTGCGCTGGTTAGATCGCTCCAGTCATTCCTGTCAGACAAGCTTCCGATCGCGATGATTCCAAGCTTCTTCGCACCCATCCCAGCTTTCCCATGCAACTCGCATGGCAAGGTGGACTCAAAGGTGTTGGCCGCAGAGCTGGAGCGACTCCGCTCCCGAGCGTCACAACCAAAGGCGGAGTCATCGCAACTCACCGAGGTACAGGCTGAACTCATCGGAATGGCCGAAGCCTTGCTGGAAAGGCAGGGAATCGGCCTGCAAGACAATTTCTTCGATCTCGGCGGCCATTCGCTCAACGCGATCCGCCTCCTCAACCAGGCCAACAAGAAGTTCGGCACGCGTTTGACGGTGAAGGAATTGTTCAACGAACCCACAATCGCAACCCTGGCGGCGGCGGTCGAAGCCAGTCAGAGCAAGGCGCCGGACGAAAGCTCGACGATCCAACCAATCCGTCGCCGGCGACGCCAGACTACTGGCGCTAGCTGATGCTGAGCGACACCAAACAAGACCAACAGCGCTCACTTGATGCGCCGGCGGCCGGTTCGCTCACCGCGCGTGCTTCCAGGGAACAGACCCGTCTGTGGTTCCTGGCGACGAAGAATCCCGAAGAGACCACCTACAACATGGCCTACCGGCTTGATTTTCGAGGGCGCTTCGAGCCCGACCGGATCGAGCGCGTTATTGCCGTGCTCCAGGATCGGCATGAAACACTGCGGACGCGGTTTGCGTTCGACGGCGAAGACCTTCTGCAGGTCATCGAAGATTCGGCGCCCGCCAAACTGGAACGGGTCGACGCCCCCGGTACCGCATATCGAGAGCGCCTGGACGCCGCAGACCAACTGGCAGAGGAATTCGCAGCAGAGACCATTCCGCTGGATCGAGCACCGTTGTTCCAATGCCGGTTGATCCGGATTGAAGAAGATCACTTTGCCTTGATCTTTGCGATGCACCACATTGTCGGTGATGGCTGGTCGCACGCGGTACTGACGCGCGACTTCTGCGAGGCCTATGCGCTGCTGGAGACCGCTGACGATGTCTCGCTTCCGCCTCTGTCGCTGCAATTTGCCGATTTTGCAGAGTTTCAGAATGCCCCGGTCTCGGAAGGCATTGTTTCACAGCAGGTCGATTTCTGGGTTCGCCAGCTTGCAGGGCTACCGGCGCTGGATCTTCCGATCGCTCCGCCAACCAGGCTCAGACAGCGCGCAGGCCATCATCGCTGGCGGGCCGAGGCTGCCGACACACGGCGGCTGAGGGAGAGTATCAAAGCCAGGAAGATGTTCCTCTCAAGCCTCTTGCTGACGGCCTTCGAGCGGGCTCTCGGCCTGATGAGCGGGCAAGACGACTATTTCCTCGGCACCGTGATAGCCAATCGCAACAATCCCGATGTTGCCGAGATGATCGGCTTCTTCGCCAACACCGTGATACTGCCGGCACGCGGTGTCCTGACCCGCCCAACCAGCAGCCAGCTGGCTGACAACCAATCGCTGATGGTCGAGCTCCAGGCCAACCAGGAGGCCCCGCTCAATGAAGTGATCGACGGGCTCAATCTCACTCGAAAGAGGCATGAAGACGCTCCGATCCAGGCGCTGTTCGTTTTGCAAAACGCGCCCTACGAGGAAATCAGCATAAGCGGTGTCACGATCGAGCTGGAACGCCTGCGGATAGGTGAAGCCAAGGTTCCGGTCACATTGTTCGTGACCGAAGGCAGCGAGGCGATCGACTTCGAGATCGAATATGATCCAGCCCGGGTCGAAGAGGCATTGGTCAGCGATCTGATGGACCTCTTCCGCGAAGAGCTGTCGGCACTTGCCCAAACCAGTATTCCTGAGCGAGCGAACGAGCGAAGGATCGTGAGCGGCCCCGTCGTCCCTGAAAGCCTCGGCCGAACCGTCGTCGATCTTATCTGGGCGAAGGCGGACGAACAGCCAGAGCCGGTGGCGCTAAGTTACCTGCAAGAGCAACTGACTTATCGAGAGCTCACAGCCAGAGCCGATACTCTCGCAGCAGCACTCGCCACCCGAGGAATTGCGCCGCAATCGCGCATTGCGACCTGCCTGCCGCGGGGCATCGAACTCTATGTCAGTCTTGTGGGTATCATGCGTGCGGGCATGGTGTGGTCGCCAATCGATCCCGACGCGCCGCTCGCCTACAGGGAGGCCGTTCTCAAAGCACTCGACCCCGCATTGGTGATCGGCAGCCGCGACGAAGGAGATTTCTGTTCGTTTGCCAGTCTCTTTGAAGACATTGGTGCGGCAGAGCCCCCTTCACTCCCCTCGCCAGATCAGACCGCCTATGCGATCTCGACTTCGGGGACCAGCGGCACGCCCAAGACTGTGCTGGTGGGACATGAAGGCCTGGCCAATATCTGTCTCTGGATTTCGAATACCCTTGCGCTTCAACCATCGGACATCGGACTGTGGAAGACCACAATGGTCTTCGACGCCGTATGCCGCGAACTGTTTCCGACGCTGATCGCAGGGGGACGATTGGCGATCGCGCCTCCCGATTCGGAGCGCGACATGGAGGTGCTGCGGGACCACATCGATCAGCACGCGGTTTCGACGTTTCACTGCGTCCCGACGCAGCTCCGCGCATTGATGGAGGATGGTCCGCTTCCCTCCTCGCTACGCGCAATCATGTGCGGCGGCGAGCCCCTGCCGACAGACCTGGCGCATCGGGCGATCACCGAAAATTCGCTAGCGCTCTACAATGTCTACGGGCCGACCGAAGCAACCGTCGATGTCACGAGCCACCAGGTCACGGGCAGCGAGACGCGGACCAACATTCCGATCGGCTTCCCGGTTGATAATGTTCGGCTGGCCTTGACTTATGAGCACCGGCTACTCCCGCCCACTGCACGCGGTGAAATCACAGTCGGTGGTTGCGCCGTCGCACAAGGGTACCTCGCAGGGAATGACGGCGGATTCGGCGCAATCGAAGGGCTCGGCGCCGCCTATCGAACCGGAGATCTCGGCACTTTCGATCGCGGCGGTGAGCTCCACTGCGAAGGCCGGCTCGACCGGCAAGTCAAAGTCAACGGCGTCCGGATTGAACCCGGCGCTGTAGAGGCCGCGCTCCGCCAAATGCCCGGTGTCGGCGACGCGCAAACGGCCGTCATCGAGGGGGATCGCAGCGAGTTCGTTGCATTCCTTTTTGCTGGTGGCGAAGCCGAACCTGGGGCGGTCCAAGCCGAAGCAGACGGCGGTGAAGGCGAATGGCAACCGGTCTTCGAAGACAGCTACATCGACCTCGACTGGGACATAAAGCCGGAAGACAACACCCAAGGATGGGTGGACAGCGGAACGCGCGAACTCATTCCACCGCAGGAAGTGCTCGCAGCGACGGACGATGCGTCCGCCAAAATCCTGCGCTGGAAGCCGACCAGAATTCTCGAACTGGGATGCGGAATCGGAACCTTGGCGTTCCGGCTTATCCCGCATGTCGACGAATTCTTCGGGATCGACTTCTCGCAATCGGCGATCGACTATTGTCGTCACCATGCAACGCTGGCCGGGTTCGATAGGGCGCGCTTCGAAGTCGGAAATATTGAGGCGTTCGACTTCTCTGATGAGGAGAAATTCGACGCCGTCGTCCTCAACTCGGTCGTCCAATACCTCGCCGACGAAGACGCCTTGGACGCTTTGCTCAAGCGCCTAGAACCTTTGCTGGCTGAAGGCGGCTACCTGTTCCTTGGCGACCTCAGGGACCAGCGCCAAAGCGATGTGCATGCATTTTGGAAGATGCGTCGCCGCAGAGGGGCGGACACGCCTTGCGAAGACATTTTGCTCGCCGCACTAACCGATCAGCTTGCCGACGGAGAATTGCTGCTGGAGCCGGACTGGCTTGCGACCTGGGCGCAGGACAGAGGGTTCGCCCCGCCCCTGATCGAATACAATTGTGCAGAAGGCGACAACGAGCTTGTCAACTTCCGCTTCAGCGCGACCCTGTGCCGACCGAATAAGGCCAAGCTCGACGAGTTGACTTTTCACCAGGCGATAATCCCGAACAGCGCGGTCGCGCGGGAAGCGGCATTGCTCGATCATGCCGTGCGAGCGCGCCCCAATCAGCCGATTTCGCGGACGCTGCCGCAATGGCTCGATACCGGTGAGCCCGGCGCATTGCCAGACTACGCCAGCCTGCTTGAGGCCAAGGCGTTTGTCCTCGCCACCAATGATCCGCGCGAGCTGAAGCTGACACAGCTTGCCGAACCCGCAACGCTCGCAATCTTTGCGGAGCAATTTGGCCACCGCCCTAAATGCGACCAGATTGGCTTGCCCACTTTGCCGAACCCCAGCCAGATCGATCGACAAAAGTGGAGACGTTTTGTTCGAGCTGTCGGCGAGGTTCCACGGCGGTTGCGCGGCCTGATACCCCAGCAGATGATGCCTCAGCGGCACTTGCCACTGCCATATTGTCCACGTTTGCCGAATGGCAAAAAGAACCTGGCGGTTCTCGAGCGATGGCACCTTGCTGGGCGCGCCTCGGCACAGGCGGAATATCCCGAGCCCGGGACTCTCGAGGACCGTATCGCCAATATCTTCCAGTCGCTGCTCGGCAGCCCGTTTGCGCTTGATGACGATTTCTTCGCGCTTGGCGGCAACTCGTTGCAGGCTACAAGAGCGCGGAACCGGCTTGAACGCGAGCTTTCAATTACGCTTCCGCTACGGTCGCTGTTTGAATCGGGAACACCGCGGGCGCTCGCCCGCGAGATTGAGACATCGAAGCAGGATGCGCAGTCCGGCCCGCGCAAGCGGAAAGACGGGACCGCCCCTGTCATCAGTCACGCGCAGCGGCGATTGTGGTTCATCGAAAAGCTCGGCACCTCCGGAGCGGTTTACAATATCGCACATGCCGTGAGCCTCGCCGGCGAGATCGACCTTGGCGCTCTCGATCGAGCCGTCGGGCAGCTCTGCAAGCGCCATGTGACGCTTCGTTCCACTTTCTCGGAACTCGACGGGGAACCTCAGCTTCGTATTTCTCCGCCGCGATCAGTCGGCAACATCGAACTGATTGACCATTGCGTCTCACAGGAAGATGCGATTGCTTTCCTCGACCTTGAACAGCGCAAGCGGTTCGACCTCGAGAACGGGCCCCTGCTGCGCGTGCTTGCTATTCGTATTTCCTCCGCAGAGACAATTTTGTGCCTGATCTGCCATCATATTGTTTCCGATGGTTGGTCGATGGGCATTGCCCTCGCCGAGCTGGCCGCACTTTATGAGGCCGAACGCACGTCGACGGAACCGGCCTTGCCAGAGCTAGGCGTCGACTACCTCGACCTTGCGCTCCACGATGAGCACCCGGAGCAGCAAAAGAGATTCAAGGCCCAGATCGAGTACTGGCAAAATGAGCTCGCAGGAGCTTCGCCCAAGCTCGATCTCCCATTCGATCGCGCCCGCACGAAACGCCGGTCCTGGCAAGGCGACACGCTTGAATTCGATCTGGGAAAGAAAATCTCGTCGCGGATCGAAGAGTTTGCGCGGCAAGAGCGATCGACACCTTTCATTGTACTCTTGTCGGTCTTCCACCTGGTCTTGCGGACGCTCGCGCAGAAGAATGATACCGTCATCGGGACGGTCTTGGCCAACCGCAATCGCTATGAGTCCGAGGGGTTGGTCGGATTCCTAGTGAACCCCCTCCCGCTGAGGCTGAAAAGCGTAGAAGGCGACAGCTTCCGGTCGTTGTGTGCGCGCACCCGAGAAGTCTCGTTGCGCGGATTCGACAATCAGGACGTGCCGTTCGACATTATGGTCGAACACCTCCCGATCGAACGCGCCGCAGATTCTCAAGCGATTTTCCAGGTTCTGTTCGCGCTGCAAAACAACACGCGGGCGAAGCTCCAGCTCGGAGGATTGGAAGCGACACGCCTGCGCCTGCCGCCGATCGGGGCAATGTTCGATCTCAGCCTCGAGCTGCGCCCGAGAATGGATGGCTTTCAGGCTGCGCTGGAATTCTCGACCGAACTGTTTGATCGCGCAACCGCCGACCGCATCGCGAAGCTGTTCGAACATATGCTGCAAGCGTGCCTCGAGGCACCCGACACCTCGCTGGAGGCACTAACTGTCTTGCCGGAAAGCCAACACGAGCAGCTGTTGCAATTCGGAAGAGGTGAGCAGATCGAGACCGAGCCGGATGGGACAATCTGTAGTCTGGTTGCCGAGATCGCCCGTAACTCGCCAGAACGCGACTGCCTGATAGACGGCGAAGACCGGGTCAGCTTTGGTCAGCTTGTCGCGGAAGCCCGCGAGCTAGCGGAAAGGCTCGTCGCGGCAGCATGCAAGGACGACGATGCCGTTGCAATCGAGGTCTCTCGCGGACCAGCAGTGGTGGTTGCGATGCTGGCCGCGCAATGGGCTGGAACCGCACCCTGTTACATCGACCCGGTCTATCCCGAAGATCGCCGCAAGCAATTGTATCGCCTGGCCGGCTGCAAATTCAGCATCCGCGGCAACGATCAATCGCTGTCGGTGTTCGACAGCAATGACGCCCCGCTGACCGAAAATGCCGCGGTCGAGCAGCCAAAGTGCAAACCCGGCCATCTCGCCTTCCTCGCTTTCACCTCGGGCACCACCGGGGAACCCAAGGTCGTTCGGGTATCTCACCGCGCCGTTTGCGCTAGGCTAACCGCAAATGACATCGCGCTGGGAGAGTTGTCGGAACATGACAATTTCGCACACTGCTACTCGTTCAACTACGACGGCGGCCTAGTATGCGCGTTTTGGCCGCTGACCCGCGGGACACCAATCACCTTCCTACCGCTCGCGCTGCTTGGCGAAGGGAAAGCTCTGGCCGATTTCTGCCAAGCCGCAGCGCTCACTGTAATCGATGCGATCCCCTTGGCGATCGCAACTCTGGTGCAGGAGCCGCTCGACCTGCCTCGATTGCGGCTGGTCACGACCGGCGGCGATACGTGCCCTGTCGACTTGCACCGGCGCGTGCGCGACGTTCTGCCTCACGCCGGCTTCGCCAACCAATACGGTCCATGCGAAGGGGTGTTTAACGCGACCACGGCCTACTATCCCCCCGGCTCACCTCCAGCCGAGAACGTGACTATTGGAGTGCCCATTGCCGGCTGCGACATTGCGATCGTCGACCCTACGGGCAACCTTGTGCCAATCGGAGTGTACGGCGAAATCTGGATTGGCGATCCGTATCTCGCCGATGGATACCTGAACAATCCCGAGGCCGATGCGACGAAATTCGCAGACGCTGAATTCTTTGGGCATCCTCAGCGTTTCTTGCGGAGCGGCGATCGGGGGCGCTGGCTGGCGAATGGCGAGATCGAGTTTGCCGGCCGGTTGGATCGACAGATCCAGCTGAACGGCATGCGGGTCGAACCGGACGAGATCGAAGCAGCACTGAGGAAATTGCCCGAAGTCGAAGAAGCATCGGTGCTGGTCGCAAGCGAAGCTGAACGTCCGATCCTGAGCGCATTCATCGTCCCCAGCGACAAGCGCGGCGATGCCGCTCCGATGACACACGAATGGGAAAGCGCATTCGACACACTCTATCATCCGACCCAGACCGACAGCGATGCGCTGCTCGACTTCAGCGGGTGGACGAGAACTTCGGACGGTGATCGAATTCCTGAAGCTGAGATGCGCTTGTGGCTGTCCGACACGGTTGACTTGCTGAAGGCTCAGAATCCACAGCGAGTGCTGGAAGTAGGGTGCGGATTGGGTCTGATCGCACTTTCGCTTGCCCCATCAACACAGGAATATCTTGCGACCGATATCTCGGCCAATGCGATCGCGTCGCTACGCGAAAAGGCAGGTGCCCATGGCATAGCCTTGCGCGCAGAGCGAGTGTCAGCCGACGACGTAGCCTCGACATACCACGACGAGACTTTCGAACTGATCGTCATCAATTCGGTTGTGCAATATCTTTCGGGCTTCGAGGAACTCAGCGACCTGATTGGGAGTTTGTCGGCGCGACTTTCGCCCGGTGGCGCTATCTTTGTCGGCGATGTAAGAGACCTCAGAAGGTCCGAGGCCTTTTACGCGTCGGTCGAACGGAGCCGGCACCCGGGTCGTTCGTCGGAAGAAGTCGCTGAACGTGTCCGCCAAGCGCGTTTGCAGGACGATGAAGCGCACTTCGACCCGGCGGCGTTTTGCCTACTTTCCGAACAGATCGGCATGGCCGAACCGATTGTCCGGATCAAACCTCTCACCATCGACAACGAGATGGTGAATTTCCGATATGACGTCTTGATCGAGTCAAAATCAGCGCAGCGGGCCGGCGGGTCTGCCGAAGAGCTTGCTTGGAAAGAGATCGACCTCCAACGGGTCGCATCGCTGCTGTCGGAAAAGCAGGATCCATTCGTTATCGACGGGCTGCCATTTGCGAGCCTTGATCGCTCGGATGAGAAGTCGAGCGAGTTGCAATCATTGCTGCATGAAGCGCGTTCGCACAACTGGCACTGCGCGCTTTTCCCTTCCCACCTCGGCCCGGATCTGTGCAGGCTCACACTGGCGAAATCGGCATCGGAACCGGTGCTTTGGCAGTCATTCTCCAACGAAACAGCGCGGCTCGAGCGACTATCGAATCACCCGGGCTTTTCGACCCGGGCAAGGGCTTTGCGTCCCAAAATCCGCGCTTCGCTGGAGGCTTCCTTGCCCGCGCACATGGTGCCCGCCGTGCTGGTGTTCCTTGACGAGCTGCCCACCAAGCCAGGCGGGAAGATCGACGAAGCGCGGCTGCGCAAACTGGTCTTTGCCGAACAGTCCAGCTCAACCGAATTCGTCGGCGACGATATTCTGTTGGCGGCGATGACGGATGTTTGGCGCAACGTGCTCGACATAGACGCCCTGCCTCCAGACGCAGACTTTTTCGCATTTGGCGGCCACTCATTGCTGGCGACGAAACTGGTGGCGAAGATTCAACAGGAGTTCGGCGTTACGGTCCCGGTTGTTCGGGTGTTCGAACTTCGCACGCTACGCCGCCTGACCGCCTCGCTCTTCAGTGCCAAGCTACCATCCGCAGGCTCGGATGCCGAAACAGCGCATCTCGACTCGCAATCGCTCGCCCGGCTTGCAGCGAACCACCTCCAGCTCCGCGCTTGGAACGCGCGATTCCCGTGCAGGGTCGAGCATTTCGGAACGGCATTCGTGCTGACTTCGCCTGTCACACCTGCCGCGATCCTCCCGGCGATAGATGCGCTAGTCATGCAACATCCGGTCTTGTTGTGGCGGTTCGACGAAGACGGCGACATCGCGGATTGCGATCCCGATCGCGAGCTACTCCAGACCCATGATCTCGGTCCGTCGGACAATGCCAAAAGCCTGCTCCAGACCCCGATGCAGGAATCGGACGGCATCTTTGCGATCGACGCCTTTTTGCACGAAGGCGCGGTGCGAGAGATTGCGGTGCGCGCCCGCTCGGATTTCTTCGATGGTGCCTCTCTGCAGCAGGTGTTCAGCGCCATGCTGGCCGGCGTCGATCGGGATCGAACCGCGCAGGCAAAGCCCGTCC
>CAZJZO010000052.1:12334-22148 GCA_964550495.1 uncultured Porphyrobacter sp. | reverse complement strand
GCGCAATTTGCAACCTTCAACGAGGCGATCGACTACGCTGCACGCAGCGAAAAAGGGCTCAATTTCCACGATATGCGTGGACAACTCGCCCGGGTTTATCCGTTTTCCGAGATGCGCGAGGACGCGTTGGTCATGGCCCGCAGGCTTATGGGCGCGGGAATCGGCAAAGAAGACCGGGTGGCCTTGATTGCCGAAACGGGGCCCGATTTTGCGGCCTTGTTCTGCGCGTGCGTCTATGTTGGTGCGTGGCCGGTGCCGCTTCCGCTGCCGACCACCTTCGGCGGCAAAGAGAGCTTTATCGACCAGCTGGCGGTGCAGCTGCAAAGCTCCGACCCCAAGCTGCTGCTCTATCCCGAAGAGATTTCCGAAATGGCCGATGCTGCCGCCGCGAAACAGGGATGCGCGAGCGAGAGCTGGCAGCAGTTCGAAACCCGCGCAGCGCCCGAGGTCGAACTCCCCGAAGCGAAACCGGATGACATTTGCTATCTGCAGTATTCTTCAGGCTCGACGCGGTTTCCGACCGGAGTGGCAGTCACCCACGAAGCCTTGCTGCACAATCTCTACGGCCATTCGACCACGATGAATTTGGGCGAGAACGATCGCTGCGTGAGCTGGCTGCCGTGGTATCACGACATGGGTCTGGTCGGCTGCTTCCTGTCGCTGATCGCCAATCAGGTTTCGGCCGACTATCTCAAGCCCGACGCTTTCGCCCGGCGCCCGCTGGCTTGGCTCGACATGATCAGCCGCAACCAGGGCAACACGCTCTCCTATTCGCCGACCTTCGGCTACGACATCTGCGCCCGGCGCATTTCGAGCCAGAGCCATGTCGCCGAGCGTTTCGACCTGTCGCGCTGGCGCGTCGCCGGGAACGGTGCGGACATGATCCGGCCCGATGTGATGCAGAACTTCGTCAACGCCTTTGCCGAGGCCGGGTTCAGTGCCGATGCCTTCACCCCTTCCTATGGCCTCGCCGAAGCGGTTCTCGCGGTCACCGTGATGCCGCCGGGCGAAGGTATTCGGGTCGAACTGGTCGAAGAAGAACGGCTTTCGGGCACACCGCGCGACCTCTCGCGCCCGGCCCGCTACCGTGCGATCGTCAATTGCGGGAAGACGCTGCCCGACATGGAAGTGGAGATCCGCGGTGAGGAAGGCCATTCGCGCGGCGACCACCAGATCGGCAAGGTCTGGTGCCGCGGCCCCAGCGTGATGCATTCCTATTTCCGCAATCAGGAAGCCACCGATGACTGCCTCGTCGATGGTTGGCTCGATACCGGAGACATGGGCTACACCGCCGACGGCTATCTGTTCATCGTCGGCCGGGCGAAGGACATGATCATCATCAACGGCAAGAACCACTGGCCGCAGGATATCGAATGGGCGGTCGAACAGCTGCCCGGCTTCAACCACGGCGACATCGCGGCTTTCGCGGTCGAGACCGACAATGGCGAGGAAGCGCCTGCCGTGCTGGTCCATTGCCGCGTCTCCGATCCGGTCGAGCGGGTAAAGCTGCGCGAACAGATCAGCGACAAGGTCCGCTCGGTCACCGGCATGAGCTGCGTGGTCGAATTGGTCCCGCCGCGCACGCTGCCACGCACCAGCTCGGGCAAACTCAGTCGCGCCAAGGCGAAGAAGCTGTATCTGGCTGGCGAAATCGTGCCGCTCAAACTGGCGGCTTAGCTCGTCTAACGCTCGCCCATCCGGGCGAGCATCCTCGGCGCTGTTTCGTCCCTTTCAGGATCGAGCACCTGCGGGCGGCCGTTTGGCTTCGCTAACCCTTGCGGGTCCGAACGGACCCGTTCAGTCCGCGATCACCCACATGCCATCACGGAATCGATAGAGATTGGGGGAAATGCAACGCGGCGCGGCAGCGCATTCATTGGCGTTAAGCGCCTTGACCTCTTCGAGGAACTCGCCCTCGGGAATGATCGCGGCCAGCACGAATTGATCTGTGGGCACTCCGACCACGAAGTCGCTTCCAGCGTCCTTGGCTACTGCCTCCCAGCCCGCGAGGTCGAACATCATGCTGCTGACGTATTCGGGGCCCTCGTACAGGATCGGCTGGCGGGCCAATTGCTGCGGATCGGGAAAATCACCGAACAGCGCGCGGGTCTGGCGTTCCGCTTGCTGCCATGCAGTGTCCCGGTCCAACTCCATCTCGTCGAGCGTATTGCCGCCAATCACGGAAATCCGATCGGGAGCGTCGAGCGCGAGCATCGCATAAAGATCTTCACCGACCTGGCGATATATCGGCAGGCTCTCGCTCTTGGCCATGACCTCCAACATCGCACCCCAATATTGCACATCGCGCACGATGATCCGCAGGTTTTCGGCGCGCGGCGCATCCGCCTCGCGGGTAAGCACCGCGATAAAAAGCGCGACCTCGCTGTCGCATTCGGACCGCGAGAGGGTCTGGCATCTCGCAAATACCCGGTGGAGGTTGATGACTTGGGGACCGTCTTCGCCTGCGATGCTAACGTTGATTTGCAGCGGCTCGCCCGGTTCGGAAGTGATCGTGGCGCCCGGCAGCAACTCGCGCGCATAAGGCAGATAGCGTTCAGCAAAGGCGCGCTCGTCGGGACCGTCCTGCGCCGCCACCGGAACCGCAATCGCTCCCGCCAGCGTCAAGAACATGCGGGCAAGCCACTTCTTCATCAATCCTGTTCCCCCGCTGTAGCCCAGTCCGCGCGCAGAGTCCCTTCGCCGGGCTCCACGCTGACACTGACACCGCGCATGGCAAGGATCTCGGCCGCCTGCGTCGCTTCGTCCGGATCGCCGATCAGGACGATCGGCAAATCGATGCGCCTCGACGCCCACTCGACCGTGCTCAGCGCGCGAGCCCCTTCGATAGTCGGGCCGTCGTCCTGAAACGGAATGGCATCGGGCAGATCGCCGACAGGAGGGAGAAGCTCGATCGTCCAATCGGGCTCGGTCGCCACAATGCGTTCCTCCAGCGCGCGATACACCGCAAGGGTCGCTCCTTCGAGCCGCCCTGCCCGAACCATGGCCCGGCGCCGTGTTCGATCGACCACCACATTGTCTTCGGGAACCCCCGCGACGAGTGCTAGCCGCTGTGCCAGAGCTTGGGCGCGGGCGGACGCATCCGCTTCTTCGTTGGCGCGCGCTGCCGACAATTGCGCTTGCTCGGCGGCGCTCGCACTGGTGCCGACCTGCAATTGGGTCAGCGACAACTCGATCGGTTCGGACAAGCGCCCCGCCAGCGCGCGTTCGACTTCGGCTTCGACATCGGGCCTCAGGACCGGAGTATAGACCGTTGCGGTCACCAGGATTGGATCGGCGCGGAAATCGACATCGAGCCGCGAAATCTCGGCCTCAGGCACGAATTTCTCTTCGATTTCGCCGCGAATGATGCGCTGCGAATTGGTCTGAAACGCGATCTGCTGCAAGGACAGGGCCAGCGGGATGGCCAACCCGATGAACACCACCACCACCACAAAATTCTGCGCCTGCGACTGACGCTGACTCAGAGACGTCTTGAAACCGTAGAGCCGCGCCATCGCCCAAGCGGTCAGCGCAATCGTGATCAGGTTGGTCACATAGAGCAGCAAGGCACCCGAAAAGACCGTCCAGTTCCAGGTTGCAAGCCCGAACCCGATCACCGCAAGCGGCGGCATCAATGCAGTGGCGATCGCCACGCCGACGATCGTCCCCTCGCGGCCCTTGATCATCGCGTAGGCACCGGCGAGCGCGGAGAACAGCGCGACGAACAGATCGAACAGGTTGGGCTGCGTGCGCGATGCGATCTCGGGCGTGATCGTCTGGATCGGAGACATGAAGACCAGGATCGCGGTGAGCCCCACCGCCATCAATGTGCCCCACGCGAGGCTTCGCGCCGACTGTTTGAGCCATTGATAGTCACCGATCGCGAGCGCGAAACCGAGACCCATGATCGGATCCATCAGCGGTGAAAGCAGCATCGCCCCGATCACCACCGCGGGTGAAGAGAGCAGCAAACCAAGCACGGCAATGCCGGCGCTCATCGCCGTCATGAACAGGTACCGCTCCGACAGGATACATTCGGCGCGGCGCTTCTCGATGACCTGTGCGTGATCGACCGTTCCGACCACATCCTCCCGCCACCAGCGCTGCAAACTGAACAGCACGCGGCGGAAGGACGAATTGCTGCGCATCGGGGCCGGTCCTGACGCTTCGGCGCTCGCCACCTCCGGCGAATGCGCAGCCAGTGCGGACTTTTCGGATTGCTCGCTCACACGCGCGATCTACGCGGATTTGTCTGGAAACAAAAGCTTCCGCGCAAAACATTGGACGCAGGGGCGCGAAAAGGGCAATCTTGAAACTCGTGTTTTAGATGACTAATACAGTAGTCGTAGTTCAGGGCCGCGCGCGGGAGCCCGGATCCCGCAACCGGACGAGGGAGCAGACAGACCGAATGAGCACCGAAACCAAGCCCGAAGTGAATATCGCGACTGCGACCAAGGCCGCGACCGATTTCGAACTCACGCCGCCCGATCCGGTGCCCGCTGTTGCGCCGGAAAAGGCCGCCGGCCTCGTACCCGTCAAGGACGAGCAGAAGTCGAAGCTCGACAACAAGGTCGACAGCTTTGTCGCCGAACTCGTCGCCGAAGACGCCAATTCTCCTGCCTTTGGCGAGAAGGTCGACCAGATCACTCGCATGGGTCAGGAACAGATCCGCGCCGCAGCGGCGATGTCGAACCGCTTCCTCGATCGACCGGTACGCGCGATGGATGCCGACAGCAGCGTTGGCACCGATCTCGCCGAATTGCGCCGCACGGTCGAAGACCTCGATCCGGGCCGCAAGAACAAGCTGCTCGCTCCGCGCAAGCTGTTCGGCATCATTCCGTTCGGCAACAAGCTGAAGAACTACTTCGATAGCTACACCTCTTCGCAGGGCCACATCCAGGCGATCCTCGAACGGCTCGAAAGCGGCAAGAAAGAGCTGCATCTCGATAACGCCGCGATCGATACCGAGCGGCAGAAGCTGTGGGAGGCGATGGGCGAGCTGGAACAGATGATCCATATCGCCAAGACGCTCGACGAACGGCTCGAGGCCAAGGCGCTCGAACTCGACGCGTCCGACCCCGAGAAGGCCAAGGCGCTGCGCGAAAGCGCGCTGTTCTACGTCCGCCAGCGCACGCAAGACCTGCTGACCCAGATGGCGGTCAGCGTGCAGGGTTATCTCGCGCTCGATCTTGTGAAGAAGAACAATGTCGAGCTGGTCAAGGGCGTCGATCGCGCCAGCACCACCACTGTCGGCGCGCTGCGCACGGCGGTGACGGTGGCGCAGGCAATGACCAATCAGAAGCTGGTGCTGCAGCAGATCACCTCGCTCAACCAGACCACCAGCGACATCATCGATTCCACCAGCACTTTGCTGCGCGAACAGACCGGCCAGATTCACGAACAGGCGGCATCGAGCACGATCCCGCTCGAAACGCTGCAGCGCGCGTTCCAGAACATCTACGACACGATGGACGAAGTCGATCAGTTCAAGGTCCGCGCACTCGACAGCATGAAGCAGACGGTGACCGTTCTCAGCGACGAGGTCGAGAAGTCGAAGGGCTATATCGCCCGCGCCGAAGGCCAGGCCCAAGCTCAGGCCAAGGTCGCATCCGAACCGTCGCTGCTGGCGCTGGATAGCTAACGGGACACTCAGTGACTGACAGCACCAAACAATCCGACCAGATCCTCAGCGCCGCAGGTCAATCGCTTGCGGTGCAGCGCTCGGGCGGGACGCATCGCCCGGCCAAGAGCATCGGCAGGGGTTCCGCACAGGCCAAGATGCGGCACCTGATCAAGCGTGGTGCGTATCTGGCGGCAGCGATCCTAGCGATCTTCGTGGCGACCGGGATCATCGGGAGCATCATCGGCGGAATCGGTCAGATGGGTCTGATGGCTTTGGGTCTGGTGGTGATGGCCGCAATCGCAATATTCTTTCTTGCGCCCAAGCCCAAGCCGCCCAAACGTTCCGAATTGAAGCAAGGCAATCCCAAGCAGATGGTCGCCCGCACCGAGCTGTGGCTCGAAGCGCAGCGTCCCGCACTTCCACCGCCGGCGGCCAAGATCGTCGAGGATCTCGGCGTCCAGCTCGATTCGCTCGGAATGCAGCTTGAAACGATCGACGCGGCACATCCGGCGATGAACGAAGTGCGCGAACTGGTGGGCGAGTACATCCCCGAGACGATCGACAATTACCGCAAGATTCCCGAGCACCTGCGCAAGGAAGATCATGCCGGCAAGAACGCCGATGAGCGACTGACCGACAGCCTCGGAAAGCTCTCGGGCGAGATCGACCGTGTGACCCGCCGCCTCGCCGAAGGCGCGCTGGACGATCTGGCGATCAAGGATCGCTATCTCGAATATCGCTATGGCGGCGACGAACTGCTCGAGGACTTTCAAGGCTCTTCGGGCAAGAGCGAATAGGTCGCCAGCCGATGCGCGTAACTCTGCCCCACAAGCTTGGCCGCGAGGAAGTGCGCCGCCGCATGCATGCGCATGGCCACGAAATCGGCAGTTACTTTCCACCTGGCATGGCGACGGTCGAGACCAGCTGGCCCGATGAAGACAATATGGACCTGCTGATCACTGCAGCCGGGCAGGAGATTCACGGCCGGATCGAGGTTCACGAAGAACAGGTCGTCATCGATATGGATCTGCCTGCGATCCTCGGCTTTCTGCGCGGCACGCTGGAGCGTGCGGTCCGGCGCCATGGCGGAAAGCTGCTCGAAAAGAGCTAGACCACGATCCACTCCCAATCGCCGTACCTGACTACCCGAACATTCGGGCCGGGAGCAAAGATAGGCGATCCTACCGACTTGCACGGCCAGTGCTCAGATTGCATTTTTCGATGCAATCTGTCATCTTGTCTGGACAGTCGTGTTGTAACATGCGGCTTACACTTAGCGAGGAGTGGAAGCCATCGGGTTAGTGGGCACCACAGAGAATCTGCGCGCCAGCTTACGCGGGGCTACGGCTCATGCGCACGATCTGCTCGACCAATCGATGCGCACTGCCAGCGGTTGGGACTCGCTCGAAGACTACGCACAATTCCTGACACTTCAGCACGCCGCGCGCGCGCCGGTCGAGGAATGGTTGGTCCATCACGCCTCGCAAGACCTGCTGCCGCCCGCACAATGCCCTGCAATCGAGCGCGATCTCGCGGCGCTTTCGCGTTTGCCTCCGCTCCACACCAGCGCCTTCTCGCCGATTGGCGTCTCGGGCACGGAAGGCCAGGTGCTTGGAGTGGCCTGGGTGCTGGCCGGCTCGTCGCTCGGCAACCGCTCGATCCTCAAGGAGGTTGTTCGCACGGGTCATGGCAAGTGGCCGATCGCGTTTCTCGGCGATGGTTCGATGCTGACCTACTGGCAAACGCTGCGCCGCCGGATCGAGCGGCCAGCCGAAGCGGAAGAGGCCGGAGCCGCCAGCGCAGCCGCCGCAGCGGTGTTCGATCATTTTGTGCGCGTCGCCCAGACCGCCGCCGGTCCGTCAGTGACTGAGACGGTGCAATGAACTTCCAAACCGGCAAGCCCGCACCGACCGAATGCGACCGCGAGGCGATCCATCTGATCTCCGCTATCCAGCCCGTCGGTGGACTGATCGCAGTCAATGGCGATTGGCTGGTCGCGCACCGCTCTGAGAATGTGGCGGAGATCCTCGGGATCGAGAGCAATCCGGAACCCGGCTCGTCCTTGTCCGATTTGTTCCAGCCACGTGCAATCGAGACGCTGCGCGAAGCTTTGGCAAAGATCGATCACCAAGACGGGGTGGAGCGCATTTTCGGGCTCAGGCTTGTCCACGCAGGAGCGTTGCTGGATTGCGCGATCCACACTTCTCGGGACAAGATAGTCATCGAATTCGAGCCGCATTCCCAAAGCGACTATTCCGATCACCTGAGCTTGATTGGCCCTATCCTGTCGCAACTCGAACCGATCCGCGAACTTCAGCCTCTATGCGACAAGGCGGCGCATCTCGTGCGCGCGATGCTGGGCTATGATCGGGTCATGATCTACCGCTTCCACCCGGATGAAAGCGGGGAAGTGGTGGCAGAGGACCGCCGCGAAGATCTCGAACCCTATCTCGGCCTGCGCTATCCGCGCGCGGATATCCCGCAGCAGGCGCGCGACCTGTTCCGCCGCAACAAGGTGCGGATGATTGCGGACATGGCGGCGGAACCCGCTCCGGTCACTCCCACCACCTCTCTCGACGGCGAACCGCTAGATCTCTCGATGAGCGTTCTGCGTGCGCATTCGGAAATGCACGTCAAATACATGCGGAACATGGGCGTGCAGGCCTCGCTGACGATTGCGATCGTCCGCCAAGACCGGTTGTGGGGCATGATATCGTGTCATCACCACGCGCCCAAAGTGCCGCCCTATTCGCTCCGGACAGTGGCGGAAATGTTCAGCCAGATGTTCTCGATGATGCTCGACCGGCTGCTGATCGACCGGTCTGAACATTTGCGGAGCAAGGGCCGCGGCCTGCACGATCAGTTGATGCAGCGGCTCGCCGGTGGAACGTCCCTGACCAAAAGCCTGCCATTGATCGACGATCTGTTGCTGAACCTGATCCCGCATGATGGCGCATCGGCCATGATCGAAGGCGAATACAAGTCGAGCGGACTCGCCCCCTCGGAAGAGCAGTTCGCCAGCCTGCTTCCACTGCTGGGCGCCGCGCCGAACAGCACCATATTGGCGAGTTCATCGATCAAGAACGACGTCCCCGCTGCCCTTGCCTTCGCGGACACGATTGCAGGCGCCATAATCATCCCGCTGTCGCGCTCGCCGCGCGACTATCTGGCCTTGTGGCGGCGTCCGCTCAGTCAGACGGTGACCTGGGCCGGCGATCCGAACAAGGCAGTCGCCACGCCCGGCGACAGGCTCCAACCGCGCGAGAGTTTCGCCGCCTGGCAGGAAACGGTAACCGATCGCAGCGAGGACTGGACCGAAGACGAATTGCAGATAGCCGAAGGGCTGCGGGTGACTTTGCTGGAAGTGGTCCTGCGGATGAGCGACGAAGTCTCTCGCGAGCGCAAACGGGCGCGCGAGCAGCAGGAATTGCTGATTGCCGAACTCAATCACCGCGTGCGAAACATCCTCAACCTGATCCGCAGTCTCGTCACCCAGTCGCAGCATGGCGCGATCAATGTCGAAGGATTTGCATCGATCATCGGCGGGCGGATCGCAGCGCTCGCTTCGGCGCACGACAACATTACCCGCGAGAACTGGGCTCCCGCGCCCCTCTCGTCGTTGTTCAAGACCGAATTGGCGGCCTATATCAACGAGAAGCAGGACCGTTTCACGCTCGAAGGCGATGACATACTGGTTCGGCCCGAAGCCTACACCGTGCTGGCCCTGGTGGTGCACGAACTGGTCACCAATTCCGCAAAATATGGCAGCCTGTGCGACCGGCACGGATCGCTGGCGGTTGCGGTGGAAAGGGACCGCAGCGGAGATACCTTGATCCGCTGGCGCGAACGCGGCGGGCCACCGGTCAAACCGCCCAAGCGGCGCGGCTTCGGGTCGACGATCATCGAGCGTTCGATCCCCTATGAATTGAAGGGCGAAGCCGAAATCCGCTTCAAACTGACCGGGTTGGAGGCGGACTTTGTCATCCCCAACCGGTTTGTGGTTCAGGCAGGGCTCGAACCATCGTCAGCACCGCGTCCCGCCGCAACAGAAGCGGCCGCAGGCGAAGCGATTGCCAATCTGCCAAAGAGCGTCCTGGTCGTCGAAGACAGCATGATCATCGCGCTCGACACCGAAGAGAATCTCAAGCGGTTGGGCGTGGCATCGGTCGCCGTGTCAGGCAATGTCGGATC
>CAZJZO010000052.1:0-12234 GCA_964550495.1 uncultured Porphyrobacter sp. | reverse complement strand
AGAATCTCAAGCGGTTGGGCGTGGCATCGGTCGCCGTGTCAGGCAATGTCGGATCAGCGCTGGACGCGATCGACCAGAACGCGCCGGAATTTGCCATCGTCGATTACAATCTCGGCGATGAATCCAGCGAACCCGTTGCAACAAGGCTGCGCGAGCGCGGTGTCCCGTTCGTGCTGGCGACGGGCTATGCCGAGCTTGGCGATCAGCTGGTTGAACTCGGGGCCCAGAGCCTGCTGCGCAAACCCTACGGCCGCAGCGAGATCGAGGAATTGCTGCGCCAGCGCAGCTCTATGAACTAACCGCCCCGCAAGCGCGCGTCAGCAGCGTGATACCGGCATAATCGAAGTCGAGCGCATCCAGCGACGGGGCGTAGAGGCACTCGCCTGCTGCCGCGGCGGCCGATCCACCAGCACACCGCACTTCACCTTCGAGCGGCAAGGCCAGCAACGCGCCGGGATAGGCGGAGCGGATAATATCATCCGGGCTGCCGACAACACGATCGAGCCGGAAATAGTCTCCATCGACCAGTGTCTGGCCGCGCTCCGATACGTTGGCGCGATGCTCTGCCGGATAAGGCTCGCCATTGGCTACGGCGATCGCGCGCTCCAGATGCAGTTCTCTGGGACGGCCATAATCATACAGTCGGAAGGTCGTGTCGCTGTTCTGCTGCACTTCGACCAGCGACAGCCCGGGGCCGATTGCGTGGACCGTTCCGGCCGGCAGATAATAGATATCGCCCGGCGCCACATCGTGCCAGGTCAGCAATTGCTCGATCGACCCGTCGCGCGCCGCTGTTTCGATCGCATCGGCGCCAATCGGCTGATCGAAACCGATCGCCAATTGCGCACCAGGCTCGGCATCAAGCACCAGCCAGCACTCTTCCTTCCCGTCTTCGCCCGATTGGGCATTGGCTGTCGAAGGATGCACCTGAACCGAGAGCTTCTCGCTGGTGAACAGGTATTTGACCAGAATGTCCGGGCATTCGGGCGGTGGTTCGAACCAGATTTCGCCGATCCGTTTACCTTCGGGCGCAGCAAAGGGAGCGGGCAACGTGTCCCGGCCCCAGACCTTCTCGACCAGCCGGGTCGGAAGCTGGCGAACTGCGCTCACTGGTTGATGGCTCCGGGGAGCTTGCCGACCTTTTGCGAACCGTCGCGGGTGGTGACCAGCACCTCACCATCGGCGACGACAATGCACACATCCTCGAGGCCGATGGCCGAGACGCGCGGGCCATCGCTGATGGCCATCACATCGCGACAATCGACCAGGTCGGCCTGCCCGCGCACCGAATTGCCGTCTTGATCCTGCGGCAGCGTGTCCTGCAGCGCAGCCCAGTTGCCGATATCGGACCATCCCATGTCGGCCGGGACCATAGCTGCACGGTTGGTGTTTTCCATCACCGCGTAGTCGATGGAATCGCCTTCGATACCGGCAAAGGCCTGTTCGTCAGGATGGAACCGCGACCCGTCGTGACGTCCTTGTGCAGCCGACTGCGCGACCAAGGCGGACATTTCCGGTCGGTGCGCTTTCAGTTCTGCCAGCAAGGCTCCGGCCCGAAAAGCGAAGATGCCGCCATTCCAGCTGTATTCGCCGCTGGCGAGATAGGCTTTCGCGCGCTCCAGATCGGGCTTTTCGACAAAGCGCGCGATCCTGAACCCTCCCGGCATTGCTTCACCCCGGTGGAGATAGCCATAGCCGGTTTCCGGATGATCGGGAGCAATTCCGAACGAGACCATCCAGTCTTCCCGCGCCAGCGTCGCTGCCGCGACAGCGGCCTCGCGAAAGGCCACTTCATCGGCGATATGATGATCGCTCGGACAAACCAGCATGATCGCGTCTTCAGGCAGCAGCGTCGCCGCCAGGGCAATTGCAGGCGCGGTGTTTCGTCCCATCGGCTCGACCACCAGAAGATGCTCGCGGGCCGTCCCCAGCTGCGCCTCGATCAGATCGGTATGCTTCGCCCCGGCGACGATTGTCGGAGCGGCAAAGCGCTCGTCATCGGCAACGCGAATGATCGCCTCTTCGAACAAGGTGACTTCGCCCACGAGAGGCAGGAAGGGTTTCGGTTTGGCGGTGCGGCTGACCGGCCACAGGCGCGTTCCGCTGCCACCGCACAGAATGACCGGATGGATGGGGGGAGAGTGATCCATGGGCGGGGCTATACCAGCCGACGCCTTTGAAGCCAGAGCGTTTGTGGACCGCAATTCACAGCCGCATTACGTCCGCTCAAAACCACCTTTGCCGCCAGTAGAACGGGGCCGCGACGGGGTTGCCGTTGGCGTCTTGGGCCGGACGAAATCCGAGCCGCTGCTCCACCAGCCGGCAGGTGATCCGGTCGGCTTCGGCATCGGGGCTGGGACGGTAAATCGAACAGTTTCGCGCCCTGCCATCGACCCCGACAACAACCCGCACGATCACCTCTGTTCCGCGCCGGGCCGATCGCCCGCCCTCGGGGATCGGGTAATCGCGCGCATTGTTGATCTGGCCGGAAATATGCACCGGCTTGGTCACCGCGATCCCGCCCTGTCCGCCGCCGCGATTGCCACTGCCGGTGCCGTCGCCGGACCCCGCAGCGCCTGTTCCAGCGCCCGTCTCGCGAGCGCCCGAGCGATTCTCGGTCCCGGTCGAGGATGCGCGCGGGCGCGGAGTGGGATCCGGAGGCTTGATCCTGGGTGTCGGAGCCGTCACCGGCCTCGGAACGGCGTTCTCTCCCGGCGCTCCTTGTGCGCCCTCATCGGGTTCGGCCCGGTTCTCGGGCGGGGGAGGCTCGGGAGGGGTCGTAACCGTGACGGTAAAGCCTTCGACCACCTGGCGCTCCACCGAGGCGGTGAAGTCAGGAGCGAGTGCTCTCGCAAGGCCATAGAAGAGCGCAATATGAAGCAGGACGATCCCGATCAGCAGCGGCCAGCTCGGTCGCTTCTTCAATCTGGAATAGCGCTGCGCCATCGCTTTGGGTTCTCTCTCCATCTGATCGGATTCGGACCATTTTGGTCGCAGTTCCGTCCGAATGATGCGGGAAATCTCTATACCCTCGATTGGAGCACTTTTCGATGGAGCGCACAATCGAGCGCGCGGCAATCAAGAGCAGGATCGACAAGGCCGATCTCGTCGCCAGAGGGCGATTGGACGCGCGCAGTCTGTTGGCCGCGGCGCTGGGGGCGATCGGCTTCTGGCTGCTTGCCGTCGTAAGCCTGTCGCTCTCGCGGTTCGATTCGACGCTGGCCAGCATCTGGCTGCCCAACGCCTGCGCGGTGGCATTTCTGTTACGCGCACGAATTGGCAATGAGCTGCCGTTCTACGCCGCCATCCTGGTTGCGAGTGTCATAAGCAACACGATGTCGGGCACTCCGCTACAAGTGTCGTCGCTTTTCTCGGTTGCGAATCTGCTTGATATCCTGGTCGTCACGTCGCTCACGAGACGGTTCTGCGGACCAAGCCCGGATATGTCCAAACTGGATCATCTGGCTCGCTTCGTCTGGGCAGGAGGCCTTGTCGGACCGATCCTGTCGGCGTCACTCGCCGCGATCGCGATGGGTCCGGACGATGCCGGTATCTGGTCGGGTGCAATCGCGTGGTTCCTGACCGACAGCATGGGAATGGTTCTGATCGTCCCGACAGTGCTGTTGGTGCTCGACGCCATTCGGCAGCGCGGGCCGATCGACCGCAGCGCGCTGCTCGAGAGAACCGCGCTCTTGCTGTTCGGTCTGGCCTGCGCATTCCTGGTCTTTCGCCAGGCCGATTACCCGCTGCTCTTCCTGATCCCGCCGATTACGCTGCTCCACGCCTTTCGCTCCGGTAGCCTGGGAACGGCCTTGTTTGTGGGCCTTGTGGCGATCGTCGTTTCGGGAATGTCGTGGATGGGGCTTGGACCGATCGCTGCCGCAAGCGAATCCGAAGTCAACCGGTTGCACCTGATCCAGGCCTTTATCGCTGCCAACTTCCTCACCGGCCTGCCGGTCGCAGCCATTCTGACCGGGCGCGACCGGATCATGGAAGAGCTCGACGCGCGCAGGCGCGAACTTGCGTTGCTGGCGGAGAACACCACCGACGCGCTGATGTGCTTCGATCTCGACGGAGTGTGCACCTATGCCTCACCATCGGTGGCGAAAGTCCTGGCCGAACCGACCGAGACATTTATCGGCAAGCGTCCATCGGACCGGATGCATGAAGACGCCAGCGAAAGGATCGTGCTGGCACAGAACCGGCTGACCTCGGGCGAATCCGACCAGGAACGCTTCACCTATCGCAGGTATCACGACAGCCCCGAGGGAACGCCGGTCTTCCTCGAAGCGGAATGTGCGGTGGCATACAATCGCGAGACTGGTGAGCGCGAAGGCATTGTCGTTTCGGCTCGCGATGTGACCGAGCGGGTCGAACTCGAATTGCTGCTCACGCGGGCTCGCCGTCATGCCGAGAACGCGGCGCGGGCCAAGTCCGAATTCCTCGCCAATATGAGCCACGAAATCCGCACGCCCATGAACGGCGTGCTGGGCTTTGCCGAGCTGATGCTGCGCGGCGAGCTCGATGAAGAACAGCAACGGCACGCATCGATGATTGTCGAATCCGGTCGATCGATGATGCTGCTGCTCAACGACATTCTCGACCTGTCCAAGATCGAAGCCGGACAGATTGCCATCGATCACGCTGCCGTGGACCTCGATGCGACAATTCGCGAATGCGCGGCGCTCCACCGCCCATCGGCCGAGAAGAAGGGTCTGGAGCTGCATGTCGAACGCGCCTTTGCAGACGAGGGCGAACGCGGCGAGGCGACGCCATGGGTGACCACCGACGGCCTGCGCTTGCGCCAGATCCTGCTCAATCTGGTCGGCAATGCGGTCAAGTTCACGGAAAACGGCCACATCCATGTGAGCTATCAGGTCGAAGAGGATCGGTTCTGCATCCGTGTTGCCGACACCGGTATCGGCATCAGTCGGTCCCGTCTCGACCTGATCTTCAAGCCGTTCATGCAGGGCGAGAACGACACGGCGCGGCGGTTCGGCGGAACCGGGCTGGGCCTCTCGATCAGTCGGCAATTGGCCGAACTGCTGGGCGGCTACATCACGGTCGACAGCGAACCGGGAGTCGGATCCTGTTTCAGCCTCACGCTGCCTGCAACCCGGGCATTGCCGGGCGGCGAGCCGGACCACGATCGCGAGCCAACCGACTTGCCGATCGATCCCGGCGCGTTCCCGCAATCGGCCAAGATCCTGTTGGCGGAAGACAATGACGTGAACCGCGAGCTGGTGGTGGAAATGCTCGAGCGGTGCGGTCAGAGCGTGGAAATAGCCGGCGATGGCAACGAAGCCATTTCGCTCGTCATCGACGGGTTCGTGCGCGACAAGCCATACGATCTGGTGCTGATGGATATCCAGATGCCGGGATGTGACGGGTACGCCGCGACGCGCGCGATCCGCGCCGAAGGGATTCGCGCCAACACCCTGCCGATCATAGCGCTGACCGCCAACGCCTTTCCCGAGGATATCGCCGCCGCGCGCGAGGCGGGCATGCAGGCGCACCTTGCCAAACCGCTCGATTTCGCTGCGCTCGCGCGGACCTTGCAGCGTTGGTTGCCGACGCGGATCGTGATGGACGAGAGCGGAGCCAGGTCCGCCGACAGCAGTCGCAAGCGCGACAACCCCACCGATAGCGATGACGATGACGCGTGCGACGAGCCTCAGTCTTCACCGGAACAACCCCGCCAATTCGCCAAATCGCCGTCACTGGCCAGACGTTGGAACGAGCGCCGCCGCGAGACTGTGGAAGCCGTGCGCAATGCCGTCGAAGGCGGATTGTTGGCCGAGCCGGCGGAGCATACCGCCGAGCGCGAGGAGCTGGCGCAGATGCTGCACAAGATCGCCGGGACTGCCGCGATGTTCGACGAAGCCGAACTTGGCGACCAGGCCGCGACGCTCGAACACGCGCTGAGGCGCGCCTATAGCAGCGAAGCGCAGCAGGCGCTCGCGAAACAGCTGCTCGATCTTGCCGATCAGGCCGAGGAGCAGCCCGAGCAGGTCAGCGGTGGTGACCGCTAGAGCGCTGCGGGGCAGCAGCGGCTGCTAGCAACCCCAAAACGCAAACGGCGGAGCCCGAAGGCCCCGCCGCTCGTGTTTAGATAGATCGGTTGGTGCGAATTAGAATTCGTAGCGCGCACCGATCTGGATCCGCCATGCCGACGGGCCGATCGCGATATTGTTGTCATCGTCCGGGTTGAAGCCGGTGATGATGTAGCGACCCTGATCGTCGACACCGCCATCAGCCACATCGACGAGGCCGTTGAAGCCGCCGCGCGAACGCAGGATGTTCGCGCCGCTATCGATGAGGTTGAGGAAGTTGGCGAAGTCGGCAAACAGCTCGATCCGGTCATCGGCAATGCCGGTCAGGCTACCGAGGAACGGCAGTTCCTGACTGAAGCGCAGGTCGAGATCGACATGCCAGTCGTTGCGGCAGGTGTTGCGAAGGATCGTCGCGCCCGGCGTGAAGCCGCAGCCCGAAGTGTTCACGTAATCGATCACATTCTGCACCGCGGTCGGGTCGGACAGCGGCGACACGTTCGGATCGCTCACGCCCGACGGGACGTAAAGCAGCGCGTTGTCGGTGCCCGAGGACGAGTCAGCGAACACACCGCCACCGTCGAAGGTCAGGCTGTACGGACGGCCTTCGCGAGCGCGGAAGAAGAAGCCCCAGCTGGTGTCGTAACCATCGATGAACTGCTCACGGAAGTTGATCGCCGCAGTGAAGTTGTGGCGGGTTTCCGTGGTCGCGGTCGAAACGGCCGGATCCTGACGATCGAACGCTGCGGTAACGTCGAACGACGACGTTGCCGTCGAAGACTGGTTGTTACGCGCGTTGTTCGAATCGGTGAAGGCGTAACCGAACTGAACCCGGGTCGAGCCGCCTTCGGTGAAGATACCGCTCTCGAACTGCTTGCTGAGAATGATCGACGCCGAATGCGAATCCGAGCTGCGACCATTGGTCAGCTGGATGTTGTCGTCGCGGCGAGTGTTGAAGCACTCGGCGGTCAGACCGGTGTAGACCGGCGGCGTGCCGCCATTGCCCTCAAGGACCGCGTTACAACCAGCGGCGGTTGCGTCGACTGCCTGATAGATCGGACGTCCATCGACGGTGAAACCGCCATTGGTGCGGATGTCCGGAGCCTGCGACAGATCGACGAAGTTCAGCGTGTCGTTGAAGCGCGAGTAGATGTAGTCGAGCTGCAACTGCCAGTTGCTGAAGAACCCGGTTTCCGCACCGAACGTCGTCTGGAACGCAAGGCTCGCACGGGTCACGGTCGGGACGTCGAAGTCGGGATCGGTCGACTGAACGTCTGCGTTACCGGCTGCTGCATCAGCTGCACCGCCGTCGATTGCGCATTGCGGGAAGCCAGTGAACTGACCGCCTGTCACGACGTCGAACTGGCCCGTGCCCGGATCGATCGCAATATCACCCGCACCGCAATCGAAGCGGGTGGTCCCGAGCGCGCTCGAGAAGCCGTTGTTCGAGAACGCATTCGAGTAGTACACAACCGGATCACCGCCCGAGAAGATACCGACACCACCGGTCAGGCGGCTGTCCGAGAAGAACCCGGCATTGTCGAACTCGTAGGTTGCCGAAATACGCGGCAGCAGGACCGTGTCGAGACGACCGAACGAGTTGGCATTGGTAAAGCCGTAGCGTTCGAGGAAGTTCGGGTTCGCCATCGGCGCATCGCCGTCATACAGCTGGACGCGGATACCGGCATTGACCGACAGCTGATCGGTCGCCTGCCATTCGTCCTGCGCGTAGATCGAGTAAATCCGGCGGCTAAAGCGGGCAGCGGCGTTGTTGATGTCGCCGTCGATCCCTGCATTGATGTCGCCTCCCAGCGCGAGGCCGGTAGCAATCTCGTCTGCGTTCGGGAACAGCTCGGTCCCCGGCGACAGCAAGCCCTGTTCGAAATCGTCGAAGTTCTGGAAGTAAAGCGAACCGGTCGCGTTGATGGCGAACAGGTTGAACACTTCGAGATCGTTGATCTCAGCGCCGAACTTCAGGAAGTGACCGTCCCCGGCATCATAGTTGAGCTGGAAGCGGGCCTGGTCGATCCTAGTATCGAGCTGGTTGGCCGAGCGGAAGATGCCCGGGCCGGTCGAGAGGATACCGTTCTGGTCGGTTACGCCACCGCCCGAGACAGGTGTGCCATCGGGCGTAACGCCAACCACGAGGCGCGGGGTCGGGTTGGCCGACTGCGCTTCGCCGAACCCGACCGGACCCTGCACGTCGCCCACTTCTGCGCGGCTAACGCGCAGTTCGGTGGAGATCGAGTCACTCCATTCGGAGTAGAGACGGACCGAGTAATAGTCGGAAATCGTGCCTTCGTCTTCGAACGAGTTGAAGCCTGTGATATTCTGGCCACCGAAATCGCTTTCGATGTTGGTTTCTTCAAGCCGTTGATAGGTGGCTTCGAGACGGTGATCTTCGTTGATGACGGCGTCGAGACGACCGAAGTAGCGGACGTTGCCCTCTGCCAGAGTGGTCGGGTAACCACCGATGTCCTGACCGTAGACGCTGCTGGCGATCTGCGCGAAGCGATCGAACTGCGCCTGGCTGACAAAGTCGGCTTCGTTGGTGAAGCCGCCGCCGGCGGGGCCGAAATTGTTACCCTGGCCAAGATCAGCTTCTTCGTAACCGAACGAGAAGAACAGGCGATCAGGGATGATCGGACCGTTCAGCGTGACGCCCCAACGCTTTTCTTCGCTGGCGTTGAGCGGGCGCCCGTCGATCGAGTTGGCGAACAGACCGTCATCGAAGTAGGTGATGAAGGCCGAGCCATGGAATTCGTTGGTGCCGGCCTTGGTGACGGTGTTGACGAGACAGCCGGTGAATTCCGAATACTCGACGTCGTAGGGAGCGAATTCGACCGAGATCTGCTCGATCACGTCGAACGGCAGCGGAAGCGAGTTTCGCGCGGCAAACGGCGTGCCGTTCAGGCCGAACACGTCCGACTGGACGATACCGTCAACCGTGAAAGTGTTGGTACGGTCGTTACCGCCAAGGCAGGAGATACGATCGACGTCGTTGTTCTGCTCGAGGCTGACACGCGGGTCGATCCGGATGATGTCGCGGACGTCGCGGGTGATCGACGGGAACGCTTCCAGCGTTTCGGTGCCAAACGCGGTGCCTGGGCCGACCGCAACCTGCGTCACGCGGGCGCGCGCGCCGGTGACGATGATCGTGTTCTCCGATGCTCCTGCGGTCAGCGCAAAGGTGAAGCTGGTGTTGCCCGAAATGTTGGTGAAGACGTCTTCGACCGTCTGACCTTCAAAGCCGCTGGCCGTAACCGTGACAGTGTAGGGGCCGCCAGGCTGCAGCGACTGAATGCGGAAGTCGCCGTTCGAACCCGTGGTTGAAGTACGGGTCGAGCCCGTACGAGTATCGGTAACCGTAACCGTCGCGCCGGCAAGTGCGTTGCCGTCGGCGTCGGTCACCTGACCTTCGACACCTGAGGTAATCTGCTGCGCGGCGGCTGGAGTTGCGATGGTAGCTGCGGCAGAGAGGCTGACGACACTCGCTGCCAAGAGATATTTGATTTTCATTGATAGGCCCCTGATCACAAAGGAATCGCTTGAACGCGCCTCCCCTAGGTGCGTTGCACTGCACAAAAGCGACTGTTTTGTGACAAAACGATGAAACTGATGCCGAACGCCAAAACAATGCGCTCAGCCCCCGATTTTTCCACAGGCCCAACCACGGGATTCCCGCCGATTGCAGGAGAATGTGTTGCACTGACGCAACGAGGAGTCAGATTTTCGATTCCGCTGAACAATTCAGCAGCGGGAGCGCCGGCAAGCCGAGACTCCGAGTCGCTCAGGCGAGATTGATTTCGCGCAAGCGCTGTTGGAGGAATTCATGCGCCGTGATGGCTTCGGTGACGACCCCCGAGTCGCCCTCCGACGCGCAGCTTTCGAGCGGTTCGATCAGATAGTCGGGCCGGAAGTGCAGGAAGAACGGCATCGAATAGCGCGACCGGAGGGCCGCAGGTCCGCGCGGATTGACCACCCGGTGGGTTGTCGAGCGCAAACGGCCATTGGTTAGCCGTTCCAGCATGTCTCCGACATTGATCACCAACGCGCCTTCGGGAACGTCAACCGCCTGCCATTCGCCCGATTTGGTCAGCAGTTCGAGCCCGGCCTCTTCCGCTCCGAGCAACAGGGTGATCGTGTTGATGTCGCCATGGGCCGCAGCCCGGATTGCACCTTCGGGAGCGTCGGGGCCGAGCGGAGGGTAATGCAGCAGCCGCATGACCGAATTGCCGTCCTCGACCGTCGGCGCGAAGAACTTGCGCTCCAGTTCGAGGTGGAGAGCGATCGCTTCGAGCACACGCAGCCCGGCGGTTTCGAATGCGGCAAACAGCTCGCTGAAGGTCTCGCGAAAGCCGTCGACTTCGTCGGGCCAGACATTGGGCGCCATGAATTGGGCGAGCGGATGGTCGGCCGCGAGCGAGCGCCCGACATGCCAGAATTCCTTGAGGTCGAAGACGCTTGCATCCTTCGCCTTTTCGGTGCCGAACGGCGTGTATCCGCGGGCGCCGCCGCCGCCTTCGATCTTGTATCCCTGTTTCACCGCGTCGGGCAGGGCGAAGAAGTCCTTCGACTTGGCTTCGGCGCGCTCTATCAACTGCTGCGGAATCCCGTGGTCGCGGACCACGGCAAAGCCATATTCGGCAAAGCTGCGGCCGAGTTCGTCGGCGATTTCTTCGAGCGGCTGGTTCAGCGATACGCTGGCGATCTTGGCTTTGGTCTCAGTCATGCCGCTGTATTAGGCGTCCGACCCGCCAGCGACAATATTCAAACCGGCAAAAACAGACTGGCCAGCGCTGCGCTCATCAGGTTGGCGAGGCTTCCTGCGGCGAGCGCCTTCAGCCCCAACCGCGCGATCACGGGCCGTTGATTCGGGGCGAGCCCGCCCGTCACCGCCATCTGGATCGCGATCGACGAGAAATTGGCAAAACCGCACAACGCGAAAGTAACGATCGCGCGGCTGCGCTCGGTCAGCTCGCCGGCGGTCATCGCGCCGAGATCGATGAAAGCGACGAATTCGTTGAGCACGATCTTGGTGCCGAACAGGCCGCCTGCGATCTGTGCCTGCTCCCAGTCCGAAATGCCGATCAGGAACATCACCGGTGCGAAGACATAGCCGAGCAGCTTCTGGAAGCTGATTGTGCTGAGCCAGGTCGCGACTTCGGGAGAGAACGGTGTGCCTACACCC
The DNA here is from genome assembly GCA_964550495.1 of uncultured Porphyrobacter sp. Classification (GTDB taxonomy): domain Bacteria; phylum Pseudomonadota; class Alphaproteobacteria; order Sphingomonadales; family Sphingomonadaceae; genus Erythrobacter. The sequence goes on along the minus strand of CAZJZO010000052.1, from coordinate 993 downwards.
TCCGCCAGCGCGACGATCCCGGATCCGACACCGCCCAGCATTCCGTTGGCAAGCGCCACAAGCGCTACGAACACCATCACCATCGCCCCGACCGCGACCGCCAGCTTGACCCCCGTCTGCGTGCCCTGAGCCGCCGCTTCGATGATGTTGGCGGGTTTTTGACCTTCTTCAAAAGTCTCCGCCATTTCGACTTCGTCGGGCTTCCCGCCCTCGACGATAGCAGCCGGGCCACCCGCGCTGATGCGCGACTGTGGCAGTTCGACTTCCTCACCATTGGTGCCGACCATGGTGACCCGCGCCTGCTCCGCCGGGACATTGGCGTTTCGCTTGGCCCGCGCGCCTGCCATCGCGGCGACGCTCGGCGCTTCGGAAACCTCTTCGCGCTCGTCGGGCATGATGATCTTGGCCATCAGGATCCCGCCCGGTGCCGACATGAATGCGGCCGCCAACAGGAAGGGAACCGCTTCGGCACCGATGAAGCTGGCGTAAGCCGCCAGGATCGTGCCGGCGACACCCGCCATACCGACGCTCATCAGAGTGAACAGCCGAGCCGGTGGCAATGCGGCGAGATAGGGGCGAACCACCAGTGGGCTTTCGGACTGGCCGACAAAGATATTTGCCGCACTGCCGAGCGCTTCGACCTTGCTGATTCCGGTGATCCAGCCGATCGCACCGCCGACCCAGCGCACAAGCCGCTGCATGATGCCGAGGTGGTAGAGGATCGAAACGATCGCTGCGAAGAAGACGATCACCGGCAGGGCGGCGATCACGAATGTGTTGGCGAATGGGTTCGAAGCCATTGGGCCAAAGATCGCCTCGATCCCCACCACCGAGAAATCGAGCAGCGCGATGACTCCGTTCGAGAGGCCCTGGATGATCGCCACGCCGAAATCGGTTCGCAACACCAGCAACGCCATTGCCGCCTGTAATGCGAAGGCCGCGCCGACGACCCGCAGATTGATGCGGCTCTTGCCTGAAGACAGCAGGAACGCG
>CAZJZO010000051.1:0-22264 GCA_964550495.1 uncultured Porphyrobacter sp. | reverse complement strand
CTTCGAATTCCGGCAAGAAGAGCAAGGTGAAGCGCGGCGGTGGGGGGAAACCGAGTTCCCCGCTGTGGAAGTGGACCAAGCGGCTGACGATATGGGGCACAGCGGGCGCGGTCCTAGCCAGTATTTTCTTGGTCGTTGCAGTTGGTTTCGCCGCGCGATCGATCCCCAGCTTCTATCAGCTCAAGTCGACCCAGAACGCGCAGACCATCCTGGTGCGGGCTCGCGACGGCCGCGAAATCGTTGAGCTCGGGCCAAGCTTTGGAGAATGGATCGACCACGGCGACATTCCCGACAACATGAAGAACGCGATGATCGCGGTCGAAGACAAGCGTTTCTACTCGCATCTCGGCGTCGATCCGATCCGCCTCACCGGGGCGTTGATCGAAGGTATCACCGGCACCCGATCACGGCTTGGCGGAACCTCCACCATTTCGCAGCAATTGGCGCGCAACGTCTTCCTCAACAACAATCGCACGATCGACCGCAAAGCGCGCGAGGCAATTCTGGCGATGGCGCTGGAATGGAAATTCTCGAAGGAACAGATCCTCGAACTGTATCTCAACAAGGTCTATTTCGGCGGCGGCGCCTACGGGATCGACAGCGCCAGTCGGAAGTTCTTCAGCCATCCGGCAAGAGAGCTCAGCGTGGCCGAAGCTTCGATCATTGCCGGCCTCGTCAAGGCGCCGAGCCGCTATTCGCCGACCGCCGACGTCCAGGCTGCGGTGGACCGCGCGAAGGTGGTTCTGAGACTGATGCGCGAGCAGGGATACATCACTGCCGACCAGGCTTCGGTGGATGTCAGCACGGTCGAGCTCAAGCAGCAGGCCGGGCAGAATTCGGTGCGCTACTTCACCGACTGGGCATTGCCGCAGCTTGATTTGTTGCTGCCCGAAACCTTCGCACCGATCGAGGTTTGGACCACGCTCGACGTGGGAATGCAGCGCGCGGCAACCGCGTCGATCGAATCGAACACTCCCGATGGTTCGCAAGGGGCGCTGGTGAGCCTCGACCGCGACGGAGCGATCCTGGCGATGGTCGGAGGCACCGATTATGTCGAGACCAATTTCAACCGGGCGACCAACGCGATGCGTCAGCCCGGCTCTTCATGGAAGCTGTTCGTGTATCTTGCCGCGCTCGAGGCCGGCTATACGCCCGGCGACGATGTGAAGGACGTGCCAGTCACAATCGATGGCTGGAGCCCGCGCAATTCGAGTGGCCGGAATATCGGCGACACGACCCTGCGCACTTCGTTTGCCTATTCGATCAATACGGTGGCTGCGCAACTCGGCAACGAGGTCGGGTTCGGCACGGTTGCTTCGATGGCGCGGCGGTTCGGGATCACCACGCCGGTATCGACCTTTCCGTCCATGGTGCTGGGTTCTTCCGAAGTGCGCCTGATCGATATGACCCGGGCGTTCGCGGCGGTGTCGGCCAAGGGCATGGCGGTCGAACCCTATGGGATCACGCGTGTCTCCACCGCCAGTGGCGAACTGCTCTACGAGCACAAGAAGCCACGCGAGAATGCGCTCGTCCCGGACTATGTCGCAGCGGGCATAACCGACTTGCTGCAAGCGGCAGTTCAGACCGGAACCGGCAGAGCCGCACAGATCGGCCGACCCGTCGCGGGCAAGACCGGCACGACCAGTTCGAACAAGGATGGCTGGTTCGTTGGCTTTTCCAGCGGCATCACCACCGGCGTCTGGATGGGCCGCGACGATGCCAAGCCGGTCCGCGGCCTGCAGGGTGGTCGGGCCCCGGCACAGGCGTTTGCCGCTTATATGCGGTATGCGGTCAAGGACCGTCCGGTCGAGAAGTTCGATATCGAACTGAATCTGCCCGAATGGCAGCTTGAACCGGACGAGGAGTATTTGCTCGGCGATCCGGACGACTATTACTTCATTGACGAGAACGGAAATCTGATCGAGCCGGGTCGACGTGATCCGTCCGAGAGTCCTTTCGACGTCGAAGGCGAAAATCCTGTCGACCCGAGTGAGGGCGCTCCCGAACCGCCGCCGGCCGTCAGCGAGGATTTTCTGGAACAGGCAACCGGCGGAGAGCTTCCGAGCGAAGGCGGTCCTGAGCCACCCGACGATCCACCGCTGCCTGAGGTGCCGCCGCCGCTGCGGCCACAGGAAGTCGGCTTGAACCAAATGATCAGCTGACCAAAACAAAGAGGCGCCGGAGCGAATGCCCGGCGCCTCTTTCTTGGCAGCTCTGATGCGAAGCTGGCGTCAGCGCAGGCGCACCGGCACAAATCGCGGCGGCTGGGTCCGGCGCTGCACGCGCAGCAAGACGGCGTCGCGGTCTTCGGCTTCCGCCGAAGTGACCTGCTCGCGCAGATCTTCGATCGATGCGACGTCCTGGTAGTTCGCCGACAGAATGATGTCTCCGCGGCGCAAGCCTTTGCGACCGGCATCGGAGTTCGGGTCCACGGCTCCGATCACGAGGCCGGTTGTATCCTGTCCGACGCCGAGCTGACGGGCAATCTGCGGCGTCATGGCCAGCACCTGCAACCCGAGCTTCTCAGCGATCGTATCGTCGGTATCTTCCGGGTTCATCGGCTCATCGGACTCGGGGTCGAACACCTGAGCCTGCTCGCGCAACTCGGCTTCGCTCGGTCGCTTGCCGAGCGTCGCGTTCAGCGTCCGGCGCTGTCCGTCACGCAGAATCTCGATCGGCACGACAGCGCCCGGCTCGAGATTGGCGACAAGGAACGACACGGTCTGCTCGGAAGTAACATCCTGGCCATTGACCTTGGTGACGATATCGCCGGCGCGCAGGCCAGCGGAATCGGCTGCGCTGTCATCCTGAACGTTCTGAATGATCTCGCCACGGTTGCGCGGCAGACCGAGCGAGTCCGCCAGATCGTCGCTCATCGATTCGAGGCCTACGCCGAGGAAACCGCGCTCGATCTCGCGCCCGTCCTTGAGCTGATCGACAATCGGCGCGGCGATCTCGGCTGGGATCGCAAAACCGATGCCCACGCTGCCGCCCGAAGGCGAGAAGATCGCGTTGTTGATGCCGATCACATTTCCCTGCATGTCGAACAGCGGGCCTCCGGAATTGCCGCGGTTGATGCTGGCATCGGTCTGAATGTAGCGGTCGTATGCGCCGCCTTGGCCAGTGTTGCGGTACACCGCCGAGATAATGCCCGACGTGACCGTGCCGCCAAGGCCGAACGGGTTGCCGATCGCGACGACCCACTCGCCCACGCGCGCTTCGCTCGAATCGCCGAAGCGCACAAACGGGAAGGTTTCATCGGACATGATCTTGAGCACTGCGAGGTCGGATGCAGCGTCGGCTCCAACCAGCTCCGCTTCATATTCCCGACCGTCTGGCATAGTGACGGTGATCTCTTCCAGCGTTGCGCGGTTGTTGGGAGCGACAACGTGGTTGTTCGTCACGACGAAACCGTCCGAAGAGATGATGAAACCCGAACCCAGCGATTGCGCTTCGCGCGTTTGCGGTTGCTGCGGCTGTCCTCTTCGACGGTTGAAGAGATCGGCAAAGGGTGTGCCTGCAAACGGGTTGCTGTTGACCTCGACCCGCTGACGTGTTGCGATATTGACCACTGCCGGCTGGAGCTGCTGGGTCAAATCGGCGAAGCTCTCGGGTGCGCCAGCGCGAGGCACCACCCGGCTCATTACCGAATCGTCGTTCTGAGCGACCTGGGCGCCGACCGGTTGGCCCGTGATCAGCGAAACCGCCGCGCCTCCCACCAGAAGCGCGCTTGTCAGTCCATAAACATACCGCACGTTGTTCACGTCCTCTTGTTCCTTATTCTGTCGTCCAAACATGCCGAAGGGCATGCTGGTTCCTATGTCAGCTACGATCCTATCATGCGCCCAGACGCACTGAACAGCAATTGAACGTCCGAACTGACGCAACGCCGCTCGCCGGAGCGTATCTGTTGTTCGTCGGCGAACAGCGTTAAATTACAGTGCTCAACCGATCGCTTCAGCGCTGACCGCGGAACTGCCGGAAATATTCGTTGTCTTCCGACAGAACCATCGAGCTTTCGCCATCGCCTTGCAGGAAGGTCTGGCGGTAGCTCTGCATTCCACGATAGAAATCGTAGAATTCAGGATCCTTGCCATAGGCCTCGGCATAAATCCGGGCCGCTTCGGCCTGGGCCTCGGCGCGAATGATCTGCGCATCACGCTGACCCGCGGCACGGATCGTTGCCGCCTCTTCCTGACGGTCAGTTTCCATCCGGGTGAAGGCCGCGTCAAGCGGGCGACCCTCGGGCAAGTCGGCTGCCTTGATCCGGACGTCGAGCACCTGCACCCCGTACTGGCGTGCCTGGCGGTCGAATTGGCTGGTGATGTTGGTCATCGCTGTCCCACGCTCGGCGTTGATAAGCGAAGCAAAGGGACGACGGCCAAGCTCCTGTCGCAGCACCGAAGTCAGGATCGGCAACAGCTGCGTTTCCAGCTGCGCTTCGGTTCCGGCGCTCTCGACCATCTGGACCGGATCGATGATCCGATAGCGGGCATAGGCATCGACCTGCAGGCGCTGCTGATCGTTCGAGAGCACCTGCGTGCGCTCCATGTCGAGATCGAGCACGCGGCGATCGACGAACTGGACCTGCTCGAAGAAAGGAATGCGCCACGAGATGCCCGCCCCCGTCTGTCCGTACGGCACATCGGGTTTGAAGGCATTGATCTTGCGGACCGGTTCACCGGTGCGGATCACGACAGCCTGGTCGGTTTCCGGCACGACGAACAGGAAGCTCAGCAGGCCAACGAAAACGATAGCAACCGCGGTGATGGCGAGGCGATATTTGGGCCAGATACTATCCATGGCTTACTGCCCTCCCTGCTGAGCTGGTGCCGGCGCAGCGTTGGCTGCGGGCGCCCGGCGACGCTGCAATTCGTTGAGCGGCAGGTATGGCTGCACGCCGTCCGAACCGATGATCGTCTTGTCGGTCTTCGACAGCACGCTTTCCATCGTTTCGTAATAGAGACGCCGCCGCGTCACTTCCGGAGCAAGTCGATATTGCTCGTAGATATTGTTGAACTCGGCCGCGTCACCTTGCGCTCGGGCGAGCAGCTGTTCAGCCACCGCACGGGCGCGGTTCATCGCCGCATCGGCGTCTTGCTGGGCTGAGGAGACGTCCTTGAACGCTTCTTCCACGCGGCTGGGCGGGTCGGTCTTGTTGATTTCGATACCTTGTACGGCGATCCCGGACCTGTAGGCGTCGAGCCGGGCCTGCATCCGCTCGCGCACATCCTGCTCGATCTCGGCGCGACCGGCACCGGTCAGTACGGTGTCGAGTTCCTGCTTCGCAACGGCAGCACGCATGGCGGATTCGCCCACTTCGAGCAGTGTGTCGCGCGGGTCTTCGAGCTGGTATTTGTAAAGAGCCAGGTTCGAGATGTTCCAGCGGATCAAGTAGGACAGGTCGACGAGGTTCTGGTCGCCCGTCAGGATCAGCTTCTCATTGTTGCCATCCGGCACCGTTTCCGAACGAATCTGACTGACATTCTCGACTTCGACCTGCTGGATCGGCCACGGGGCAGTCCAGTTGGTGCCAGGATCGAGAGTGTCGGAGAACTGTCCACCGAACCAGGTCACCACGGCCTGCTCGCGCGGCTGAACGAAATGCACGCTGGTCGTTACGGCCCAGATACCGATCGCCGCGACGAGGATAACGGGCACCCAGCTCTTGCCGCCGGGCCGTTCGGGGATGCGAAAGCTTGGACCACCCGGACCGCCGCCACGGCGTGGGCCCTCCGGTCCGCGATTCTTGAAAATGTCCTCGATGCTTGCCGAGCGCCGCTTGCCATCGTCGGATGAACCTCCGCCCGGAAGCCATGGGTTGCGAGGCCCGCCGGATTTGCCGGGATCCCGCTCTCCGGTCTCGGGCGTATCGTCGTTCGATTTGCCGCCGCCCCAGGGATTTTTCTTGCCCGCCATGGCAAGGCCTCTTCCAGCCCAGCCAAAGCGCTCTCTCAAAACGTCCAAAATCTGCATACAACCCTTATAGGTATGGGGATTGGCGAAAAACAGGGGTTGAGCGATCGATTTTGGTGCTAGAGGCCGGGTTTATGGACGAGGGCTCCCATTCTGTACCTTCAGAAGCGCAATTGCGTGCGGCGCTGCCGGGTGAAATCGAACCGCGAGTGAAGTCTGCGAAGATGGTCGCGGGGCGCGCCGTAGTGGTGGCCGAGGCGGGAGATCTGTCTGCGAAAGCGCGGGAATCGCTCGAAGTCACTATTTCCGAGTCCCTCTCGACGCTCGAAGGGGTGAGCGAAGTCCGCGTGGCGCTGATGGCGGATCGCAACCGCCGACAGATGATAGCGATTGGTTCGGGTAAGGGGGGAGTCGGAAAGTCGACCCTGACCACCAATCTGGCAATCGCTCTCGCCAAGATGGGACGAAAGGTCGGCGTTATCGATGCGGATATCTACGGTCCGTCGCAGCCTCGCCTGCTGGCCAATGAGACCGACCGACCGGTTGCCAAGGATGAACAACTGATCCCGATCGAAAGCCCCCATGGGGTGAAGTTCCTTTCGATGGGGAGCCTGGTCAATCCGGGCAAGGCGTTGGCTTGGCGTGGTCCGATGGCCGGAAGCGCCTTGGGACAATTGGTCGACGCCAGCTGGGGCGACACCGACCTGTTGTTGGTCGATCTGCCCCCGGGGACCGGCGATGTGCAATTGTCGATGATGCAGAAGCACAAGCCGGATGGCGCAGTGCTGGTCTCGACGCCGCAGGATATCGCGCTGCTCGATGCGGCCCGCGCCGGACAGCTGTTCGAGCAAGGCAACATCCCGATCGTCGGCTTGGTCGAGAATATGGCGGGTTACGCCTGTCCGCATTGCGGCGAGGTCAGCGATCCGTTCGGGCAAGGCGGTGTCGAACGCTTTGCGCGAAGTCTCGAGATCCCGTTCCTCGGCCGAATCCCGCTGAGCCTCGACATTCGTCTCAAGAGCGATTCCGGAACTCCGCCCGCATTGGCCGACGATGCCGATGCTGCTGCGTTCAATGCCATCGCCACGCAGATTCATCGCTGGCTCCAGGCCAAGGCGCTTTAGGCATATGCAGGTTTCTCGACGCGGCATTCTCGTTGGCAGCGCAATCGGCGGCGGCTTGCTGGTTGCCTGGTGGCTTTTGCCGCGCACCTATCCCAATCCGCTCGAGCCGGTCGATGGCGAGCACGCTTTCGACGCTTGGCTGAAGATCGCCGAGGACGGGGTGATAACCGTTGCTGTGCCGCAATTGGAGATGGGTCAGGGCATCACCACCCTGTTGCCGCAGGTCATCGCCCAGGAACTTGGAGCGGACTGGCGCCAGATCGCGGTGGAGCCGGCAGCCATTTCCGGCGCCTATCCCAATGTTCCGCTGGCACGCCGCTGGTCGCATCTGTGGGATCCTCTCGCATCGGGCCTTTCCGAAGCCAGCGACGAGCTTCTCGCCAAAAGGTTTGCCAGCGATTCGCGCTTTAGCGCGACGGCAGATGGAACCTCGATCGCCGCCTACGAAGACCCTTGCCGCACAGCTGCGGCGGCAGCGCGGGCGTTGCTCGCACAGGAAGCGGCCGAGCGTTGGTCGGTCGGCTGGGAAGAATGCGAGGTCGCCGGCGGTCTTGTGAGTCACGGAGAGAATGCCGCGACCTTCGGCGAGCTTGCGGCAGGCGCGGCGGGTCGGACGCCACCCGATCCCCCTCCGTTGCGAACGGATATTCTTGCGCAACAGGCTCCTCAGATCAGCGAGGATGGCGCAAATCCCTATCCTCGGATCGATCTGCCTTCGAAAGTCGACGGAACCTTCCAGTTCGCCGGGGATGTGCGCTTGCCGGGCCTTGTCTACGCCGCCATCCGCCACGGGCCGAGCGACAGTTCCGAACTCACCGAATTCGATCCGGCCGCTGCCGCCGGAATCTCCGGTATTGCCGGAGTGGTCAAAGGAAAAAGGTGGTTGGCAGTCGCCGCCAACACCTGGTGGAATGCGCACCGGGCGCTCGAAGCCATGGCGCCGCAATTCAAGACCAGCTTTCCGGTCAACAGCGACGATATTGCCGGTCGGCTCAATACCATGGTCGAAGGCGGCCCCTCGTTCCGCATTGCCGAGACCGGCTTTGGCGAAGACGGCATGAGCCGGATCGATTTTGCGCGGCGCTATGAAGTTGAACCAGCCGTGGCGGCGCCGCTCGAAACCGCGACCGCTACCGCGAGGCTGCGCGACGGGCGACTCGAATTGTGGATGGCCAGCCAGGCTCCCGAGCAAGCGCGCAGCGCGGCGGCAAAGGCGATCGGCCTGAGCCCCGAAGACGTCGCGCTGTATCCGATGCCGGCGGGTGGTAGCTTCGATGCGCGGCTGGAACACGACCATGCGATCGAGATTGCATTGCTTGCGCGCGAGCTGGAAAGGCCGGTGCAATTGAGCTGGCCTCGACGAGAGGAAATGATCCGCTCGCGCCCCCGCAGTCCGGCTTACATGCTGTTGGGCGCGCAGTTGGCGGAGGGCGGATCGGGTCAGATCGACGCGATGCGCGTTCGCCTGGCCTGCCCTTCCAGCACGCTCGAATTCGGCAACCGATTGTTCGAAAATCTGACCAGCGCGGCGGCCTTGCGCGAGGCGTCGGGGAAGAAGGATGTGCTGGCGTGCGAGGGCGCATTGCCGGCGTACGAATTGCCAAGCGTGGTTGTCGAACACGTTCCGGTTGAAATTGGACTTCCGGTCGGTCGCGTGCGCGGCAACGCCAACAGCTACACCGCCTTTGCGATCGAAAGCTTCATTGACGAGATTGCCTGGGCGAATTCGCGCGAGCCGCTCTCCTACCGCATGGCCTGGCTTGGGGAAGATATCCGGCTTGCCGCGTGCCTTCAGCGGGCTGCGCAACTAGCAGAATGGGACGGCGGTCTCGACCAGAGCGGCCAAGGAATCGCGTGCCATCGCATCGGTGGGGCAACCGACGGTGGACGAATTGCCTGCGTCGCGACCGCGCGCCAGGGCGAAGGCGGTGTCCGAGTCACCCAGCTCAGTGTGGCGGTCGATATCGGGCGGATAATCAATGCCGACATTGCGAGACAGCAGATCGAAGGCGGCCTGGTGTTCGGCATCGGCATCGCTCTGGGCAATGCAGTGGCCTATCGCGCGGGCCTCCCAGATACGCTCGAATATGCAGGCCTGGGCCTTCCGACCTTGGCCGATTGCCCGGAGATCGCGGTCGAATTCATGGCCAGCGAAGCGCCACCGGCGGACCCGGGCGAGCTTGGTGCGGTGATTGCTCCGCCAGCCATCGCCAATGCGCTGTTTTCCGCCACAGGGTTGAGACTGCGGCGCCTGCCCTTACTTTCAAGCGGACTATGACCCGCATCTCGGCTTCCACCATGCTCCGGATACCATCCCGGTTTGAGGCGTTATCGCTGTCATGACCTGGGAGCCGCAACGCATTCCTAACGATCATCCGCCCGTCAAGAGCGGATCGATCGGCGTTTTGCTGGTCAATCTCGGCACGCCCGACGCGCCCGATCCGGGTTCGGTCAAGCGCTATCTCAAGCAGTTCCTATCGGACCGACGGGTGATCGAGATCCCGGCTATTGCGTGGCAGCCGATCCTGCGCGGGATCATTCTCAACACGCGGCCGCAGAAGAGCGCCCAGGCCTATTCGAAGATCTGGACCGACCGCGGGTCACCTCTGGCCGACATAACGGCGAGGCAGGCCGAAGCGATTGCCGTGGAAATGGGCCAGGATGTCGTGGTCGATTACGCCATGCGCTATGGTCGGCCATCGATCGAAGAGCGCCTGATTGAGCTGACGCAAAAGGGTTGCGACCGCATCCTGATCGCGCCGCTGTACCCGCAATATTGCGCCGCGACGACTGCGACCGTGTTCGATGAGGTCGCGCGGGTTATGGGCGAATTGCGCTGGCAGCCTGCGCTGCGTTTCCTGCCGCCCTATCACGACAATAAGGCGTATCTTGAAGCCTTGGCGGCCGATCTGACCCGCCAGGTTGGTGCGCTGGATTTCCAGCCCGAGGTCATGCTGCTGAGTTTCCACGGCATGCCCCAGCGCACATTGGAGCGCGGCGATCCGTATCATTGCCACTGTCACAAGACCGCGCGGCTGCTGCGCGAACGGCTGACCGAGCTGCCCGAATTCGCCGGCGTACGGTTCGAGACCACGTTCCAGTCGCGTTTCGGCCCGGCTCAATGGCTTGAACCCGCGACGGACGACACTTTAATCGCCGAAGGCGAGAAGGGAACAAAGCGATTGGTCGTCGCCGCGCCCGGTTTTGCCGCCGACTGTGTCGAGACGCTGGAAGAGCTTGCGCTCGAAGGACGCGATGAATTCCTCGAAGCGGGCGGCGAAGACTACGCTGTGCTCGATTGCCTCAATGTCAGTGGCAGCGGACTGCAGATGCTCGAAAGCCTGATCCGCCGCGAGCTTTCAGGCTGGATTTAGTCCTTGGCCTCATTTACATTGTTGTAAGTAACCGAACTTAGAGGACCGGAAATGGCCACTCTCGCAAAGGAAACCGCCGCTACGCCGACCTTCGGCCATTGGAGCGAAGGCATTCCGTCCGATGCCGATCTCGCCCATATCCCCGGAGAGCGCGGGCTCCCCTTTGTCGGCAACACCTTCAAACAGCTCGCCGATCCGCATGCCTACACCAAGCGCATGGTCGAAACCTATGGCAAGGTCTACAAGACCCACGCCTTCGGTGGCTGGAATGTCGCATTGATCGGTGCGGAAGCGAATGAACTTGTCCTGTTCAACAAGGACAAGATCTTCTCAAGCGAGCAAGGCTGGGGCCCGGTGCTCGACCAGCTGTTCCCGCGCGGATTGATGCTGATGGATTTCGACCATCACCGGATCGATCGCCGCGCGCTGTCGATAGCCTTCAAGCCCGAGCCGATGCGGCATTATTCCGGTGCCTTGAACAGTGGAATTGCACGCGAAGTGGCAGGCTGGGAAGGGCCGATGCTGTTCCAGCCGGCGATCAAGCAACTGACCCTTGACCTTGCGGCGGACAGTTTCCTCGGCATTCCGTGGGGACCGGAAGCAGACAAGATCAACCTGGCCTTCGTCGATATGGTTCAGGCCTCGGTCGCGCCCGTACGCCGACCGTTGCCCTTCACCAAGATGAAGAAGGGGGTCGATGGCCGCGCCTATATGGTCGAGTATCTGACCCGCGAAACCAATCGCCGACGTGCAGAAGGCGGGGGGCAGGACATGTTCAGCCAGTTCGCCACCGCGACCCGCGAGGACGGTTCGCTGTTGCCGGTCGACGAAGTGGTCGACCACATGAGCTTCCTGATGATGGCCGCGCATGACACGATTACGTCGAGCGCAACGTCGATGATCTACCTGCTCGCAAAGGAAACCGAGTGGCAGGAGAAGCTGCGCGAAGAGATCTTCGCGGTGACCGGCGGCCCGGATGGCTCGGGCGAACCGCGCGCGCTTTCCTATGACGACATGGGCAAGCTCGAGCTCACCGAAATGGCGTTCAAGGAAACGCTGCGGGTGATTCCGCCGGTCCCGTCAATGCCGCGTCGCGCGCTCAAGGAGTTCGAATACGAAGGTTATCGCATCCCGGCTGGTCAGATGGTTGGGATCAACATCCACTGGACCCACCATTCGGAGGAATATTGGGACGATCCCTTTACCTTCGATCCAATGCGTTTCACGCCCGACAAGGTGAAGGCGCGGCATAAATATGCGTGGGTGCCGTTTGGCGGCGGAGCGCATATGTGCCTCGGCCTGCACTTCGCGTACATGCAGGTGAAGGTGCTGATGGCTCAGCTGTTGCAACGCTATCGCATCGAAGTGCCCGAAGGCTACGCTCCGGATTGGCAACCCTGGCCGATCCCGCAGCCCAAGGACGGGCTGCAGGTCACTTTCCGACCTTTGTGATTGTCACCAAACGGCGCGCGTAGCGCGCCGCAAGGGCGACCGCCCGCCCGGAGCGACGCTACCGTCAGGTCGCGTGAGCGAGGATTTCGCATCGCGGATGCGATGCGGATTACAAATAGCTTCAAAAATCCCAGGCGATGCCGTCTTTTTCCCAATCGCCGTATCGGGTTGGGGAAATCTCGCGCGGCTCATCCTTGAGCGGATCGACCGCTTTGGGCTTCGGCGGCGGATCGTTGGTCCAATGCGCAGGCTTCTTGAAGTTTTGCGCAGCTTCGGATTTCTGTTTGGTCATACTCCCAAACAAATGCGCGTGCTGGCGCTTGGTTTCAAGCACGGCTAGGGCAGCGCGCTATGCCGCAGCCTCCCGGAATCCATGCGCGCCGCGCCGCGCTCAAGATGATCGACGCTGTACTGCGTCGGGGTGAAACGCTCGAGCAAGCGGCTCCACCGTCCTTGCGCGACGTCCGAGCCAGTGCCGACAAAGCGCTCGCCCGGGCGATTGCAAGCGAAGCGCTGCGGTGGTTGACCGATCTCGATGCTCTTATCGACGGCGCAACCAAACAGCGGCTTCCCGAAGATGCAAAACCCCGCAGCGTTCTGCGCCTCATGCTCGCACAGGCGCTGAGGCTGGAAACGCCGCCGCACGCCGTGATCGCCACCTGCCTGCCGCTTCTCTCGGGAGGGCCACGCAGGCTCGCCCATGGGGTGTTCGCCACTCTGATGAAACAGAACGTCGCGCTGCCCTCGGCGCCGAGCTTACCAGATCGCGTGACAGAGCGTTGGGGTTCGCGCAGCGCGGAAATTGCAGCCGGCCTGACGGTGCCGCCGGAAGTGGATCTCGCACTGAAGGATCGCGATGAAACTCAGTCGCGAGCCGTCGCGATGGGTGGAGTCAGTCTCTTGCCGGGTCACATCCGATTGCCACGCGGCACGCCGATCGAAGACCTGCCAGGCTACAAGGACGGCGACTGGTGGGTGCAGGATCTCGCCGCGCAATTGCCGCCGCGATTGGCGGGGAGCGGTGATGGCAAACATGCTCTGGATCTGTGTGCGGCGCCGGGTGGAAAGACGCTGGCGCTGGCCGCGGCAGGCTGGAACGTGACCGCGCTGGACATCTCGAAACGGCGCCTCGAGGTGCTCAAGGCGAACCTCAAACGCACGCAGTTGAAAGCGTCACCCGTGCGTGCGGACGCGCTCAAGTGGGAGCCGAGGCACCAGTTCGACGCAATCCTGCTGGACGCACCGTGCACCGCGACCGGCACCTGCCGCCGCCATCCCGACGTGCTGCACCGCATTGGCCCGCGTCAGATAGCAGAGATGGTAGAGATTCAGCAGGCCTTGATCGAGCGTGCGGTGGGATGGCTCAAGCCTGGCGGAACGCTGGTTTATGCCGTGTGCTCGCTGGAACGTGAAGAAGGCGAAATGCAGGCGGACTGGATCGAGAACGCCTGCGAAGTCGAGCGACATCCCGTCACCCCGAATGAGTTGCCCGTCGGGATCGAACCCACGCCCGAGGGTTGGCTGCGCACCGATCCCGGCATGCTCACCAAGGACGGTGGGCTGGACGGTTTCTTCATCGCACGCTGGAGGAAGCCTCAGCCTACCAGTGCAGGGTGATTTCGGCGCAGGTCTTGCCTAGTTGCTCAAGTTCGAATGCAATCCGGTTCGCAGCATTTTCGCTGATATTCAACCGGATGGGCGTGCCAAGTTCGACATAGCGATTGAGTGACATTTCACCGCTAGTGTCGATGTCGCTACGACCCTTGATGAGGTAGAGGGCCTGCCGCGCGATCTCGTGAAAATGGGTGGAGTTCACATGGTCACCGGAGCCCCCGATCATCGGGTTGCCAGGAGGAAAGCCATTGTCGGAAGTCACCAGCGCTTCGACATAATCGGTCTTGGGATCGAATGGTGCGACCAGCGCGCGCTCGTCCTCGGTCAGCCCCAAGTCGCCGCGCGCTGCATAGGCGAAATCGATGTTCGGTGCAGCCTTGCGGGCTTCTTCCTTCGATCCTTCGCGCCATTCCTCGAAATTGCGATTGCGGAAGACGACACCCCGCCCGCAAATGGTCACGATCGGCTGCGCAGCCGCGTTGAACAGGATGATCTCGTAGTGCGGATGCTCTTCCTGCTCGTCGCGCCGATATTCGCCATGGGTGGCATGGCCACCTTGCGATTCACCCAACTTCCACTCGATCCAGGTCAGCGCGCTCCATTGCGTCGCTTCCATGCCCGCCAGGGCAACCGACGCACCCACCGCTGTCCAGAACGCTTGCGTCTGGACGACGACCGGATGATGAGGCGGAAGCTCCAGCCACGGCAGTGAGTCTTTGTCCAGTGAGCAATCGAACGCGACAGACCCGTCTTCTCGGACTTCATGACCAGTGGCGTAGGGGTTGTTGGAGTAATTGGGCGGCATGGCAGCGGTCTCGCGCTCGAGCTTACGCCTTGACCTTGTTCTGGAAGCTCTTGCGCAACTTCATCAGCTTGGGCGGAATCGTCGCGAGGCAATAGGGATTCCGCTGGCCTTCGCCTTCCCAATATTCCTGGTGGTAATCCTCGGCGGGATACCACGGCTTGACCGGTTTGCCGCCTTCGAGGCCTTCGATGGTGGTCACCGCTGTCTTGTCGTTCTCTTCGTTCCAGCGCGCAATTGCAGCCTCGGCTTCGGCGCTCTGCTCTTCACCGAGCGGAAAGATCGCCGAGCGGTATTGGGTGCCGACATCGTTGCCCTGGCGGTTCAACTGGGTCGGATCGTGCGTGCCGAGGAACATGTCGTAGATTTCGGCCAGGCTGGTGATCGACGGATCGAATGTGACGCGAATACCCTCGGCATGGCCGGTGGTGCCGCTGCACACTTCCTTGTAGGTCGGATCGGCTTTGGTCCCGCCGATATAGCCGCTTTCCACTTCGGTCACTCCGACCACATCGCGAAACACCGCTTCGGTGCACCAGAAGCACCCGCCCGCAATGATTGCCTGTTCCATTCTGTCGATCTCCTGATTTCGACGAACGACATAGGGAACCCGATAGGATTTGCCAGACCCGCTTGTGCCCCTTGTCTTGTCCGCGCCGAGGCGTAAGGACTGCGATCAGGTTTTCACGAGAGAGGTTCCCCCACGATGAAACTTGCCCTTCTTGCCCCGTTCGCTGCGCTCGCTGGTGTGGCGACGTTTGCTACCAGCGCTCCCGCCACCGCCGACGATCACGCCGCGGCGCCGACCCTGGCCGAAGTGCTCGCGCATGAGCGCCGCGACGGCGATCGCGCCCGCGACCAGTATCGCAACCCGAGTGAGACGCTCGCTTTCTTCCAGATCGAGCCGACCATGACGGTTGCGGAATATGGCCCCGGAGGCGGCTGGTACACGCGCGTGCTCGCTCCATACCTGATGCCGGCAGGCGGATACATGGCTTTCAACCAGGACAGCGATGGGCGCGACTATCGCACTCGCGCACAGGAAGCGCGCTCCAAAGGATGGACCGAACGATTCAAGTCTGGCTTGGCTGAAGGCATGGGCGTCGAAGCCGACGCGGTAGTTGCTTTCGAAACCGACGAGATGCCCGAAGACGTCGCGGGCACCGTCGACCGCGTGGTGATCTTCCGTTCGATGCACGGGCTCAACATCGGGAACACTGCCGATCAAGTTCTCAAAGCGGCGCGGATGATGCTCAAGGATGACGGTATGGTTGGCGTAGTCCAGCACCGCGCGCCCGATGGTGCGAGCTACGACGATTATGGCGCGCGTCAGCGCGGCTACATGCGTCAGCAGGACGTGGTCGCGATCTTCGAAGCCAACGGGTTCGAACTGGTCGCCGAAAGCGAGATCAACGCCAATCCGAACGATCCTGCCAATTGGGAGCGCGGTGTATGGACGCTGCCACCGATTCTTACCACTGGCGAAGATGATCCGCGCCGCAGCGAATACCTCGAGATTGGCGAAAGCGATCGCATGACTTTGCTGTTCAAGAAGGCGGGCTAAGGTCCGCTGGGCCGTTCAAGAAGGCGGCTAAAGGCCCGAGGGAGGAACAAAATGATCAAACGCACACTCGTTTCGGTTGCCAGCGTGGTGGCTCTGGCCGCTTGTACGCCGACAGCAGAAACCACCGAGGAAACGACCGAAGCGAGCGCCAGCGCGGATGCTCTTGCCGAAGTCCTGGCATCCGAACTGCGTGCCGAGGACAAGGCGCGCGACGAATACCGCAACCCGGCGGAAACGCTCGCCTTCTTCCAGGTTGAGCCGAACCACTCGGTGATCGAGTATGCGCCGGGCGGAGGCTGGTACACACGTGTGCTCGCACCTTACGTGGTGCAGGAAGGGCAATATATCGGGGTCGGCTTCCCGCCCGAGGCTGCGGCCAGCATCAGCGAAGAGTTCGTGGAACGTGTGCGCCAAGGCGGCGAGACATTCTCTGCCCGGCAATCGGAAGCGATGGAGATTCCGCCCGAGAAACTGCCGTTCCATTTCGGCAATGCCATTCCTGATGAACTCGACGGCACGGTCGACCGGGTGCTGATCTTCCGGATGATGCACAATCTCAAGCGTTGGGGCATCGCCGATAGCGAGATCGACGCCCTGTTCGCTACGTTGAAGCCTGGCGGCATGCTCGGTGTGGTGCAGCATCGCGCCAAGGCCGACGCGCCAGACGACTATGTCGACGGGAACATGGGCTATCTCAAACAGGACGAGATGGTGGCATTCTTCGAAGGCAAGGGCTTCGAATTCGTTGAAGCGTCGGAAATCAACGCCAACCCCAACGATCCCGCCGATCATGAAGCGGGTGTCTGGACCCTCCCGCCCAGCTACGCCAAGGGCGACGAGGATCGCGAAAGATACACCGAGATCGGTGAGAGCGACAGGATGACGCTTCTTTTCCGCAAGCCCGAATGACGCTAACGGGCGGCGCATGACCAAGTTCACTGTCGCCGCCCTCCAGCTTGCGCTCAATCGCGACAACGAAGCCGAAAATATCGCGGCCGTCTCCGCGCTGGTTGAGCAGGCGGCCGGCGAAGGCGCCCGGTTAGTGCTCCCGCCCGAACTGTTCTCCGGTCCCTATTTCTGCCGCGAAGAGGACGAGGCGCTGTTCGCGCTGGCGCGGCCCACCGAAGAGCACCCCAGTGTCGTCGCGATGCAGGGCCTCGCCGAGCGGCTCAAGGTGACGATCCCCACCAGCTTTTTCGAGCGCGACGGGCATCATTACTACAATACGCTCGCCATGATCGGCCCCGATGGAGCGATCATGGGAACCTATCGCAAGAGCCACATTCCCGACGGTCCGGGCTATGAAGAGAAGTTCTACTTCCGCCCGGGCAATGACGGGTTCAAGGTCTGGGATGTGCCCGCGGACGATGGTACGAATGTCCGCATCGGGGTCGGCATATGCTGGGATCAGTGGTACCCGGAATGCGCACGGGTAATGGCGTTGAAAGGGGCGGAAGTCCTGTTCTACCCGACGGCGATCGGGTCCGAACCCTACGATGCCGAGCTCGACACCAGCCGCATGTGGCGTCGTGCGATGATCGGCCATGCCGTATCCAATTGCATGCCCGTGGTCGCCAGCAACCGGATCGGCGCGGAAGGGCCGGATGGCGAGCAGAGCTTTTACGGTCACTCCTTCATCGCCGATGAATGGGGCGACTTGATCGAAAGCTTCAGCGCGCAGGAGGAGGGTGTGCTCGTTGCCACCTTCGATCTCCAAGCGGCGCGCACGCATAGAGCGGGCATGGGCTTCTTCCGCGACCGCCGACCGCAACTCTACGGGCGGATCACCGAAGACATCTGACGCGAGGACAGTTGAGCAGCACCTACCTCATCGCGCTCGGATCGAACCGGTGCCACTCCCTCTATGGTCGGCCGCGCGACGTGCTGCGGGCAGCTATGGAAGAGCTTGCGGCGCTCGGCACGGTATCGAAGCGCTCCAGGATCATCCGCACCGAGCCGATCGGCGCCGCCCAGCGACGATTTGCAAATGCCGTTGTCGCGCTCGAAAGCGAATACGATCCGCCGAGCCTGCTTGCGGCGCTGAAGCGGATGGAGCGCGAATTCGGCAGACGGACCTTCCGGCGTTGGGGGGATCGGGTTCTCGATTGCGACATTGTGCTTTGGGAAGCCGGCAGTTGGGCGTCGCGCTCGCTCAAGATCCCGCATCCCCTGTTCCGCGACCGCTCGTTCGTTCTCGGACCGGCGAGTGCGATTTGTCCCGATTGGCGCGACCCTGTCAGCGGATTGTCCGTGCGGCATATCAATGCACGCTTGACCCGCCCGCGCCCCCTGACTAGGTGAGCGCTCCGACCGGCGCAGCCCGATGTGCCGAACACCCTTGGGGGCCCTTAGCTCAGTCGGTAGAGCAACTGACTTTTAATCAGTAGGTCGCAGGTTCGACCCCTGCAGGGCTCACCACCCCCCTTTCGTTTCAGCCACTCCTTGCGAACGCCAAGATGCGCCGCATCCGTCACTGGCGCCGGTGAACGCTCGCAGAAACTCGCCATCTTGCGCGGCAACAAGGCGCTAGGGAATCGTTGGGAATCGCGATAACATTGCGTCCGGACTCGGAGAAGGATCGCGATGTTTCTACGCAATATGGGCATTATTCCGGGCGGGGCATCGCCTCGTTCCGACGACAATCCAGGCCAATCGATCACCAACCTCAGTCGTCGCGGCTTCGTCGCCGGGTCGGGGCTGTTCGTGGTTGGCGTGACGCTGGCCGGCTGTTCCAGTTACGTCGAACCCGATGTCGATGCCGATGCATTCGATCTGCCCGCGCAAGAGGATAGCCCGCTGACCGGCGTGGCGGGCGGCGATGCCACCCCCGCGCTCTGGATCGCGATCGAGGAAGACGGAACGGTCAAGATCACCTGCCACCGGTCCGAGATGGGCCAGCAGGTCTGGACCTCGATGGCGCAGATCGTTGCCGACGAACTCGAAGCGGACTGGGACAAGGTCCAGATCGTTCAGGCTGAAGGCCACGAGCGCTATGGCGACCAGAACACCGATGGCTCGCGCTCGGTCCGGTACAACTTTCATCGGCTGCGGATCGCTGGCGCGGCAATGCGCAAGATGCTGACCGAGGCTGCAGCGCTCTATTGGCAGATGGATCCGGCCGAATGCAGCGCGGCCGAAGGGCTCGTGAGCAATTCGCAAAACAGCGATACGCTGTCCTACGGCAATCTGGCCGAACTTGCCGCGAAGATGCCGATCCCTGCCGAAGGCGACATCACGTTGAAGGAACCTGACGCGTGGCGCTTCATCAACAAGGAAGTGCCGTCGCTCACCATTCCCAAGATCACGCGCGGCGAGGGCCAATTCGGGATCGACGTGGAGCGCCCCGACATGGTCTACGCCGTGGTTGCGCGGCCGCCGCAGGTATTCGGCCGAACAGGCAGTGTCGACGACAGCGCAGCGCTCGAAGTGCCGGGCGTGCTGCAAACGGTGCGACTGCCGAATGCCTCCCCTCCTGCGCTGTTCCAGCCGATGGGCGGAGTGGCGGTCGTGGCGAGCGATACCTGGGCCGCCATTCAGGGACGCAATGCGCTCGATGTCGCGTGGACGGACGGTCCGAATGCAAGCTACGATTCCGAGAGCTTCGCCGAGACCATGATGCAGACGGCGCGGCGGGCGGGAACGGTTCGGCGGGAGCGCGGCGATGTGCGGTCCGGCCTTGCCGGCGCAGCGCAGCGCATAGAAGCGGAGTATTACGCACCGCACCTGGCCCAGTCACCGATGGAACCGCCATCAGCCACCGCGCAATGGACCGGTGACAAGCTGGAATGCTGGGCATGCGTTCAAGATCCGCAAGCAACCCGCGATACGCTTGCCGGACTTCTTGGCATCGACAAGGAGAACATCACCGTCAAACCGACCTGGCTGGGCGGCGCATTCGGTCGCAAGTCGAAGCCCGATTTCGTCGTCGAAGCGGCGCTGATCGCGAAGGAGGTGGGCAAGCCGGTCAAGGTAACCTGGACGCGCGAGGACGATGTCCGACATGGCTTCTATCACTCGGTCAGCGCTCAGCATCTCGAAGCGGGGCTGGACGAGGACGGCAACTGCACAAGCTATCTGCACCGCACGGTGTTCCCGCCGATCGCCTCGACATTCGCAGACGGGATGGCGAGCCCGACCGATGGCGAATTGGGGCTTGGCGCCACCGATGTACCCTTCGCCATGCCCAATCTGAGGGTGGAATCGGGCGACGCGAAGGGGCACTTGCGGATCGGCTGGCTGCGGGCCGTTTCCAATATTTATCATGCCTTCGCGGTGCAGAGTTTCGCAGCCGAAATGGCGCACGCGGCCGGCCGCGACCAAAAGGACTACCTGCTCGAACTGATCGGTCCGGCGCGGCAGTTCAATCCGGAAGACGAAGGCGCGACTTACCCCAACTACGATGCTTCGATCGAAGACTATCCGATTGAAACCGGGAGGCTTTCTAATGTCGTCGAAAAGGCCGCCGAGATGGCGGGTTGGGGCCGCGACCTTCCCGCAGGCCACGGGATCGGCATTGCCGCGCACCGATCGTTTCTGTCTTACATTGCCACAGTCGTCGAAGTGGCGGTCGGCGAGGATGGCAGCCTGACAATCCCGGGGATCTGGCTTGCGCTCGACGCCGGAACGGTCATCAATCCCCGCCACGCGCGGGCGCAGATGGAGGGAGGCACGATCTACGGCCTCTCCAACGCGTTGTATGGTGAGATCACCGCGCGGAACGGCGCCGTCGTGCAAGACAATTTCCCGAGCTGGCGGGTCATGCGCATGGGCGAAGCGCCGCGCGCATTCGAGGTGGAGATCATCCCGTCGAACGCGCGGCCGGCGGGTGTCGGGGAGCCGGCAACCCCGCCGGCTGCGCCCGCGCTTGCCAATGCGATTTTCGACGCCACCGGGCACCGGATCCGCAACCTGCCGATGATCGGCGCGCGGGGCAGCCGCCTGACGCTGCCTGCAAACGAAACCGCCTGAGTGGGAGAGAACGCAACATGGCCGTTACACTGAATATCAATGGCGAAGACAAAAGCGTCGATGCTGCGCCGGGAACTCCACTGCTCTGGGTCTTGCGCGATCACTTGAAGATGACCGGCACCAAGTTTGGCTGCGGTGTGGCCCAATGCGGCGCGTGCACGGTGCATATCGATGGAGAGCCAACCCGGTCCTGCGTGTTGCCGCACGATTCGCTCGATGGAGCGGCGATCACCACCATCGAAGGTGTCAGCGGCGGGGCGGCCGATGCGATCCGCGAAGCCTGGGTCGCGAATGACGTTCCGCAATGCGGCTATTGCCAGTCCGGACAGATCATGGCTGCAACCGCATTGCTCGCCGAGAACTCGAGCCCGAGCGACGAGGACATCGATGGTGCGATGAGCGGAAATATCTGCCGCTGTGCGACCTATATGAGCATTCGCCGAGCCATCAAGGAAGCCGCGTCCAACGTGTGAGGCCATCGCCGGACGTCGATCCGGTAAATCGATCACGACGGGTCGGGCGATCGCGCGCACGGCCATGTCCGCTCTTGATCTCGGTGGACATTCCGACGCATGGCTCTTTGTACAGAGTTCACTTCTTTCCACGTCGGAGCGTCAAACCATGAATCTTGATTTCACCCCGGAGGAACAGGCATTTCGGGACGAAGTCCGTGCCTTTATCGCGGAGAACTATCCCAAGCACCTTGGCGATACCGGGCTGCGCGAAGACCTGCCGCGTGAGGACTTTCTCGCCTGGCACAAGGTTTTGGGTGAGAAGGGCTGGTCTGTCCCCGCCTGGCCAACCGAATATGGCGGTACCGGCTGGACCCCGACCCAGCGTTATATCTGGTCCGAAGAAAACGCCCGGATCAACGCGTTGATGCCGTTGCCGTTTGGCGTCTCGATGGTCGGGCCGGTGATCTACACTTTCGGCAACGAAGAGCAGAAGGCCCGGCACCTGCCGGGTATCCGCAGCGGCGAGGTATGGTGGTGCCAGGGCTATTCGGAGCCGGGCGCCGGGTCCGACCTCGCGTCGCTCAAGACCACCGCCGTGCGCGACGGCGATCACTACGTGATCAACGGCCAGAAGACCTGGACCACGCTCGCGCAATTTGCCGATTGGGGCTTCTTCCTGTGTCGCACCGATCCGGATGCCGCAAAACCGCAGGAAGGGATCAGCTTCATTCTCGTCGACATGAAAACGCCCGGGGTCGAAGTGAAGCCGATCAAGCTTCTCGATGGAGGGCATGAGGTCAACGAGACTTGGCTTACCGATGTTCGCGTTCCGGTCGAAAACCTTGTCGGCGAAGAGAACAAGGGCTGGACCTACGCCAAGTTCCTGCTGGCGCACGAGCGCAGCGGGATTGCCGGGGTGGCGCGCTCGAAGCGCGGTGTCGAGAAGCTGCGCGAAATCGCCGGGGCCGAATTGCTGGACGGCGAACCGTTGATCA
>CAZJZO010000050.1:16167-22307 GCA_964550495.1 uncultured Porphyrobacter sp. | reverse complement strand
GATCGAGCGGCGCCTCGCTTGGGAAGACTTCCATTTGTTGCGCGCGGTGGGACAGCAGCTGGCCAGCTATCTGGCAGAACAATCGGGCCAGCAGGCACTTATGGATGCCAGCCGGTTTGACGAATTCAATCGCCGGATGGCGTTTATCATGCACGACATCAAGAACTTGGCGAGCCAGCTGTCGCTGCTCTCGACCAATGCGCAGAAGCACGCCGACAATCCGGATTTCCGCGCAGATATGCTGGTGACGCTCCGCAAGTCGTCGGAGAAACTCAATGCGCTGCTGGACCGGCTTGGCCGATACGGTGCTGGACAGATACAGCCAGTCAGGGAAGTCGAGCTCGCTGCTTTGGCGAGCAGCCTGTGCGAGCGATTCAAGCGGATGCATCCCGTTGCGCTGACGCGCGAAGAGCAGGTCAGCGTTCTTGCCGATTCCGAGGGGCTGGAGCAGGCATTGATCCACTTGCTGCAGAACGCGATTGACGCCAGCGAACCGAATGCACCGATCTATCTCAATGTTTCCAGTGACGGAATACATGGGCAGATCGACATCATCGATGCCGGCTCCGGCATGTCGCCCGAGTTCGTACGGACTGGTCTCTTCAAACCGTTCGTTTCGTCCAAGCAGGGCGGCTTCGGCATCGGCGCCTTCGAAGCACGCGAGATGATCCGTGCGATGAATGGTCGGGTCGAAGTCGAGAGCCGTGAAGGAGTGGGAACCCGCTTCACCGTGGTTCTGCCGGTCCCCGAAGCGCAGCGCTTGCTTTCGGAACCAAATCCTACCGCTTCCCAGCCAATCGCCAAACCAGATGAGGTCGCATGATGGCAGACAAGAAACCCACTCTGCTCGTTGTCGAAGATGACGAGGGGCTGCAGGCGCAGCTCAAATGGGCCTATGATGATTTCGAGGTGGTCATTGCGGGCGATCGCGACAGTGCGATTGCTGCTTTGCGAAGCGAAGCCCCGGCAGTGGTGACGCTCGACCTTGGCCTGCCGCCCGATCCCGACGGCACGACCGAGGGATTTGCCGTGCTCGATGCCATCATGGAGTTGAAGCCGGACACCAAGGTGATTGTTGCCAGCGGACATGGTGCACGTGAAAGCGCATTGCAGGCGATCCAGCGCGGAGCCTACGACTTTTATCAGAAGCCGCTCGATATCGAGGCCTTGGGCCTGATCGTCCGGCGGGCGTTCAACCTGCATGCGATAGAGAACGAAAACCGCCGTCTCGTTGCCAATGCCAGCGAAGACAAGACTGTGCTTGGAAGATTGATCACCGGGGCACCGGAAATGGTCAAAGTCGCCAGGACGATCGAGCGAGTGGCCAGCACCAGCGTATCGGTCATGCTTCTCGGTGCGAGCGGCACGGGCAAGGAATTGCTGGCACAAGGTCTGCATGATGCCAGCGACCGGGCCGAGGGTCCGTTCGTCGCCATCAACTGCGCGGCGATCCCGGAAAACCTGCTCGAAAGCGAGTTGTTCGGGCACGAGAAGGGCGCCTTCACCGGCGCGGTCAAGACAACCGAGGGCAAGATCGAAAGCGCCCATGGAGGGACGTTGTTCCTGGACGAAGTCGGCGACATTCCGCTGCCTTTGCAAGTCAAGTTGCTACGGTTCCTGCAGGAACGGACAATCGAGCGAATTGGCGGTCGCAAGCCGATATCGGTGGATACGCGGATCGTCTGTGCGACCCATCAGGATCTCGAGAAGATGATCGGCGAAAACACGTTCCGCGAGGATCTGTTCTATCGCCTTGCTGAAATCGTCGTTCGGATCCCGACGCTCGCCGAACGGCATGGTGACGCGATCTTGCTCGCCAAAGCGTTCCTCAAGAAGTTCGCCACGGAGATGAATCCGGCGGTGACCGGCTTTGGTCCCGATGCTCTGACAGTCATCGACGCTCACAACTGGCCGGGAAACGTGCGCGAGCTCGAAAACCGGGTGAAGCGCGCGGTCATCATGGCCGACGGCAAACTGGTGAATGCCGACGATCTGGATTTGGTTGATAACGAAGAAGAAGCCGCTGAAGTGTTGAATCTCAAATCGGCCAGAGAGCAATCGGATCGGCGAGTGATCCGCCATGCCCTGGCGCGCAGCGAGGGAAATATCTCGAGCACTGCCAAGCTACTCGGGATCAGCCGCCCGACGCTTTACGATCTGCTCAAGCAGTACGATCTCCATGCTTAGAGGCTCTCGCCATCTCTTTGTCGCGATGGTCGCACTGGCGCTCGCGAGTTGCTCTGAGGGCGATTCCGGTAATGGTGGTTCAGGCCTTGTTGGCAGCGCGGAGTTTGTCCGTCTGGTCGAAGACGCGCGCTTTGAAATGAACGAAGGCAATTTGGCCGCAGCCGGTCGAATCCTGGATCTCGCGCGCGAGATTGAGCCGGAGAATTCTGGCTTGTGGGTCGAGATCGCCCGGCTTCGCTTTCGCGGGGGCGAACATCTGACAGCGCTCGAAGCGGCCGACTATGCGCTTGAACTCGGCCCCCAATACGCTCCGGCTCTGTTGATGCGGGCTCAACTTGTTCGCGATGCGCATGGATTGGCAGACTCTCTGCCGTGGTTCGAAGCCGCCATCGCCGTCGATCCGAAGAATCCGGAATTGCTGGCAGACTATGCGGCAACCTTGGGTGACCTCGGTCGCAACAAAGACATGCTCTCAGTCATTCGCGAGCTGGCAAAGATTGATCCGAACTATCCCAAAGCCTTCTATCTCCAGGCGATACTGGCGGCCCGCGCAGGCGAGACGGTGCTGGCCCGCAGCATGCTTTCGCGAAGCTCAATGGTGGAGCGCGGCGTACCGGCAGCGATGTTGCTCAATGCGGTGATCGACTTGCAGAACGGCTCGCCAGACAATGCGGTGACAACGCTGGAACGCCTTGTCGAGCGTCAACCTGGGAATATCCGCGTGATGGAATTGCTCGCCCGCGCATTGTGGCAGAGCGGCCGAGACCAGGAATTGATCGATCGCTTTGGCGAACGAGCGCAAGCCACCGATGCCTCGTATTACCTCATGGCTTTGGTTGGACGGGCATTTGAGCGCAGCGGAGATCATGTCGCTGCGGCACCATACCTGGAGCGGGCGCAGGGGATCCGCGACGTGGAGTGGGCCATTCTCGGCAGCACGCCGCAGGGGCGGGCTGCACTGCCGGGCCCTACGGGTGAAATGCGTCAACTGCTTTCCCGACAGGACAATAGCGGGGCCGAGCAACTCGCAGGAAGTCTCATCGAGCGCTTGCCCTCTTCCTCCGACATACGCGCTTTGGCTGGCGATGCGGCCCTCGCTGTTGGAAACACGGAGACCGCGCTGGAGCGCTATGGTGCCGCCGCGTCGACTCGTCGCCCATGGCCGCTGACGCGCAAGATCATTTTCGCCTACCGCGCATACGGCGACGACAGAGCGGCCGACACGTTGTTGGTGCGGCACTTGTCGGGCGAGCCGCACAATACCGAGGCGTTGCAATTGCTTGCCGAGCGCAGTGCTCAGGACGAAGACTGGCTTCGCGTGGCGGTGCTGATCGATCACGCGTTGACCTTGGGTGCAGGAAACGATCCCACACTGTTGTCGCTCCGCGCCCGGGCGGCCGACGCGCTCGGCAAGACGGATGAGGCTGAAGGTTTGCGCAGCCGCCGCGAACGCATCGTACCATCGGGGTTTGTGGCAAGTTAAGTCGTCGCGCTCGACAAGTTCGGTTTGGGAGGGCAGGGCGCCTCGACCATGTCCGCAGTAGCTCGCCTTTTCGACCCGATGGTTCGCCTGCTGATGGTGGCCTTGCTCCTCGCGATCATCGTACCCGTTCCGGAAAGTCAGCAGGCGCTGGGTCAACTGATTGCCAATGGCGCAGTGTTCTTTCTGTTCCTGCTCAACGGATTGCGACTGCCTCGTGATCAGGTGCTGCGAGGGATCAAGGACTGGCGATTTCATGGGGCTCTGACACTGTGGGTGTTTGGCGCAATGCTTGTGGGAGGCTGGGGCCTGTGGCAGGCGACGGTATGGGTCGTTCCGCCGCTGCTGGCGCTTGGCTTCCTTTATCTGGGAGCGCTGCCATCGACCGTTCAGTCGGCGACCGTCTACACCTCAATGGCAGGAGGCAACGTTGCCCATGCAGTCGTGGCTGCAGCGGTGCTCAATGTCCTGGGCGTGTTTCTTAGCGCACCCCTTTTTGCGCTGCTTGCGGGAAGCGAGGCCGTGGCCTTCAGTGGCGAAGTGCTGGTCAGGATCGCGGTGATCCTCTTGCTGCCCTTCGCAATCGGGCAGCTGTTCCAGCCCAAGTTCGGTCAGATGGTCACTGACAATCCGACACTGACCAAATGGACTGACCGCATTCCCATCGCTCTGGCTGTCTACGTTGCCATGAGCGCGGCGGTAAATGAGGGGATCTGGGGGCGGATCGACGGACTTGCATGGGTACTGATGCTCGCCGGTGTGCTGCTCTATCTTGCTTATGCCAATGCCGGTTCTTGGGCGGCCGGTGGGGTGCTGAGGCTGAATCGCAAGGATCGCATCGCGTACCTCTTTGGCGGCTCGCAAAAGAGCCTGGCAATGGGTGCACCGTTGGCGACCATCCTGTTCGATCCCGCAACGGCGGGGATCATTCTGCTACCCCTGCTGGTCTACCACTTCCTGCAACTGGTGCTGGCCGCGCCGCTGGCTACTCACCTGGCTCGACATTCGCCGGGCTAGTGTCTTGCTGGGCGCGATTGTGGCGGATCGACCACCACAGCGACAGGCCGATCAGGATCGCTCCGATCAATCCGGTGAAAGTCTCGGGGATATGGTAGCGCGCCGAAACCAGCATGATGATGCCGAG
Source organism: uncultured Porphyrobacter sp. (assembly GCA_964550495.1). Taxonomy (GTDB): domain Bacteria; phylum Pseudomonadota; class Alphaproteobacteria; order Sphingomonadales; family Sphingomonadaceae; genus Erythrobacter. The sequence goes on along the minus strand of CAZJZO010000050.1, from coordinate 17,496 downwards.
CACGATGATCGCCCAGAAGGCGCCGTGTTCCAAATAACGGAATTGCGACAATGTGCCTGCGCGGACAAGATGGATCGTCATGGAGCGAACGAACATCGCTCCAACCGACAGGCCCAGCGCAATCACGATCATGTTGTTGGACAGCGCGAAGGCACCGATGACGCCGTCAAAACTGAAACTCGCGTCGAGCACTTCGAGATAGAGAAATCCGCCAAGCCCGGATCGCACGACTTCTCCAGCAGCACGTTTTTTCGCTTCTGCCTGCTCGATCAAGGCGCCAAGCGCGTGCACACCTATGAACGTCAGGAGGCCCAGCACCCCAGCCGTCAGGAATGTCAGCGCATCTCCGGGGCTGAGGAGCGTTGAAACGCCGTAGAGAAGGGCCAGAACGAAGCCTATCTCGACAGCGGGGACGTTTGAGAAACGATTGATCGTCTGCTCCAGCGAATGGATCCAGTGCACCTCTTTCTCCTCGTCGAAAAAGAAGGTGAGACCAACCATCGCCAGAAAAGCCCCGCCGAATCCGGCGATGCCAATATGTGCCTCGGAAACGATCCGTTCGTATTCTTCCGGGTTGCCGAGCGATAACTCGACCGCTTCCCACGGTCCGATCTGCGCGGCGATCGACACGATTGCAATCGGGAACACGATCCGCATGCCGAACACCGCGATAAGGATCCCTATCGTCAGAAAGCGCTGCTGCCAGACCGGGTCCATCTCTCGCAGGACCGTGGCGTTCACCACGGCGTTGTCGAAGCTCAGCGATACTTCGAGGATCGACAGGACGATGACGATCCAGAGAAGCGAAAGCATGCCGACAATGGTGCCGGTGCTGGCCCAGCCGTACCAGGCCGCAAGGCCGAAGCAGACCGCGGTAAAGGCAAGCGAGAATGTGTAGTAACGCAGCAGCGTTTGCATGGTCGGTCAGCGTCCGGTGGCTGGATCAGCTCTTCGGCTGATAAGTCTGGTCTTCGCCCGGGAAACTGCGAGCACGCACCTCCTCGGCATAAGTGGCGACAGTCTTGTCGATTACACTGGCGATATCTTCGTAGCGTTTGACGAAGCGCGGCACGCGCTCGAACATGCCGAGCATGTCTTCGGTCACGAGCACCTGTCCGTCGCAATGGGCGGATGCGCCAATGCCGATAGTGGGGCACGAGACCGCCTTGGTCGCTTCGATGGCGATCGGTTCGACGACGCCTTCGATCACGATCGAAAACGCGCCTGCCTTGTCGAGCGCGACGGCATCGCTGACAATCTTGTCTGCTTCTGCGTCCGAACGGCCACGTGCGGCATAGCCTCCGAGCACATTGACCGCCTGCGGGGTCA
>CAZJZO010000050.1:0-16067 GCA_964550495.1 uncultured Porphyrobacter sp. | reverse complement strand
TCCGAACGGCCACGTGCGGCATAGCCTCCGAGCACATTGACCGCCTGCGGGGTCAGCCCGACATGACCCATCACCGGGATTCCGCGCGAATTGAGGAATTCGATGGTCGGCGCCATCGCCTCGCCGCCTTCGAGCTTTACCGCAGCGGCGCCAGTGGCCTTGAGCAGGTATGAGGCGCTTTCGAACGCCTGTTCCGGCGAGCTTTCGTAGGATCCGAACGGCATGTCGACGATCACCACAGAGTGATACGAGCCGCGCACGACAGCCGCGCCGTGGTTCGCCATCATCTCCAATGTCACCGGGATGGTGGAGGGAAGGCCGTAAATGACCTGGCCGAGCGAATCCCCCACCAGCAGCATGTCGCAATGCGAATCGAGCAATTGCGCCTGTCGCGCGGTGTAAGCGGTCAGCATCACCAATGGCTTTTCGGTCACGCCATCCTTCTTACGGGCGCGGACGCGCGGCACTGTAAGGCGCCGCATCGGCTTGGGCGTGGGATTGGCTCTGCTGGTGCTCGTATCGAGCTGGAAGGTTGTCGACATGGCGAGGCGTTTAGCGCTCGCTATTGCATAAGGCAAAGAGCCCGGGTGATTTTGGCCCCTTGGCGCGGGCGCATTTTCATTGCAGAGAGGTGACACATGGGACGGCGCGCTGGCAGCGCGCAGCAAGAGGGCAGTTTTTTCAGATATGGTAGCAGCAACCGGTTCGACCGAACGCGAGGGTTGGTCCTCGCGCAGCGCATTCATTCTGGCCGCGATCGGTGCGGCAGTGGGGCTTGGCAATGTCTGGCGTTTCCCGACACTTGCAGGCGAGAATGGCGGGGGCGCGTTCGTGCTGTTCTACGTCGCTTGCGTATTCCTGCTCGGCTTGCCGCTGGTGATCTCCGAGATCTTTCTTGGCCGCACGGGTCAGGACGACGCGGTAGGCTCAATTCGCAAGGTTGCCGAGCGGTCGGGCGCGTCCAAGAATTGGTCGGCCTTTGGCGTGATGGGAGTGATCGCGGCCTTCCTGATCGTCTCGTTCTATTCGGTCGTGGCCGGTTGGGTGCTGTATTATGTCGGCGTGATGGGCGCGGATTTCGCCAGCGCAGTACTCTCCGGGGATCCTTTGCGCGGCGCGTTGGTGGGGCAAAGCCAGGAGGCGATCCAGGGGCGCATGGGCGATCTGTTTGCCAATCCCGGATTGCTGCTGGCGATGCACTTTGCCTTTATGGGTGTGACGCTCTTCATCGTTGCCCGCGGGATTGGCTCGGGCATCGAAGCAGCGGCGACGATCCTGATGCCGATGTTCTTCGTGCTGCTGGTTGGGATCACGATTTACGGCGCGTTCGTCGGCAATATGGGCGATGCACTGGCGTTCCTTTTCACCCCCGATTGGTCGAAGCTTGATCCGCCTGCCATGAATACGGCGCTGGGTCAGGCGCTGTTTTCGCTCTCTCTCGGCGTGGCCGGGCTGATCACCTACGGATCGTATATCAAGGGGCCGGCCGGGCTTGGCCCGACATCGGTGACGATCGCCTTTGCCGACACCGGAGTGGCGCTGCTTGCTGGCCTGATGATCTTTCCGATCGTGTTTGCGGTTGGTCTCGACCCGGCCGCTGGCCCGACACTGGTGTTCCAGACCTTGCCGTTCGCGTTCCAGACCATGCCGGCCGGCGCGCTGATCGGATTTCTGTTCTTCGTCCTGATCCTCGTTGCTGCGGTGACCAGTTCGATCTCGCTGCTGGAAGTGCCGACTGCGTGGGGCATTGGCGAGATGGGGTGGAGTCGTCTGACCTCTTCGCTGGTGTTCGGAGGCGGGGCGTTCCTGGTCGGGATCGCCTGCCTGCTCGGCTACAACGTTTGGTCGGATGTGCGCCCGCTCGGGTTCTGGGGTCTGTTTGCAGAGAAGGATATTCTCGACACGGTGGATGATTTCACCGGCAAGATCATGTTGCCGTTGGGCGCGTTCTTTACGGCGGTGTTTGTCGGATGGCGGGCGGACCGCAAGCTGGTGCAGGAGATGACCGGCTTGTCTGGATTCTGGCTGTCGCTCTGGCGGTTCCTGATCGCTTGGCTTTGTCCGCTGGCCGTTGCGACCATCCTGGTTACGGGGCTGTTCCCGCAAATACTCGGAAGCTGAGTTCTCACGGAGCGATTGCGCGTTGCAATCGTTCCGCAATTATGGAACATAATAGGAACAAAAGAGATTCGCATGAGTCTCCATGAGTGTTCCTATGTCGAAATCCGTTGCCTCTTCCGGCGCGCAGGCGCTGCAGATCTTTCCTGTCCCTTTGCGCCCCAAAGTGGCCGGGCCAAGCGGGCGCCTGTCTGCCAATGATATCGCTGCGCTTTCGAAGGCGCGCGAGGCGCGGTGGCGTCCGGGCCTGTCCGATCAGCCGCTTCATAGCGAGATTTTCGCCGGCACCGGGGATGCCTGCGGTGCAGGGCTGGCGCTGGCCTTGGCCCGCGATGCGTTATTGGTGAAGGGAACAGTCGAGAATCCTCTCGCCGAAGCGGAAGATCGCCGACAGGTGCTGTGGGTGCAGGAAGCCCGTGCGATTCAGCGCAGTGGGCGCCCCTATCGCCATGGCCTGCCGCCTGAACTGCGCGATCGGCTGATCCATGTCGAAGCCAAAACCCCCGAAGATGCGCTGTTTGCGCTTGAGGAGGGGGTGAGATGCCGCGATCTTTCCTGCGTGATCGGAGAAGTCGTCGGCAATCCGCGTGCGCTCGATTTCACTGCCTCGCGGCGACTGAGCCTTGCAGCGGAGAAGCACGGTGTGCCGTTGTGGCTGGTGCGACTCGAAGCGGAACCAGACCTGTCCTCGGCGCGGATGCGCTGGCGGGTGGAGGCCGCGCCTTCCGCACCTTCACGCTGGAACGCAGATGCGCCGGGCGCACCCGCGTGGAAGGCCGAGCTGTTCCGCGCGCGCAGCCACGCTCCGGGAGAATGGATGGTGAGCAATGACGACGGATGCCTCCGTGTCCGCAAGTCGCCACCGCGATCTGCCGCCAACATTGGCGGCGACACCGGCGCGCCGAATCCTCGCGGTCTGGTGCGCGCGACTGTCGGTCGATCGCTGGCGGCTTACGCTAGGGCCTGAACAAGCAAGCGCGCCGGGCGAGGGCGCGGACGCGGAACCGACCGCGCTGATTACCGAGACCGCGCATGGGCCGCGGATCGATGCGGTCAACGATGCCGGCCGGGCTGCGGGTGCGCAGCCGGGGACGATGCTTGCCGATGCGCGCACGCTTTGCCCGACCCTCAAGGTCGCTCCATCCGATCCGGCAGGCGACCTCGATTTCCTCGAGAAGCTCAGCATCTGGGCGCAGCGCTGGGGGCCGTGGAGCGCGCTTGATCCGCCCGATGGCGTGCTGGTCGATATCACCGCAGCGGCGCATCTGTTCGGCGGAGAAGCGCGTTTGCTGGAGGATGTCGAGGCCGCGTTTGCGCAGCGCAAGCTCACGGTAAGGGCAGCCATCGCACCGACCGCTGGAGCGGCCTGGGCGCTGGCGCATTACGGCCCGGTGCGGAGTATCTTGGGCTCGCAAGACAACGCCTTGCGGCGGCTCGCCGAGCTTCCGGTCGCAGCGCTCCGGCTTGATCAGGACGTTCTCACCGTGCTGCGTCGCCTTGGTCTCAAACGCCTTGGAGAGCTCGCAGGAGTTGCCACCGGGCCGGTGGGCCGGGTCGAAGCTGCCGCTCGCGATGCGCTCCAGCGCCGCTTCCGCAATCGCAAGTCGCCGTCGGCCAACCCGCTTATCCGGCTCGACCAATTGCTGGGCAAAGTGCCCGAGCCGCTGCTTCCCGTCGTCCCGCAGCGGATGCCGCTGGTGCAACGTCGCCTGATGGAGCCGATCCGTCATCGTGACCTGCTCGATCGGGTGCTGGCGGATCTGGCTGCCGATATGGTGCGCGAGCTCGAGGCGCGAGGGGAGGGTGCAAGAAGGCTCGAACTTGGGTTGTGGCGGGTCGATGGGGATGTTCTGGTGCGCAAACTCGAACTCGCTGCGGCTACTCGCGAAGCGCAACATATTACCCGGCTGTTCACCACTAAGCTTGACGATATTGATGCAGGATTTGGTATCGAAACGGTGCGGCTGCGCTCCAGTTGGGCCGAGCCGATGGCACTTGCGCAGGGCGATATCGACGCGGCAGCAGAGCGCCATGGAACGTCGCTTGCGGCGTGTGTCGATCGGCTGACTGTCAGGCTGGGCTCCAGAGCAGTGAGCCGTCCGGTCCAGTTTGCCAGCCATTTGCCCGAACGCGCCCAGCGCTGGCAGGCGGCGCTCGATCCTGAACCAGGCTCGCAAGGATTGCTGGGTTTTCAGCAGAGGCCATTGAAATTGCTTGATAACCCGGAAAAGATTGCGGTTCTCTATGCTTCTCCGGATGGTTTCCCTCAACGCTTTCGCTGGCGTGGGGATGTTCGCGAAGTGGTTCGCGTCGAAGGGCCCGAGCGGATCGCACCCGAATGGTGGCGCTCAAGGTCGACTGTGCGTTTGCGCGATTACTATCGGATCGAGGACGCGCATGGGTGCCGCTACTGGATCTACCGTCACGGAATTGCCGGCGATGGGCGGGGCGGTGTGCCGGAATGGTATCTGCAAGGGTTGTGCGCCTGACGCGTAAACCAAAACATTTTTTTGCAAGTCAGCATTCGTTTACGATTTTTGGCTAAGCCTCGGATCGCGATGAATATGCAATCGATCCCTCGTACGGATAACCGTCGCCCGCTTGGCCTGATGGTCAAGAGCCGGGTGCAGTCGCGTGTCGTCTTCGTCGACCTGATCGACATTTCCGAAGGCGGCTGCAAGATCAAGGCACGGCCTGGCTTCGCCACTGTCGGCGATCGGGTGATCATGAAGGTCAGCGGCGTCAACGCTCCGCTGGGCATCATTGCCTGGGTCAATGGCGAATTCGCCGGTGTAGCCTTTGAAGGCGAGATGCACCCGGCGGTGATCGATCACCTGTGCGAACAGAATGGCAGCAAGCTGACGACAGCCCGCCGCAGGGCCTACGAAGCTCGTCGCAGCGCTTCCTGAGCTACGCCGGACAAAAGAAAAGGGCCGATGCCGCGAGGCACCGGCCCTTTTCTTTTGTGCAGACCGCCGATCAGTTTGCGCTGAAAGGCAGCGAGCTGTGATGGAGGACGATCTTGAGATCGCCATTGTCATCCTTCTCGTAGGCGAACGAATACTCGACCTTGGTCTCGTTCCCGTCAGTGCCGGTAAAGAAGTAGTTGCCCATCGCAACTGCCATGTCACCGCTGTCCGAGATCACGGTTCCGTTGTTCTCCCAGCGAACTGCCGTGTACGGAGCAATCGCGAACCCGCCATCTTCGGTACCTTCGGTACCAACGAAATAGCTCAGGGCCTCTTCGGTGGTTTCACGGAACTGATCTTCGGCCGCCAGCGTCGGCTTGAACAGGATGGTTGCGCCTTCGCCATAGGCATAGTGCGTCGCAATATGTTCCGAAGCGCGGGCGCTGAAGTCGCCTTCATCGGTGAAGACTTGACCGATCGCCACGATGCCTTCACCCCACGCTGTCTGGGCTGCCTCAACCTCTTCGGCAGTGATCGGGTTGCTGTCAGCTGTATCGCCCGCAGCAGCCTCGTCTCCGCCGCAGGCCGCAAGAGCGAGAGCGCTCACACCAAGAACAGAAACACTAACGAACTTCTTCATTTCAAACTCCCTTTCAGGGGAGCGGACTGCCCCCCGTCCAAAAACACGCGGCATCATCGCCGCCCATCACGTCCGACATCACGAGCGGAATGCTCGCCAGAGGGGCCCGGTCCGTGCCGATATTACGTATCATTCGCATTAGGGTTCCCGGCTCGATTGCACTTTTTTCAAGTGCGGTCAGAGCAGCTCCGGCCCGCCTGCCAGGGCCTTCCAGCCAATGACTGCCAGCCAGTGCAAGAACACCGCTGGCCAGATCGAACGGCTAGCCCAGTAAATGCGCGTGCACGCCGCGCCGAGTGCTGCGACCGCAAGCAGGAACCATGGGTCAAGAAAGATCGCTGCCCGTGCATCCGTTGTGAAAAGCGCCTGTAGCGGATGCCACAGCACGAACAGCACCAGAGCGGCGGCGAACCTGACTTTCGGCATAGCAGTTTCAGGTTCCGGTTTCGGGAGCAAGGCAACCCGGAACAGCAATTCTTCGCCCAGAGATGGAATCAGGATCGCGACCAGTGCGAGGCGCAATGTGGAGGCATCGAAAACCGGGCTCCATTGCATCGTGTCGCTCAGGGCGACGCAGATACCGAGCGTCGGCACCAGCCAGATCATTTCGCGTAGTGTCAGGATCCCGTCCGTCCAATTCGGGCGAGTGAGGAGCGCGGTCCTGAGCTTGGCGGCAAATTGGTGCATCAATGATGACTAGCGCGGTTTGGTCTCCGATCAATTCGCGACTTGCAAAGAAAGCACTGGAGCATTCCATAATCGGAACATATAAGGAACAAACAGATGATCCCCAAGGCTTCCGATGGTCCCGCAAACGCTCCGACAAAAGCTTGAATTCCTTGCCGTTGTAAAAGCGTGCGTCGCCGGGATCGTTGCGTGATATGCCCGATGCGCCGCTCACTCCCGACAAACGCACGCTCGAAGTCGACCCCGACCTGATCGAAGCGCCTCCGCGCGCGCCCTTTGTCGAGCTTGGCCTGGTCAGTTGTTTCAGCTTCCTGCGCGGGGCGTCGGACGCGGTTGATCTGGCGATGACCGCGCGCACGCTTGGATATGATGCAATCGGGATTGCCGATGCCAATTCGATGGCGGGCGTGGTGCGTATCCACACCGAGGCCAGGACGCTCAAATTGCGCCCGGTGATCGGCACGCGGATCGAGACGGTCGAAGGGCTGAGTTTCCTCGCTTATCCCAAGGACCGCGTCGCCTATGGTCGGCTGTGTCGCCTGATCAGCGCGGGGCGGATGCAGACGCTTTCAGGTGAATGGCAGGAAAAGGGCGTGTGCGAGATCGACCTGGCAATGTTGGCGGAGCATGCCGAGGATGTGCAACTGATCCTGCTGCCGCCGGACGATCCTGAAGCCGAATTCACGATTGAGATCGCGAACAACGTGGTTCCTCTACGTCCCCAGAACGACGCTGTGGAGAGGGTGCCGCTAACAGCCCTGTTCCCCGACATCCTCGCTCATCTAAGCCGCCAACTTCCGACGCTGCGTCACCTCGCCGCATCCCATCTCCATCGCGGTGACGACATCGCCCGGATCGACCGGTTGGACAGCCTCGCGCGCGACAATGGTCTCTGTCTACTCGCTACCAACGATGTCCATTACCATGCGCCCCAACGCCGTCCGCTGCAGGACGTGATGACAGCGATCGCGAACAAGACGACGGTTGCCGAGGCTGGCCACCTGCTCCATGCCAATGCCGAGCGGCACCTCAAGTCCCCGCAGGAAATGCAGCGATTGTTCGCGCGCTGGCCGCATGCCATCACGGCCGCTCGCGCTGTCGCCGATGCCTGCGATTTCTCGCTTGAAGAGCTGCGCTACGAATATCCCGAAGAGATCTATCCTGATGGCATGGCGCCGCAGGAATATCTCGAGGTCGAGACCTGGCGCGGGGCCGAACGGCGCTATCCCAACGGGGTGCCGGACAGCGTCCAGCAAACACTCGAACGCGAGCTGGCGTTGATCGCCAAGCTGGAACTGGCGCGGTACTTCCTCACCATCAAGGACATCGTCGACTTCGCGCGCAGCGTCGAACCGCCGATCCTGTGCCAGGGCAGGGGGTCGGCAGCGAACTCTGCCGTGTGTTACTGTCTTGAAATCACCAGCGTCGATCCGGCCAAGCACCAGTTGCTGTTCGACCGCTTCATTTCCGAAGAGCGCCGCGAACCACCCGATATCGACGTCGATTTCGAGCATGAGCGGCGCGAGGAGGTGATCCAGTACATTTACGAGAAGTACGGCCGGCACCGAGCCGGACTGACTGCGACTGTCATCCACTACCGCCCGCGCATGGCGATCCGCGAAGTCGGCAAGGCGATGGGTCTCAGCGAGGATGTGACCAGTGCGCTCGCCCGCACTGTGTGGGGCGGGATGGGGCGCGAGATCGGCGAGGCGCATGTCGAGGAAATCGGGATGGACCTGTCCGACCCGCATCTGCGCCGGGTGCTGGCACTGACCGAGCAGATGATCGGTATGCCGCGCCATCTCTCGCAGCATGTCGGCGGGTTCATCCTGACAGAAGGCGCGCTGACCGAGACCGTTCCGATCGGCAACGGCGCGATGCCCGATCGCAGTTTCATCGAGTGGGACAAGGACGACATCGAAGCGCTGGGTATCCTCAAGGTCGATGTGCTGGCGCTCGGCATGCTGACCTGTATCAAGAAATGCCTCGACCTGCTGGAAGCGCACCACGACCGCGCACTGACTTTGGCGAGTGTCCCGCGAGAGGATCCCGAGACCTATGCGATGCTCCGCAAAGGGGATTCGCTTGGCGTGTTCCAGGTCGAAAGCCGCGCGCAGATGAACATGCTTCCAAGGCTGCGTCCGCGCGAATTCTACGATCTCGTGATTCAGGTCGCGATCGTGCGCCCAGGGCCGATCCAGGGCGATATGGTGCATCCTTATCTGAAACGTCGCCGAGGGGCGGAGCCGGTGCGTATTCCGGCCCCATCACCGCAGCACGGTCCGCCCGACGAATTGTCGAGCATTCTCGAGCGTACGCTCGGCGTGCCGATCTTTCAGGAACAGGCGATGAAGATCGCACTCGACGCGGCGAAATTCTCTTCGATCGAGGCGAACCGGCTAAGAAAGGCGATGGCGACCTTCCGTTCACGCGGGATGGTTCACGAGCTCGAAGACCTGATGGTCGGGAAGATGGTTGAACGTGGGTATGATGAGGATTTTGCTCAACGCTGCTTCAATCAGATCAAGGGTTTTGGCGAATACGGTTTTCCCGAGAGCCATGCGGCCAGCTTCGCGCATCTCGTCTATGTTTCGAGCTGGCTCAAATGCCATTTTCCGGCTGCCTTCGCAGCAGCATTGCTCAACTCGCAGCCAATGGGGTTCTATGCTCCGGCCCAGATCGTACGCGATGCGAGGGAGCACGGGGTCGAGGTGCTCCCAGCGGACGTGAATTGCAGCGAATGGGACAATACGCTTGAGTTGCGTGCGGAACAGCCATCCGACTGTTCTTTGGAACGTGGCCACCCGCGTCAGCGAGCACAAGACAAAGGACGACTCGATCGCCACATCGCGCTGCGGCTTGGTCTGCGACAGGTAGACGGCCTGCACGAGCATGTCGCTGCGCAGCTGATTGCCGAGCGCGCCGAGAATGGCCCGTACCGCGATGTCGGTGAGCTTCGCGACCGGGCCAGGCTCTCGCCGACGCATGTTGAGCGGCTTGCAAGCGCGGATTGCTTTACCTCGCTCGGCCTGTCGCGGCGCACCGCCTTGTGGGATGCGCGGAGCCTGATCGGCGGGCCTGATCTTCCGCTGTTTAGAGCAGCGGCCGAGCGGGACGAGGGGGCCGAACGGGCCGCCACACGGCTCCCGCAAATGCCGCTCTCCGAGGAAGTGGTGACCGACTACCAGACCACCCGACTCAGCCTCAAGGCGCATCCAATGGCGTTCCTGCGCCCCGCTTTGGCCGAGCGCGGCTTTGTGCGCGCCTGCGATCTCAGAGACCGCAAGTTTCGCTCAATGGTGCAGATCGCTGGTGTGGTCCTGATCCGCCAGCGGCCAGGCAGCGCCAAGGGGGTGTGTTTTATCACGCTCGAGGATGAGACTGGAGTGGCGAACTTGGTGATCTGGCCCGACCTGATGGCGAAACAGCGCCGTGTGATCATGGGCGCGCGGTTGATGGAAGTGCGCGGGCGGGTCGAATATGATGACGAGGTGATCCATGTCATCGCCCAGCACATGACCGATGCGACAGATCGGCTCTATGCATTGTCCGACGACATGCTCAACGCCCCGGTCGCCCGTGCAGACCATGTGAGTTCACCGATCACCAGCCACAAAATGCCGCCAGCGAAGGACGCGGTAAGACCGCGCGAGATCATCGATGAACTGCCGCCCGACAACCGTCCCAACGTGACCGGCCATCCACGCAATCACCGCATCATTCCGAAATCGCGCGACTTCCACTAGGGAATCCGCATGGCCCGTTACCGCAAAGCACCCCGCTACGATCGCAAGCTGGCCCGGTGGATCGCGAAACGGCCTGTGATCTTCGTAATCATCCTTGCGGCCCTGGGTGGGGGAGGGTGGCTCTGGCTTCAGGATCATCCGCAGCACAATCCGTGGGCGCCTTTCGATCTGCGTCATCCGGTGGGGTGGACCACAGCGCACAAGCTCGCAGCATTGCGCGAGGACGTGCCGACCTGCCGAGCGGCGCTGACAACCAGCGAGGTACCGTTTGCCGCACTCCCTGCCACGGGCGAAGGGCCGTGCGCGCGACCCGACCGGACGCAGCTCAGCGAATATCCGCTTGCCCCGGACACCCCGGCTGTAACCTGTCCGGTCGCCGCTGCGCTGGAGATATGGCGGACCAAGACGGTCGAACCCGCCGCGCAAGAAATCTTCGGTAGCGGGATCGCACGGATCGAGCATCTCGGTGCCTACAATTGCCGCCGGATACGAGGGACCGGTTCCACCGCGTGGAGCCAGCACGCGACCGCGAATGCGATCGACATTGCGGCGTTCATTCTGGAAGACGGACGGCGCGTCAGCGTCCTTGACGATTGGGAAGGCGACGGCGCCGAAGCGCAGTTCTTACGACAGGTGCGTGACGGCGGTTGCGGCGTGTTCTCGACCGTCCTCTCGCCCGATTTCAACGCTGCGCATGCGGACCATTTCCACTTCGACCAGACCAGCCGCTGGGCGAAAGTCTGCCGCTAGGCTGCTTCGAGCGCGTATCCGGCCGAACGAACCGTGCGAATCGGATCCTTGGCGCCTTCGATACCAATCGCCTTGCGCAGGCGGCGAATATGCACATCCACCGTACGCAGCTCGATATCCGAGCCCGTGCCCCACACGCCATCCAGCAATTGCCCGCGGCTGAATACCCGTCCGGGGCTTTCCATGAAGAATTTCAGCAGGCGGTATTCGGTCGGGCCAAGCTGGAGCGCGCGGCTGCGGCGCTGGACCTTGTGTGCGACCGGATCAAGCTTGATGTCACCCACTTCGATCGTTTCGCCGGCGAGGGCAGGGCGGATGCGGCGCATCACCGCAGCGACGCGAGCCAGCAATTCGCGCGGGCTGAACGGCTTGGTTAGGTAATCGTCAGCGCCGGTTTCCAGTCCGCGAACACGGTCATCCTCCGCCTCGCGCGCGGTCAGCATGATGATCGGAACATGCGCGGTTTCCTTGTCTCGTCGCAATCGACGGCAGACTTCGATCCCGCTCGTTCCTTCGATCATCCAGTCGAGAATTATGAGGTCCGGTACGTCTTCGCTCGCAAGGACCATGGCTTCGTCGCCATCGCCGGTGCAACGGACCTGATAACCCTCGTTCTGGAACCGGTATTCCAGCAGTTCGGACAGCGCCGGATCATCTTCAACCAGCAACAGTTTTGCAGCAGACATAACGTTCCTAGCCTCTTTCACCCCCGAGAATTACCGCCAGCCTATGTTTCATTTCGGCTACAATTTGATGAAACCGGAGAGCCAACTTTTCCACACATTGTCCACATTCGGCCAACAGGCTTATCACATTCAGCGATCATCTTCCGGCGGGTAGGTTCCGGTAGCCGCAAAATGCACCATCTCGGCGACATTGGTCGCATGATCGCCAATTCTTTCGAGATTGCGGGCAACGAACAGCAACTGAGCAGCGCTAGAAATGGTCGCAGGATTCTCGACCATATGGCTCACAAGATTGCGGAAAATGCTGTTGTAAAAGGCGTCGACCTTGGCGTCGGTACTGATCACCTCGCGGGCAAGGCCGGGGTCGCGAGCAGCATAGGCTGTCAGCACGTCGTGGACCATCTCGCTGGCCAGTTCGCCCATCGCCGGAAGCAGTGTCAGCGGTTCGAACCGGTCGCGTCCCTCGATCATGCCCACGCGCTTGGCGATGTTCTTCGAATAATCGCCGATCCGCTCGACCACGCCGGCGATCTTTAGCGCGGCGATGACCTCGCGCAGGTCGTCCGCCATCGGCGCACGCAGCGCAATGATCCGCACTGCCAGCTTGTCGACCTCGGTTTCCAGCGCGTCGATCTTCTTGTCGCGCTCGACGACGCTGTCACCCAGCTCTTCGTCGCCGCGTACCATCGCGTCGAGAGCTTCCTGGATCGCGACTTCGGCAAGGCCACCCATCTCCGCGATCAGACCGCGAAGGCGAGTGATGTCCTCGTCAAAGGCTTTGACTGTGTGATCAGCCATCAGCCGTAACGCCCTGTGATGTAGTCCTTGGTGCGCTCTTCGATCGGATTGGTGAAGATGTCGGAAGTTCTCCCATATTCGACGATCTTGCCAAGGTGGAAGAAGGCGGTGCGCTGGCTGACGCGAGCGGCCTGCTGCATCGAGTGGGTCACAATCACGATCGCATAGCGGCCTGACAGTTCGTCGATCAGCTCTTCGATCTTGGCGGTCGCGATTGGATCCAGCGCCGAGGCGGGCTCGTCCATCAGGATGACTTCGGGATCGACCGCGATTGCGCGGGCGATGCACAGGCGTTGCTGCTGACCGCCCGACAAGGCTGTGCCGGAGTCCTCTAGGCGATCCTTTACTTCATCCCACAAGCCGGCGCGGCTGAGCGACTTCTCGACGATCGCATCGAGATCCGGCTTCTTTTCGGCCAGACCGTGAATCTTCGGGCCATAAGCCACGTTTTCATAGATCGATTTGGGAAACGGATTGGGCTTCTGGAACACCATGCCGACGCGGGCGCGCAGCTGGACGACATCCATCGTGTTCCCGTGAATGTCTTCGCCTTCGAGTTCGAGCAGTCCGGTGACTTTCGCCGTAGGAATCGTGTCGTTCATGCGGTTGAAACAGCGCAGAAACGTCGATTTCCCGCAGCCGGAGGGGCCAATGAACGCGGTCACATAGTCAGGCGAAATGTCGATCGACACTTCGTCGATGGCTTTCTTGTCGCCGTAATAGACCGAGACGTCGCGAGCCTTCATTTTGGCTTCGGTCTCTTCGAGGTTTTCGTGAATGACAGTCACCAGGTCTTCTCGAATTTGTTGCGGAGATAGATTGCGAGGCCGTTCATCAGAAGCAGGAACAGCAATAGCACGATAATCGCGGCGCTGGTGCGCTCGACGAAGCCGCGGTCGATTTCATCCGACCACAGGAAGATTTGCACCGGCAGAACGGTCGCAGGAGACGTGAAACCGTCGGGCGGCGTTGCCACAAAGGCGCGCATACCGATCATCAGCAGCGGCGCCGTTTCGCCCAGCGCGCGGGCCATTCCGATGATCGTGCCAGTGAGCATGCCGGGGAGGGCAAGCGGAAGGACGTGGTGAAACACGACCTGTACCGGGGAGGCGCCTACCGCCAAAGCTCCATCTCTGATCGACGGCGGAACCGCCTTGATGGCGTTTCGACCGGCAATGACAATGACCGGCATTGTCATCAAGGCGAGAGTCAGACCGCCGATCAGTGGCGCCGAACGGTAGTTCGGGAAGATCGCCAGGAATACGGCGAGTCCAAGCAGCCCGAAGATGATCGAGGGGACGGCCGCAAGGTTGTTGATCGAAACTTCGATCAGGTCGGTCCAGCGGTTCTTGGGTGCGTATTCCTCGAGATAGAGCGCCGAGAGCACCCCAATCGGGAAGGCCAGCGCCAACGTTACCAGCATCGTCAGGATAGAGCCTTTGAGCGCGCCCCAGATCCCTACCTGCTGAGGGCTGGTGGCGTCCGATCGCCACATGAATCCGTTGTCCCAATTCTCCGAGAGCTTGCCTTCGCTGGCCAGTTGTTGCGCCAGCGCCTGCATCTCCTGCGAGCCTTCGCCCGCCAGTCCGGACGCCAAGTCGGATGAGGCTGGCAGGTAGAACGTTTGGCTGCCTTCGATCAGGGCTGGGTCGGCGGTTAGCGCTGTCGCGACGTCGCGCCAGGCGTCGTCGCTGAGCTGGGCGGCGCCTGCTTCGCCCAGGGCCTCTTCAGCGTAGCGTTGCACAACTTCGTCCATGCCCTGCATTTCGAGCGTCTGGATCGCGCTGGGAGCTCTAAGCGATACCTCATCGCCAATCAGTCCGCTTTCGGCAAAGTCGATCGGCACTGTCAGTTCGGCGCGCTGAAACCCGCCGATCCCGTTGAACAGCATATTCCCAAGCAGGAAGATCAGCACCGCGACCGAGAACACGATCGCAGCCTGGCCCATCAGCTTGAAATTGCGCTCTTGCCGATAGCGCTTCTTCAGCCGTTTCGCGAAGGCGTCGGTCCGAGTCGGACGATCCTCCTCGCCACCGGCGATGCCTGCGGGGCCGGGCGCGATGTCTGCAGCGTTACTCATAGGCTTCACGGAACCGTTTCACGACGCGCAAGGCGACGAAGTTGAGAGCGAGAGTGACAAGGAACAGCACGAAGCCCAGCGCAAACGCACTCAGCGTCGCGGGGTGATCGAAGCTGCCTTCGCCGGTCAGCATTTTCACGATCTGGACGGTGACCGTCGTCATGCGATCGAGCGGATTGGCGCTGAGATTTGCGGCTGTCGACGCCGCCATGACGACGATCATGGTTTCGCCGATTGCCCGGCTGATTGCGAGCATTATGCCCGCCACGATACCGGGCAGCGCAGCGGGGAACAGCACTTTGCGGATCGTCTCCGACTTGGTCGCACCCATGGCCAGACTGCCGTCGCGCATCGCGCCGGGCACCGCCGCTATCGAATCGTCCGCCATCGATGAAACGAACGGGATGATCATCACCCCCATGACCACGCCGGCTGCAAGCGCGCTTTCGGTGGAAGCATTTGCGATACCGATCGCGACGGCCGCATCCCGGATCGCTGGAGCGACCGTCAATGCAGCGAAGTAGCCATAGACCACCGTTGGCACGCCAGCGAGAATCTCCAATGCCGGTTTGACCCATGCCCGCAGTTTCGGATCGGCGTATTGCGTGAGGTAGATCGCGCTCATCAATCCAAGCGGGATAGCGACGATCATGGCGATGATCGCGCCGATGAAGATCGTGCCCCAGAACAGCGGGATCGCGCCGTAGCGCGAGCCATCCGGGTTGTCGGCGCTGCTCATTGGGTCCGGACTCCAGAACGTCCCGAATAGGAAGTCCATCGGGGAGACCATCCCGAAAAAGCGGATCGTCTCGAACACCAGGCTGGCAAAGATCCCGAACGTGGTCAGGATCGCAACCAATGAGGCAAGGAGCAGGACGATCATCACCGTTCGCTCAACTCTCGTGCGAGCGCGGAAGTCCGGGCGAATACGCAAGAATGCGTAGGTGCCGCCGCCGAAGCCGATCAGAAACGTGACAACGAGGCCGATCAGATTGTAGCGACTGATCGCGTCGCGGAACGGTTCAACCAGTGCGTCGGCGCCTTCGTTGAATACGCCGGGCGCATTCCCGCTCGCGACAGCCCTCGCTTCTGCCATCCAGGCATCGCGTTCAAACCCGAACGCCGGCAAGTCCTGCGCCGCGGGGGTAGAAAGCACGCTCTGACTGACCAGTTGCGGCGCGACGAATGACCATAGGGTGACGAATGCGAGGACCGGAATGATGACCCAGACCGCCACATACCAGGCATGATAGGACGGACGCGCAACCGGGCGCAGATCGGGATCAGCCTTCTGGAACGACCAGGCCTTTGCACGACCGGCGAGCCAACCTGCAAGGCCAAGCCCGATTGCAATCAGGATGAGCGTTATCGGCGACATGGATTAAGCGTGATTCCCCTGCGCATGCTGAGTGCGGTCAATTCGATCGAGATTCAACATGGTCTACGCCTTGTCCACTGCATTGCTGGCGGGGAATTGCCCCAAGAGCACTCGAAAAATGCGGATTGATTGGCCCCCACCACGATTCTGTTGCTGGTCCAGCTCGCATCGCTTTGCCGGGGCCATGTTGAAGAAATAAGACACCGTTAAGACACGTCTTGGGCTTCGGGCTCTCGATCGGCGCTTGCTGCCTCATCCGGTGACTGGTCCGCATC
>CAZJZO010000049.1:0-22733 GCA_964550495.1 uncultured Porphyrobacter sp. | reverse complement strand
ATCCACTGCCGCCCAGCCACAGACCGAACAGGCCGGCGAAGACAAGGTCATATGCAAGCGGGTGACCACGCCGGGTACGCGCTTCAAGGAACGCAAATGCGCCTATGCTTCGGAATGGAAGAAGCAGGAACGTCGCTATGTCGAAACCACCCGCGAACTGAAGGGCAATCGCGGCAGCTTCAAAGGCGGCTGACCGACCGGATTATTTCGAACCGTCGAACAACCCGCCCTGGTCGCCGCGTGTCTTGGGCGGCGTCATTTCGAGGTGCTCCCACCCGGCATCGTTAAGCATCCGCCCGCGTTCGGTCCGAGCCAGCAATCCGAGCTGGATCAGGTAGGGCTCGACCACTTCCTCAACCGTATCGCGCTGTTCGGCGAGGCCTGCCGCGAGCGCCGCGATTCCGACCGGACCCCCTTTGTAAGTGGCTGCGATCATGGAAAGATAGCGTCGATCCATGGCGTCGAGACCCAGCCGGTCGATCTCCAACCGCGTCAGCGCCTGATCGGCGATCTCGCGCGTCACCCGGCCTTCGCCCGCGACATGCGCAAAGTCGCGCACGCGCCTCAGCAGACGTCCCGCAACACGCGGCGTTCCGCGCGACCGGCGAGCGATCTCGCGCGCGCCGTCCGCGTCGATGTCTAGCCCGAGCAATCGTGCACCGCGCGACACCACCTGATCGAGCTCGTCATGCGTGTAGAAGTTCAATCGCACCGGAATGCCGAAGCGGTCGCGCAAGGGCGTGGTCAGCAGACCCTGCCGAGTGGTCGCTCCGATCAGCGTAAACGGTGGCAGGTCGATCCTCACGCTGCGCGCCGATGGTCCCTCGCCGATGATGATGTCGAGCGCGCGGTCCTCCATCGCCGGGTAGAGCACTTCCTCGACTACCGGATTGAGCCGATGGATCTCGTCAATGAAGAGGACATCATGCGGCTCGAGATTGGTCAGCAGCGCGGCGAGGTCACCCGCCTTGGCGATCACCGGGCCGGAGGTCGCACGGAACCCGACCCCAAGCTCGCCTGCAACGATCTGCGCGAGCGTAGTCTTGCCCAATCCCGGAGGTCCGAAGAACAGCGTGTGGTCCATCGCCTCGCCGCGCGACTTGGCGCTCTGGATGAACACCCTGAGGTTGTCGCGCGCAGCCTCCTGCCCGATGAACTCCGCAAGCGACTTGGGCCGCAGAGCGACATCGGGATCGTCAGGTTGCCGATCGGGCGTGTGGAGGGGAATTGGGTCGGTCATCAGAACGGGTTCACCGTATAGCCTTGCCGCTGGAGCACCGCATGCGCCGTCATCGCGGACAGCGCCATTTCGACCCCGGGGACGAGGTCGGCTTTGGTGATGCCATAGGCCGCGGCGCTCTGGCCGCACAGGATGATACGCACGCCGTTGTCGATCAGGTTTGGAATGGCTGCACCCGTCGCGTTCTCCCCTTCCTTTTCACGCGCGGCCCAGGCTGCGTCGGTCAGCAGGTCGAGCGAAGCCTTGCCATGCACCACCACCGCCGCGCGCACCCGCGCCGGTTCGACCCCCGCAGCGTTGTGCATGTTCACGAACCGCGCAGCGCTTTCGACGGTGCGGTTGATTGTGCCGGTCTCCGCGGGCGTGGCGACATCGAAGGTAATGAACAGGTCCATCTTCTCGGGGATCGCGAAATCGACATCGGCCACGGGCGCGTGCGGGCCGAACTCGGTGAAGACCGGGCCGGTCTTGAATGCCGACAAATCCTGAGCGGCAGCGGGCGCGGCGAGGATCAGGCTTGCAGCGAGGATGGTCAGGCGTTTCATGCTCGGTTCTCTCAATTCATATGCTCGACATCGGCGTCGATTTTGACCCACGGATGCTTGCGCGCTTCCCATACCGAGTGGCGCGGCGGCGGAAAGTCTGGATCGCAGAACAGTCCGACCGGGATCGCGATCGCGTCCGGGATTGGTCCGCCCATATACCAGACGGTCGTGCCGCAGGTCGGGCAGAAGTGATAGCGCGTGAGGTTGCCCGCATCGGTGGTGCGGATCCACTCGGTGCTCTCGCCGGTGATGGTGACCCGGTCGGCCGGAAACCGCGCCTGCTCACCGAACGGCGAACCCGAGCGCTGCTGGCAAGCAAAGCAATGGCAAACGGAAATACGGATCGGCTCACCCTCGCAGGTAGCAGTCAGTGCGCCGCAACGGCAGGAGGCGGTGCGATTCTTGCTGGATTTAGCTCGGCCAAATGACTTTGTTGAATCAGACATCGCGCCGCGGCCACCAAGGCTGATCGACGCCTCCGAATATCTCGGCTACGTTCGCAAAGTCGCGATCAACTTCTGCATTCGGATCAATGAAATACACAGTTCCCAGGGGTGATTGGCGATCGAGTTCCCTTGGAACATGGGCTGCATCCTTTCTCGCAAAGGGGAAGAGAGCTCCGCAAATTTGCCGAATCTTCGCCGCCTGAACCTGATACTCTGCGATATTCCGCGCCACACCGATACGATAGGTAGACTCTTCTGTAACTAGCGACTCAAGCCTTGCCTGCAGTGTTTGCAGCTGCCTCAACAATTCGAGCACAAGATTGTTGGCTGGCTCATAGTCGCATACCTCCACAAACTCTCGAAGTTCTGGCGGCAGGTCGTTTGGAAATACCGGCGGCGACCAATTTGCAGTTAACCCGCCGTCTCGTTGCTCTGCAAGGATATTGCGAGCTTGGGCTAGGCCACGAATGACGTCATCGGCATACTGTGATGCACTCGACAAAACTAAGGGCAAAGTCCCCAATCGCGCGCGATATGAACGTAACACTCGATTGTTTTCAGCCCCATTGATGGCGGCATAACCGATGCCAGCGGCAGCAATTGCAAAGACGCCGGTGGATAGCGTTTGCCAGTGATAGAGCCAGTTGCCGATCCTGCCCGTACCATCCCCCGGCCCAATGATCGGCATGAGAATGAAGCCAAACGCAATAAGGGTCAGGATCATCGCTTCTGGCTTCCCGATGATGCCCATCAACCCGCCGCCCTCTTCAGCGCTACACGGATCAACTCGCCCTCGCCCGCGTCCTCGCCCAGTTCCGCCTGCGCCCGCGCCACGGCCTGCGCCGCAACCGTTGGTTTGAAACCGAGGTTCTCGAGCGCGCTTACTGCGTCGGCACTGGCACCACCTGCCGAAGCCACCACGCCCACCGGCACGCCAGCTGCTCCGCCACCTGGCAGTGCCCCGGCCTTGTCCTTCAGTTCGTTGACGATCCGCCCGGCCAGCTTCGGGCCCACGCCGTTGGCCCGCGCCACCGTCGCCGCATCGCCGGCCGCGCAAGCATCGCGCACTTCGCCGGTCGACAGCGCCGAGAGGATCGCCAGCGCCACCTTGCTGCCTACGCCTTGCACGGTCGTCAGCAGTCGGAACCAGTCGCGCTCGGCGCTTTCGGCAAAGCCCAAGAGCCGCATATCGTTCTCGCTCACCTGCAGATCGGTGTGGATGGTGCAGGCCTCGCCAATTTCGCCCAAAGCCGCGAGCGTCTTGGTCGAGCAATGGACGAGATAGCCGACCCCTTGGACATCGACGATCGCCCAGTCTTCGCCGGTTTCATCGAGGCGGCCTGATAGCTTCGCAATCATAGGTTTCTTTCTGCGCTACCGCTCCGCTGTTTGAGCGCGCTTTGTTCCTGCCCCAAAGCCATGCTGCGCGCCAGAGGCAGCGACGTCATTTTGCCCCGACAATTCGCGCACGTCCCGAGACATGGACCGCATGTTACACGGTCCATGAGGCGGAAAATCGGGAGCCGCAATCGTCGCGAATGGAAATGGCAGAGGGTGCGTTTGACGAGGTGCATCGGATCGTCCTGTCATGCGCATCTCGAGTAGGAAAATCGCTTGAGCGGGCAACCGCCCTCCTCGACAGGCCCGCGCTTTTCGCTATTGCAGCATCCATGAGCTGGAACACCTTCGGGCGCGTGCTGCGCTTCACAACCTGGGGAGAAAGCCACGGGCCCGGTCTGGGAGTGGTGCTCGACGGCTGCCCGCCGGGCCTTACGTTGCGTACAAAGGACATCCAGCCATTCATGGATGCGCGCAAGCCCGGGCAGAGCAAGTTCACCACCCAGCGCAAGGAAGCCGATCTGGTCAGGATCATGTCGGGCGTGTTCGAAGATACGACGACCGGCACCCCGATCCACATGATGATCGAAAACACCGATCAGCGCTCGAAAGACTATTCGGAGATCGCGCGCAGCTATCGCCCCGGCCATGCCGACTATTCCTACGACGCGAAATACGGCATCCGCGACTATCGCGGTGGCGGACGATCCTCGGCGCGCGAGACCGCAGCGCGCGTTGCCGCAGGCGCGGTCGCGCGGCTGATCATTCCCGAAGTTAAGATCACCGCCTATGTCTGCGAACTCGGCGGCGACGCGATCGACCGCGACGCGATCGATTTCGACCAGATCGACAAGAACCCGTTCTTCTGCCCCGACAGCTGGGCGGCCAAGCGCTGGGAAGAAAAAGTCGACGCCGCGCGCAAGGACGGTTCCTCGCTCGGCGCGGTGGTCGAATGCGTTGCCGAAGGCGTGCCCGCCGGATGGGGCGCCCCGGTCTATGCCAAGCTCGACAGCGATCTTGCCGCCGCGATGATGACGATCAACGCAACCAAGGGCGTCGAGATCGGCGCAGGCTTCGAAGCCGCACGCCTTACCGGCGAACAGAACGCCGATGCCATGAGCCCTGGCGAGGACGGCAAGCCGATCTTCGCGAGCAATCATGCGGGCGGGACCGCTGGCGGGATCTCGACCGGACAGCCGGTCGTATGTCGGGTGGCGTTCAAGCCGACCTCTTCGATCCTGACCCCAGTGGCTTCGATCACGGCCGATGGCGAAGCGACCCAAGTGCGCACCAAAGGCCGCCACGACCCTTGCGTCGGCATTCGCGGCACCCCGGTGGTCGAAGCGATGATGGCGCTGGTGCTCGCCGACCACAAGATGCTGCACCGGGCGCAAGTCGCATAGCGATGAAAGCCGAACGGGTACGCGCGATTGCCGCCTATTCGGCGACGACTATCGCCTCGACCATCTACCTCCCGACGCTCATAGAAATATCCGAAGAAAACGGCTTCTGGTACATGTTGCCGGTGTGGCTGACACTGGTCATCGGTGTGGTCGCGATCAGCGAATGGCTGCGCAATATCACCCGCCCAAAATCGCATCCGTCATTCGAGCTTGTCGATGAACATTACCCGCGACCCAGCGTGAAGGCGTATGACTGGGACACGCCTTTCGAAGCGACAGACAGGACGATTGGTGAGGCATTCGATTCTGCCAGCAAGGGCCAGAACAAGGGGCTGGTGGTTTTCGCCGAGGACTGGAGCACGCTCTCGCTCGAATGGGAGAAAGAAGGCTGGGTGGTGAAATGGCAACCGGAGGACGAACGCGTCACCCGCCTCGCAGTGCCGCTCGACAGCAAATGGCTCGACCGCGAGGTCAAGGATTCGAGCATGGCAGATATCTTCAGGCGCATGCCGAAAGGCCATGTCGACGATGCGACCGCCATTCGCCTCGTCGCCAGTTTCCTCGATTGGGAAGAACCACCGAGCAATGTCGGCTGGGCTACTATGCGTCACGCCAATCCCTCGGAATGAGGATTGCAGGGCACATTGGGCGCTTTCATGCATTATCTGATTGAATAGTCCGCCCATTCACTCACCACAGGTGCCCGACACTGCATGACCATCCACCCCCGCCTCGAATCTTCCGCCGCGCTCTACAAACAGCGCGTTCGCGAGGCCGACGTCCTGCCCGCCGCTCCGGTCAATCCGGAGCAGCGCAAGACGCAGATCGTCGTGGTTGGCGGCGGAGCTGGCGGGCTGGAACTGGTCCGCCGTCTGGGTGCGAAGTTCGGGCGCAAGAAACACGACATCATTCTGGTCGACCAGAATCTCTCGCATATCTGGAAGCCGCTGCTGCACGAAGTTGCGGCGGGCTCGCTCGATGCCAATCTTGATGAAGTCGGATATCGCGGGCACTGCCACCGCTGGGGCTACCGCTTCTTCCAGGGCAGCCTTGAAGCGATCGACCGCGACGCCAAGACGATCCGGCTCGCCCCGGTGCTGGACGATCAAGGTGACGAAATGGTCGGCAGCCACACGATGCGGTACGATTATCTCGTTCTCGCCGTCGGATCTGTTTCAAACGATTTCGGTGTGGCGGGTGTGACCGAGCATTGTCTCTATCTCGATTCCCGCAAGCAGGCGGACAAGTTTCGCACCAAGCTGTTGAATCACTGCTTGCGCGTCAGCCGGGCGATGATGGCGGAACCTGACGCGGATGAGAAAGTCAGCGTGGCGATCGTCGGTGGCGGCGCGACCGGAGTGGAACTCGCGGCCGAGCTCTACAACGCGGCGGCAGCGCTCAGACACTATGGCCTGGAGGTGTTCGACGAGAGCCGCCTCGAAGTCACGTTGCTGGAGGCTGGCACGCGTATCCTGCCTGCGTTGCCTGAACGCCTGTCCGACGCAGCCACGCACGAATTGCAGACGCTCGGAGTTGAAGTCTGGACCGACACGCAGATCGTCGAGGCCAGAAAATGGGGCCTGATAACCGCTGAAGGCAATGATATCGAGGCCGATCTCATGGTCTGGGCGGCGGGCGTGAAAGGCGCGGATTTCCTGAGCCAGCTGGGGCTGGAAACCAACCGCAACAATCAGATTGTCGTTTCCGAGACGATGCAGAGCGTCACCGATCCGAGCATCTTCGCGCTTGGCGATTGCGCGTCTTACACCCCTGCGGGCGAGGATCGCCCCGTGCCTCCCCGCGCGCAAGCCGCGCACCAGATGGCAGACACCGTGTTCGACAATATCTGCCGGGTCATGAAGGGAAAGCGGCTGAAGAGCTTCACCTACAAGGATCAGGGCTCACTTGTCTCCTTGAGCCGTTTCTCGACGGTGGGGAGCCTGATGGGAAATCTGGTCGGCGGGGCGATGGCGGTCGAGGGGCGCATGGCGCGGTTCATCTACACTTCGCTCTATCGCATGCACCTGATCGGAATTCATGGCTGGCTCAAGGGGCTCGGCCTGATGGCGATCGGCCGGGTGAACCGGATCGTGAGACCGCGATTGAAGCTGCACTGATCGCGATATCGTTACATCCGCTTACAAAGCTTGCTGTTCGATAACATCTCCATTCAATCGGCCGGAAGCGTGCCTTTGCTAGAGGATGGCCATGGTCAGGCAATTCGTCGCATTCACATTCGGTACCGCCGCTCTCGTCGCCAGCGCTGCGACTGCCATGCCGCCCGCCAGCGAGTGGGAGATCGGGCCGTGGGCGCGCGGCAAGAATTACTCCGTCAATATGCCCGAAACACCCGCATCGGGCGCGAATGGCAGTCTCGTGGTG
Organism: uncultured Porphyrobacter sp.; assembly: GCA_964550495.1. Classification (GTDB taxonomy): domain Bacteria; phylum Pseudomonadota; class Alphaproteobacteria; order Sphingomonadales; family Sphingomonadaceae; genus Erythrobacter. The sequence goes on along the minus strand of CAZJZO010000049.1, from coordinate 15,379 downwards.
GACTTCCCCCGCGCCGGGCGGGGCGAATGGGATGCGCTCACCACCGGGGTCTATCCGCTCGACGGGTTCGAACGCGTGACCGTTCGCTATCGTATCGATGCCGCGCCCGGCACGCGCTTTGTCGCAGTCGAAGATCCCAATACCGCGCCAACCATCTCGCTCTACTTCCAGCGCGCCCGCGACAACTGGACCGCGCGGGGTAAATATGCCTCCTATCGCTGGTATGCGCCCAGGCACACGCTGATGCCGATCACACCGGGCGAGCACACAATCTCGATCCGGTTCGACGATCGCTGGACCAATGTCGCGCACCGACCGAACACCGAGCATTCAAGGGCCTACGAGGCCGCGCTCGCCCGCGCCGCGCGGTTCGGTTTCGCGTTTGGCACACCGCTGTTGCGCAGCCACGGCGTGGCGGCGACGGGGGAGGCGCGATTCACGCTCCTCTCGGTCGAATTCGAATAGGATCGACAAACCTCTCTTCAATCTAGAATCCTGATCAATCTTCGCAGATTAATCGATTGGACTGATTACAGCGGTTCCATCATTGAGCTGCCATCATTATCGCGTACCCCGATTCTACACCCCGTTTCAGGCTCAAGAGAGGAGATCCCACATGGACGCCAAAACTGGAGAAATGAGCGGCTGCCCGTTCCACGGCGACGCCGGTCAGCGCGGACTGTTCGGCCGCACCAACCGCGACTGGTGGCCCGAAGTCATGCAGCTCGACATTCTCACCGAAGGTGGCCGCAGCGCCAACCCTCTGGGCGAGAACTTCGACTATGCCGAAGCCTTCAACACGATCGACTACGATGCGCTGAAAGCTGACCTGACGGCTCTGATGACCGACAGCCAGGACTGGTGGCCGGCCGATTATGGCCATTATGGCCCGTTCTTCATCCGTATGGCGTGGCACGCAGCCGGCACCTACCGTACGGGCGATGGTCGCGGCGGCGCAGGCTCGGGCCAGCAGCGCTTCGCTCCGCTCAACAGCTGGCCGGATAACGGCAACCTCGACAAGGCCCGCCGCCTTTTGTGGCCGATCAAGCAGAAATACGGCAAGAATATCAGCTGGGCCGACCTGTTCATCCTTACCGGCAATGTCGCGATCGAAAGCATGGGCGGCCCGGTGTTCGGTTTCGGCGGCGGCCGCGCCGACGTGTTCGAGCCGGAAAGCGTCTATTGGGGCACCGAAGAGCAGTGGGTGAACGAGGGCGTTGCCACCCGTATCCGTCCCGATGACGGCGCTGCGCTCGAAAATCCGCTCGCCGCGATCCAGATGGGCCTGATCTACGTCAATCCCGAAGGTCCGGGCGGCGATCCCGATCCGCTCGCCAGCGGACGCGACATGCGCGAAACCTTCGCACGGATGGCGATGAACGACGAGGAAACCGTCGCTCTCACCGCCGGCGGCCACGCCTTCGGCAAGGCCCACGGCGCTGCTCCGTCTGACACGTTCAGCGACAGCCCGGAAAGCGAGACCATCGATCACCAGGGCTTTGGCTGGCTGACCGACGAAGGTGAAATTGCCGATGGCAACATCACCACGTCGGGCATCGAAGGGTCGTGGTCGAACAACCCGACTTCGTGGAGCCACGATTACTTCCGCCTGCTGTTCAAGTACGATTATGAACTCACGGAAAGCCCCGCTGGCGCGAAAATGTGGACGCCGATCAACCCCGATCCGGAAGACATGGCACCGGACGCCCGCGATCCTTCGAAGAAGGTTCCGACCATCATGACCACTGCCGACATGGCGCTGAAGATGGACCCGGATTACCGCGTGATTTCGGAACGCTTCCTCAACAATCCCGAGCAACTCGACGATGCGTTCGCGCGGGCATGGTTCAAGCTGTGCCACCGCGATATGGGTCCGAAGGTCCGCTACATGGGCCCGGAAGTGCCGGAAGAAACGCTGATCTGGATGGATCCGGTTCCGGCTGGCACTGCTCCTACTGCTGACGCAGTTTCGGCCTTCAAGGAAGCGATCCTCGCTAGTGGATTGACCACCAGCGAACTGGTCAAGACGGCATGGGCTTCGGCTTCGACCTACCGCAATTCGGATCACCGCGGCGGCGCCAACGGTGCCCGCGTGCGTCTTGCTCCGCAAAAGGACTGGGCGGCGAACGATCCGGAAGAGCTGGGCAAGGTGCTTGCCAAGATCGACGAATTGCGCGGCGACATGTCGATGGCCGATGCGATCGTCCTTGCCGGTTCGGCAGCAGTCGAACATGCGGCTCAGAAGGCCGGATTCGAAGTGGCCGTCCCCTTCACCGGCGGTCGCGGCGACGCCACCGACGAGCACACCGATCACGCCAGCTTCGAGCCGCTGGAGCCGTTTGCCGATGGCTTCCGCAACTACCTCAAGACCAAAGCCGATGTGAAAACCGAAGAAATGCTGATCGACCGCGCGCACCTGCTCGGCCTGTCGATTTCCGAACTCACGGTGTTGGTTGGTGGGCTGCGCGCTCTCGGCGCCGTCAGCGGCAACACCGGCCACGGAGTCTTCACCGACCGGGTCGGTACGCTGACGCCCGACTTCTTCACCAACCTCCTCGATATGAGCACCAAGTGGGCTCCGGTCGATGGGTCGGGTGATGAAGAATATGTCGGCACCGATCGCAAGACCGGTGAAGAGAAGTACCGCGCCACCCGTGCGGACCTGATCTTCGGTTCGCACTCGCAGCTGCGCGCCCAGGCGGAACACTACGCCGAAAGCGGCAATGAAGCTCAGTTCGTAGGCGATTTCGTCGCTGCCTGGAGCAAGGTGATGAACGCCGATCGCTTCGATGTGACCCACGCGAAGTATCACGCGTAGGAACGAACCAATCGATCCGGTCGACCGCCCCCCGGGCCGGATCGCAAGCAGGCCCCCGGCAGCAATGTCGGGGGCCTTTCGTTTTCGATGGCATCGCTGCCAAAAAGAAGGGGCCGCGGATCATCTCCGCAGCCCCTCGATTGAATCTGTCCCAGCGTGTACCGCTGGAGCCTCGATTACTTCTTCTTTTTGGGCTTCTTGTTCGCGCCCTTAAACATGTCCTTGTCGTAGGTTTCCGGCGCCGGCGCGGTTTCACCCTCCACGCCTGCAGCGATCTCTTCCTCGGTCAGGAACTTGATCGCGAAGCCCAGCGCGCGGGTCTTGCCCCAGCTGTCGAGGCTGACCTTGCTTTCGCCATAGGTCACGTTGATGACCGCGTCAGCGCCCATCTTCTCCCCGCGTTCCCACACTTCGTTGTAGATCTTCTGCTGCGACGGCTCTTTGCTGAAGATCGTGGCCTTGCGGACACCGGCGGAGACCGGACCGACAATCTTGTACGGCTTGTCGGTGATATCATACGGGAAGACAGGCACACCCATCTCTTCGTTGACGACGACATATTCTTCATGGTCGTCGGCGAGCACCGGCATGGCTGGAACAGTAAGCGACGCCGCGACGAATGCGGCAGTGATAATCTTGGTTTTCAAAACGACCCCCAAATCAATCCAAACGAGGTCTGTATCATTCTGAAATTCCTCGCTAGTGTCAATTCATTCTGGCCCTGCGGTCAATTCTTGCGCAGCGCCGTGGAATAATTGGGGGTTCGCATGATTTCAGGCGTGGCATTTGTATTGGCGTTGCAAGTGGCCGAGCCGCTTCCCAACGCAGAAACCGTCGAAACGGTTTCGGAGACGGCGATCGAAGCCGAGTCGGCGACTGCCACGACCGACGACCTTGCAGAAGTGGTCGAAGCCACAGAAGAAGCGACATCGGAAATGGCAGACCCGCCGTCGCCAGTGGTCGAAGTCGCGCCGGACATCCCGCGCGACACTCCGGTGCGCCTGATGGTGCTCAACGAAGTCTCGACCAAGGATCACGAGCCCGGACACAAATTCAAGCTCCGGGTCGACAAACCCGTGCTGGTCGACGGCAAGGAAGTGATCCCGGTCGGTGCAATTGCATGGGGTGAATTGTTGACCGCCAAGAAGAGCGGCAATGTCGGCAAAAGCGGGAAGCTGTCGGCCAAGCTGCTCTATCTCGATCTCGACGGTCGGGAGATCCCGATCGAGGGTGAGACAAGCTCCGATGGCAAATCCGGGAAAGGCGAGACAATCCTTGGCGTCATCGGCCTGGGAGTCTTTGGCCTTTTCGCCAAGGGCAACAATGCCAAGCTCAAAGCCGGTGAGAAGATCACCGCCTTTATCGCCGAAGATGTGATACTCGACGATGCGACCAGCACCTCTTCCTGAACGCGTCTTGTCCGCTTTGGTGTTTGCGTTGGCCTTGGCGGGAACGCCCGCCAGCGCGCAATCGGAACAGCCGGAGGCAGAACGAGCGACGTCCCCGGCAGGCGCCAGCATGCGCGGCAATGCGCTGGTCCTGCCGACCCAAAGCCGGATTGCGTTCGTCGTCGCCGAAGAGGTGTCGAGCAAGAAGGTACGCAAGGGCGACCTGATCAGGCTGACCCTCAAAGACGAACTGACATTCGATGGAAAAGTGATCGTCCCAGCCGGTGCGCCTGCAATAGGCGAGATCACCGTCGCGGCAAAGAAGGGCTGGATGGGCGAAGGCGGCCGACTGGCCGCGCGGATGCTCTATTTCGATTTCGACGGCGGTCCGGTGCGGATTTCCGGGCCCTTGGGCGGGGCCGGCGACGATCAGACCGAACTGGCTACGCTGACGGCGGTAGCGACAATGGGCCTCATCCCGTTTGTTACCGGGAAAAGCGCTGTAATCGCCGAGGGCACCGAGCTTTCGGTGGTGCTCGATCGCGAGGCGCGCATTCCGGTGCAGGCCCTTCCCGAAAACGACTAGAGCCAGCCGGCATCCCTGATTTCGCTGACTTGCGCCCGAGCCACCGGCGCCTCGATATCGCGCGCCAGTTTGAGCCGGACATTACGACCGTCGCGCACCACATCTTCGACCGCGCCGCGCGCAACCCACCAGCTGCGGTGAACCTGGCGGCCTTCGATGCCATCGAGCTCTGCAATCGCATCGCGAAGTCGCATAAGCACCAGCTCGGAACCCAATGGAGTGTGCACTCGGACGTAGTGATCTTCCATCTCGAGTGCGATCACGTCGCTGCCCAGGGCCGGCGGAAGTCGATCGATCAGTCGCGGCGAGGAAGTGGATGGAACAGAAGCACCAGGCGCGGCTTCGTTCGCGACGGGAGCCACCGGGGCGACAGGATCCTTGTTGGCCGTCTCCTTGCCGCTCTCGATCATGTAGAAGAACGCCGTGATACCGCCACCGACCAGAAAGACGTAGAAGTACGACGTCAGCGCCTGATCGAGCGTCGGCAGCGGGACCGGACGCGGCAGAAATCGCATACTCCAGACAATCGCCGTCATGGGAATTGTCGCCAAGGCGACGCCGACCACCCACAGCGCGGGACGCGGCAAATCGAGCGCAGCCTGCAAACGGTCGACCACCCAGCTCATCGGACTGTAGATCGCATATCCGACCCAAGCGAAGGTCACCCAACTGACCAGGCGATAGGCCAATGGTTCTGCAAAGCTGCCAAACGGTCCGATGAGTGCGAGCACAATCCCGATCACCGTCATAATCGCCATATCGATCGCCAGCTTGCGGGCGAACCGATTGCGCGGCGGTGTCGCTGAGGCGGTCATAGCCATATTCCTGACTGCCCGTTCGCGCTTCGTAAAGTGGCAAGATCGCGAAATTCCGCGTTTTTCGAGGAGATAGGCTGCCCGTTCACGCAGGTCTTGGCCCATCGGCGCACCCGCGATTGCTGGCCGATGGGCACGAGGCATTGTCGGTCCAACACACCGACAGACATCGATTCAAGGATACCGACATGACAAGCCTGATCCAGAACCTGCCTCTCCCCTTCTTCCGCGATCCAGCATTGGCGTCTTCAAGGAACGCGTTCGATCTGTCACCGCGAATGCGAGCGATCGTCGCAATCGCTGCGACCACCATGTCGCTGGCTGTCCTCTACGCAATCACCCGCGGTCTGCTGGGCGTCGCGCCGGATCATGCCGCAACGCGTCATCTTGCGGTGGTGATCCACGTCGTGACGGTTCTGCCCGCGATCCCGCTCGGCGGGTTTCTGCTGCTCGCTCCCAAAGGCACGCCGATGCACAAGCAGCTGGGAAAACTCTGGGTTGCGCTGATGGTGACGACCGCGCTCTCGGCGATTTTCATCCAGACCAGCGGCAGCTTCAGCTTCATTCACATCTTCATCCCGATGACGCTCTGGGCATCCTACAAGCTGATCGCCACGGCGCGCCGCGGCGACATGAAGGGTCACAAGAAGGAAATCCTCAGCCTCTATCTCGGCGCGCTGATGATCCCGGGCATATTCAGCATGGCCCTGCCCGGCCGGTTGATGAACGTCTGGTTGTTCGGGTGAGCGGCGCGACGAACCTCACCCTGCGAAGCGGCGGCGTAGGCCTCGGGTCAACGTCGCCGCTTGAGCACCAGATAGAGCGCGCCCTCGCCGCCATGGCGAATATGCGCCTTGCGGATTGCCGCCACCGCATCGGCATGGTGGCTGACCGCCAGCCAATCGAGCAACTTTGCACGGATCGCTCCGCGTTTGCTTGATCTGTCGGCAGGATCGACGGGTCGCTCTCGTCCGGCAATGACCAGGACCAGCCGCGCATCCATCGCACGCGCCTGGTCCAGCCCGGTCATGATCCGATGATACGCGCCGTCGAGCGTGTGACCGTGCAGATCGAGCGTATAGTCCGGCGCGACCTGCCCGTTCTTGAGCTTGCGGTTCCAGTGCGAATCGAGTTCGGATGAAAAGGCGGGCCTTGGACGCGATCGCATCGTGATCGGTTTGGACGCTCCAGGGGCACTCTTGCCAAGACCGGCAGCGACCGGAGCAGCGGATTGCTTCGCCGTTGCCCTGCCGCCGTCAATGCTCGGTAGCCCCGGTCTCGTGCGCCCTTCCAGCGGCGTCACGCTCTGCGCCAGCCGCGCCCAGGCGGCTTGCTCTTCCGGCGAAAGCCCGCGCGGAACGCTCATTGCGCTGCTTTGATGCGCTGGACTGTTCCTTTCGGCAGCAGCAGCAATGCATCTCCGCGACCGCTCATGCCTCCTGCAATCTCGCGGGCACGGGAACCTGCACCCCAAAACGTGTCGAACCGGTTGGCTCCCTTGATCGCGCCCCCCACATCCTGAGCCACCCACAGCCCGTCGGCTTCGTCGCGGTCGAGATCGAGCCAGACCGGGGCGCCAAGCGGCACAAAGCGCGGATCGGTAGCCACCGAGCTTTCCTGCCGCACCGGAATGCCGAGCGCACCTAGCGGCCCGTCACCGGTCAGCTCGCGAAAGAAAATCCAGCTCTTGTTGAGCCGCATCAGGTCGCTACCCTCCCGGGGGTTCTCACGGATGTAGGCCATGATGCCCTGCATCGAGCCGGGATACTGCCCCGGACCATCACCGAGCAGCCCGCGCTCGCGCATCACTCCGCCAATCCCGGTATAACCGCGCCCGTTTTGACCGGCATAACCGATCCGAATGATCTCGCCTTCTGGGGTACGAATGCGACCCGAGCCCTGGATCTGCAGGAAGAAGAATTCCACCGGATCGGCCGCATAGGCGATTGTCGGCACGCGGCCTTCCAATGCGCCTTCCTCGATCTCGGTGCGGTCGTAATAGCGGACGAATTCGCTTGCTTCGTTGATCCGTCCCAGCGGCGGACGTCCGGTTCGCTCCGCTGCCGGAACATCGGCTGGCCACCCTCGCGTCAGATCGTTGGGCAAGACGTAAACCGGCACCTCAAATCCTGGTCTGCGGGTCCGGCTGCCCGCGATCTCCGGCTCGAAATATCCGGTTGCGAACGCACTCCCGTCACCGACCCGCGCGGTCTCGAATTTGCGTTCGAAGAAGGCGCGTCCGTCGCGTGGCGACCATCGCGAAGCGGCGTCGCATACATTGTCCCAATTGGCATAGGCATTGATGCCGCTCGAATCTTCGCGGCGCAGCAATTGCGGGCACGATTCGTTGAAACTTGCGAGCGCGGCATTGGCGTCGCCTGCGCCGAGCGAAAGCGAGCCCACGCTGGGCCCGGCACTAACCCCGGCCACAAAGGCGCTGGTGGCGGATGGATCGGTTGCAGGCGTTGCTATCGAGGGGCCCGGCGGAGTCGACTTCGGGATTATCGCGCAGCCGCTCAGCAGCAGTGTCGCAGCCAATGCAAATGCCGAAGCGGGTGTGGATTTTGGTCGACGCAAGAGTTTAAATCCCGGCGCGCCAAGCCGGATGACTTCGGGCGCGCGGGACGAGCCCCCAAACAAGGAATCAGCCTTCGTCGGTTTCGTCGAGTACCCAGTTCGGATCGCGCGCTGAAACATTGCGCGAGAACGTCCAGACGTCGCGGCTCTCGATCGCATCGTCGAGCGAGCCTGCAATCACATTACCGTCCTTGTCGCGTGTGACGGCAGCAATGTCGGCGACGAAGAGAACGGCGATGCGGGCCAGCTTGCCATCCAGCGAAGCCGAATGGATGCGGGTTTCCTCGATCCGGACCAGCGAGTTGTCGAGCTTCTGTCCGGCGTCTTCGCGAGCAGTAATCGCGGCATCGAACCCAGCATAGACATCGTCGTCGCAAAGCTCGCGAAGCGTCTCGCGATCGCCCGTCCAGAAGGCTTCCAATACGACCTCATAAGCGCCTTTCGCGCCATCGAGGAACGCGGGCAGATCGAAACTGGAGTCGGCGTTTGCAATTTCACGAATGCCGCGTTCGACTGCGGGCATCATCCCGTCCATCTGCACGACTCTGGCAGGCGCTGCAGGCACTGGCTGCGGCTGCGCGGCAGGAGGAAGTTTGCTCTCTCCGGATTCGGGGCGCTGCGGCACCGATTCCTCTTCGTGTTCAGCGCGGCGGCCGAGCACGGAATACAGCCGCAATCCGAGGAATGCAGCGACCATGGCGAGAAGAACGATTTCAAACATTCGACATAAATCCGATATCTTCGGTTGCTGGCACCGTCGCGACGCGCAGCCCCGTATACCCCTCCGTGCCTTAAATAGGCTCTAATTACAATTCGACAACGATCATTACCGCATCATTCGAAGGTTTTTGCGCCTGTTTCGTCCGGTTGCGAGCACGCTTTGCGCCTGCTAGGCGCGCCGCCGACATACATTCCGGCGTTCTGCGCCGATTCCAGACCCAAAATTCGAAAGATAATGACCATGGCCGAAGAAGGCGACGTTCTCACCGACCTCAACAATCAACCCGGCGCAGGCAACGGCGCTGACACCCAGCCCGCAGCCGGGATCATCACCCAATATGTTAAGGACATGTCGGTCGAGAACCCGAATGCACCGGACGTCTATCAGTGGCAGGATCAGCCCAGCATGGACGTGCAGTTCAACATCGGCGCCGATCCCGTCAGCCCCGAAGTGACCGAAGTCACTCTCAAGATGAACATCACCGCGACCTGCGAAAAAGGCACGCTGTATATCGTCGAGCTCGATTATTGCGGCTTGGTCGGTATCCGCAACATTCCCGAAGAACAGGCACACGCCTTCATGTTTGCCGAAGCGCCGCGGATCCTGTTCCCGTTCGCACGCCGAGTCGTCGCCGATGCCGTACGCGATGCCGGTTTCCCGCCGCTGATGGTCGATCCCGTCGACTTCAACGGTCTCTATATCCAGCAGCTACAGGCGAAGCGCGCACAGGAAGAATCGGGTGATGGCGGAGCGCCAGCCCCCGAAGGCAACGCAACCGGCAACGGATAAGCGCGCCTTGGCGCGGGCCTGAATCATGAGCCTGCTCAAGAATGTCGGAACCATCGGCGGGCTGACAGCGGTCAGCCGGGTGTTCGGCTTTGCCCGCGACATCATGCTCGCCCGCGTCCTCGGCGCGGGAGGCGTGGCCGATGCGTGGCAGCTGGCATTCCAGCTGCCCAACCTGTTCCGCCGGCTGTTTGCCGAAGGCGCGTTTGCGAGCGCGTTTGTGCCGCTGTTCAATCGCCACATGAACGAGGGCGAGAACGAAGCAAAGCGCTTCGCCAGCGAAGTGCTCGCGATCCTCTTGCCGATCCTGGTGCTGTTCGGTGCGGTGATGATGGTGGCGATGCCGTGGGTGCTATGGCTGTTCGCCAACGCCGATATGCGCGCCGACGAGCAGACCTACTCGCTGGCAGTGACGATGGGACGGATCGCGTTCCCGTACCTGCTGTTCATGAGCCTCGCGACGCTTACCGCAGCGATCCTCAACTCGCTGTCTCGCTTCGCCGCGGCGGCAGCGGCGCCGATCCTGCTCAATATCTGCCTGCTCGCTGCGTTGTTCTGGGGCGCCGCGCAGGAGCCCGGCGAAGCAACGCGGCAGGCCACCGGCTTCTACCTCGCCATTGCCGTTTCCGTCAGCGGGTTGTTGCAGCTTGGTTGGCTGACGTTCTTCATGCACAGAGCCGGCTTTCGAATCCCTGCCGGGTTCCCGCGGATGACCGAGCGGGTGAAGGAAATGGGAGTGCTGATCATCCCCGCCGTGTTCGGCGCAGGGGTCTACCAGATCAGCCGGTTCGTCGATCTCGCCTTCATTCGCGGTCTTCCCGACGGCTCGCTGACCTACATGGCGATGGCCGATCGCTGGAACCAATTGCCGCTGGGAATCATCGGCATCGCGCTTGGCACGGCGATCCTTCCGGCGCTGTCGCGCTTCATCGGGCGTGACGAGAACGACGAGGCCGCCCGGCTTCAGTCGAATGCGATCGAGCTCGCCATGCTGCTGACCGTGCCGTGCGCGGTTGCATTGTTCTTCACCGGCACCGCGTTCGTCCGGGTGTTCATGGCCGGGCAGGCCTTCACGCAGGAGGACGCCTCAATCACCGGAATGGTCGTTTCGGCGCTGGTGATCGGCCTGCCTGCCTATGTGCTCGTCAAAGTTCTCACGCCCAACTTCTTTGCGCGCAAGGACACCCGCACTCCGGTCTACACCGCCGCCGCCTCGCTGGCGGTGACCATCGGGCTGAACTTCTACTTCATCTATGTCGCCGGGCTAGGCGTCGTCGGGCTTGCGCTGGCCGGAGCGATCGGCGCCTGGGTCAACATCTCGCTCCTTGGCCTGATCCTCAAACGGCGAGGCTTCTTCACCCTTCCCGCCCGCGTGCTCGGGCGAATATTCCGCATCGCAATCGCCGCCGCCGCAATGGGCGTCGCGCTGTATTTCCTGATGCAGCAGATCGACCCATGGTTTGTCGGGAGCATCTCCGACAAGGCATTGGGGATCGCAGCCATCCTTGCGGTCGGCGTCCCGGTCTATGGGCTGGGGGCGGTCCTGCTGGGCGTTCTCGACAAGGCCACGATCCAGCGCCTCATGCGCCGCCAAGGCTGATTGGCCGGAGTTGCCCCTGAGCGCGCCTGTGCTATGGCCGGGCGCATGATGAAGATGTCGACGCAACCTCGTTTGGCTCGCCCGCGATTCGCGGTGCGCGGGCGGGCGGCCTGGCGATGGCAGGCAAGCTCCTGACTTGTGCCCAATCCTGGCCCGAACCGGCCAATCTTTGTCATTCCAGTAGAAGAGTTTCCCCATGAGAGTCGTTTCAGGCATCCAGCCCACCGGCAAGCCGCATCTCGGCAACTATCTCGGCGCCATCGTCAACTATGTGAAGCTGCAGGATGAAGCCCACTCAGCCGGCGGCGAGTGCTTCATTTTCCTTGCCGATCTGCACGCCATTTCGCAGCCGCACGATCCTGCCGAGCTGTCGCGGAATACCCGCGAAATGGTCGCCACCCTTGTCGCATGCGGGGTCGATCCATCCAAGACCGTGCTGTTCAATCAGGCGCAAGTGCCCGCCCATGCCGAGCTGCAATGGCTGCTCAACGGAACCGCCCGGATGGGCTGGCTCAATCGCATGACGCAGTGGAAGGACAAGGCCGGCAAGAACCGCGAGGGCCAGTCGGTCGCCCTGTTCACCTATCCGGTGCTGCAGGCCGCCGACGTGCTGTTGTACCAGGCGACGCATGTCCCGGTGGGCGAGGACCAGAAACAGCACCTCGAGCTGGCGCGCGACATTGCACAGAAGTTCAACAACGACTTTTGCGCCGAAGACGCACCGCTGTTCACGCTGCCCGAGCCCTTTATCCCGCCCGCCGCTGCGCGGATCATGAGCCTGCGCGATGGCACCGCGAAGATGAGCAAGTCCGATCCGTCCGATATGAGCCGGATCAGCCTGACCGACGACGCCGACACGATCATGAGGAAGGTGAAGAAGGCCAAGACCGACCCCGAGCCCCTGCCAAGCGAAGCAGAGGGTCTGGAAGGACGCGCGGAGGCGCTCAATCTGGTCGGCATCTACGGGGCGCTGACCGGCAAGAGTGTCAGCGAAGTACTCGCCGACTTTGGCGGACAGGGATTTGGCGCGTTCAAACCTGCATTGGGCGAATTGCTGGTCGAATCGCTTGGGCCGATCAATTCGCGGTTCGGAGAGCTACAGGGTGATCCCGAAGCGCTCGATGCAATCCTCGCGCGCGGCGCCGCACAAGCCCGCGAGCGGGGCCTCCCGACGCTCGACGCCGCGTACAAGGCGCTGGGGCTGGTACGAGGGTAAGTTTGAGACCTACGGCTTCCTTTACCATTTCCAGATAACACGTCTTGCCAGCAAGACCTATGGATTCGGGATTGGAATGAGCACGTCCGATGTTGTCGAAGTTCCGCTGACCGGCGACGATATGCGAGTTCTCCGAGATTATGCATCCGGAGGATCCTTCGCGGAGTCGCTCGGCGTCGCGGCGTGGCCGACCTTCATAGTCGCTGGGCTGGGGTATCTGTGTGCCAAGTTCGTATTGGGTTGGTTCCTCGCACCCAGCGAGGCGGATCAATATCTCGGTTTGTCCGCTCTCGCGACCACTGCCATTGCACTAATTCTCTGTCGATGCCTGTGGATCGAAGCGTTTGCGAAACTCTTGCCGTCGAACGGAACCAACCACTTCGAACGCGATATTGCCGGCGGTGTTGCTCACTGCCTTTCTGTGAACGTGACGCGCGTGGTCGAGATCGCGGAGTACGAAGACGAGGGGGCAGGATTTCTTCTGGAATTGAGCGATGGACGTGTTTTTGCTTTGATATCCCAAGACCTCTACGGGTTCGCTTCGGATTGCGAGTATGAGGAAGGCGACGAAGATTTGCGCCATCTATTTCCTCAAACACGAATAGAATACCGATACGCACCAAGTTCGAAGCTTAATCTTGGTTGTCGCGGCATTGGCGAACCCCTGCGTCCAATCGGCAAGGTCAAGACTACCAAGCATCACTTCGTCAAATCGGGCAAAGACGGCATGCGCGAATTCGTAGGCGCCGAGGACGGACAATTTTACGACGGATCACTCGAAGAGGTTTTGAAGCGACTGCAATACAAGCTCGAAGCGTTTGAACCTGGCTAAACCGCGTTCAATGGCGGTTCAGGCCGGTCTCGGCATGAGTGTCCGCAGCAGTGACGAGATGACGGTCAGGTCAGAGCGCTCAATCTGTGCCGCGTTGGCGGCCATACCTTGCAGATGAGGGCGTTCACGCGAGGGGTACGCACGAAGTCGCTGGCTAACTTGCAAAGGGTATGCCATGATTAAGCAAATGATTAGACGCTCTAACCTTGGACGGATTGCGGTTCCGATCGCACTGGCTGCAAGCCTCGCGGCTTGCGCCCCATCCTTCAAAGCCGACGTGTCGCGCTTCGCCAGCACGCTTCCTGCGCCGCAGGGTCAGACCTTCGCGGTGGTGGCCGAAGACCCCAAGCTCGCAGGTGGGCTGGAGTTTGCGTTATACGCGGACATGGTAGAGGCCCAGCTCGAAAAGCTCGGTTATGCACAAGCGACACCAGAAACGGCCAATCTGCTGGTGCGCTTCGATTACGGTGTCGACAACGGCAGAGAGCGCGTGCGCAGCACCGGGGCGGGCTTCAACGATCCGTTCTTCGGCCCGTGGGGGCGGTTCGGCGGCTTTGGTTTCCGCCGCGGATACGCCTTCGGATTCTATGATCCGTTCCTCGCCGGACCACAGGTCCGCAGCTACACCGTCTATACGAGCGGCATCGATCTGAAGATCGATTCCTCCTCGACCGGGGAGCGGCTGTTCGAAGGCAAGGCACAAGCCGTCTCGCGCTCCAATCGCCTGCAAACCCTCGTGCCCAACCTGGTCGACGCGCTGTTCACCGATTTCCCCGGCAATTCCGGAGAGACCTTGCGCATCACGATAAAATCGGATGAAAAGGTGGTTAAGCGGACCGATTGAGCTCAGACGAGTGAGAGCAGATCACCCTTGGATGGGACGGAAGGCGGCGCAAGGGATCAGCGCCGCCTTCTTGAGTCTGGAGACGGAAACAAACCCGATCGGCATGAGAACCCGGATGAATTCAACCATCGGTAGCACAGCAAAACTGGCAGCATCGCTGGCCATGGCTTGCGCCATGGCGGTTCCTCCAGCGAGCGCGCAGAATCGTAGCGGCGGCGCGGTGTTCGTCGATCTGGGTCGATGGACCATTATCGAGCACACACGGTCGAGATATTGCGAATTGCGGCTCAACTCGAGCTCGGTCGATGGCCTCACCTACATCAAGTCGGACGGCAGGCCCGGCAGACTGAGGCTGGGCTCGGGACGCTCGCGCAGTTTCGGTCCGAGCACAGTCACCTGGCAGTTCGACGAAACCGAATTCGAAGGGCAGGTGCTGGGGAGCGGGCTCTACGCTCCGCTCAGCGATACCGGTCGGATCGAACAGCAGTTTCGGCAGGCCAAGACCCTGACCGTGCGCGAAGGTGGGCAGGTGATCGCGCAACTCTCGCTCAAGACCAGCTCCGCCGGATTTCGCTTGCTCAATCAATGCGCCGAGCAATGGCGGATTGCCAGGGCGCCGCTGCCTGGAGCATCCGTGCCGGAGCCCTCGATTGCCAGGCGCGAGGCCGCGCGCCCTTCCCGGCCGGCAGCGACTTCACGGCCAGCGGTTGCTCAGCGCTCGGCGCCAGAACGCACGGTTCCACCGCCTCCAGCGCGTCCAACCGGGCCTTACCCGCCCAATCGCGAACTGACCGCCCTCAATCCCAATGACTGGGTTCGCGCAGACGATTTCCGCCGCTTCAGCCAATCTCGCCTTGGCAGCGGGACGGTGCGCTTCTCGTTGCTCGTCAACGAGCGCGGGCGGGTCGAGGAATGCACTGTCAGCGCATCCAGCGGATCGCGGGATTTCGATGCCAAGGCGTGCCGCTCGCTGCAGAAGCGAGCGCGGTTCGAACCGGCGACCGATGCCAATGGCGATGCGCGATCCGCGCGCTACAGCTCGAGCGTGCGAATTGCGGTGAGCGAGTAGCGCTGCGCTAGAGCTTTTCGTGCCCGCCGGTTGAGCCGAAGCCGCCGGCACCGCGCTCGGTCGCGTCCAGTTCTTCCGACCATGACGCCTGTACAACCGGAGCGAGCACCAGCTGCGCGACGCGGTC
>CAZJZO010000048.1:18304-22990 GCA_964550495.1 uncultured Porphyrobacter sp. | reverse complement strand
CATCATCCAATCACGTCTTGGTCGCCACGACGTATTCGAAGTCGGTCTTGCGTTCCGTGGCAGGCGAGGTCTCCGAGGAGGTCTCTGACATCGGCTATTTTCCGTCGTTCGAGATAATCTGCTCGCACCCATCGCGTGCCATATTCTTCGAAGAGGACATGAGAACCGTGACCGAGACAGGTGTCGAATTTGTGATGGATCACTTCTTCCGCTCGAGCCAAGTCGGCAGCCCCGCCTCAGAACGTGGTGTTGAAGGCCATGGTAACGACCTGATTTGCGACGACGAATTGCTGGACAGGTTTGCTGGCTGACTTTGCCCGCGGGCCAGACTTGCGCCTAAGCTTGGTCAGCATACGTCTTTATCCCGAGGCAGCGTGATAACCGCCTCGGTTCCAGATCCAAGGCTGGACGACAGCCCCACGGCAAATCCGTGTCGCACCGCAAGTTCATGGACGATTGCTAGCCCTAGCCCGTCACCGTCCGACGCTTCGGACCTTTCACCGGCAATGTGGGCTTTCTCCAGCGTGTCGGAATCCATCCCGCGTCCATTGTCGCTGACACGGATCTGGCAATGCCCGTCTTCGGTCGTCGCCGTCAGTTCAACCGAGCTTGGTTCGGCATGGCGCAAGGCATTGGCGACCAGGTTGCTGGTCGCCCGAATCAGTGCCAAGGCTGGCACGCGTGTCTGGCAGTCGCAGCCCGAAACCGTCAGCTCGATCCCGGCTTGCCGGGCTTCGCCTTCGAACATGTTGCCCACAGCGGTGGTGACCAGATCGACCGAGTAGGCCTCGCATTCTTCCGCGGTCTCGGCGGAAAGAGGTGTGCTGGTCCCGTCCGAATACTCGCGAGTCAGGTGCTCAAGGTAATCGATCGCTTCCCCCAGCCGCGATTGAAGGCCGGGTGAAAGGCGCTCGGCTTCGCTCGCCACTGCTGCGCGCAAACCGACGATCGGCTGGCGAATATCGTGACTGGCCGCCGCGAGTTGCGCCTTGGTCCTACTCGCCGCTTCGCGCGCTCTTGCGTATTCGCGCTCTGTCTCTAGCAATCGCCTGTCGGTCTCGGCTTGCGTTTCGAGAGCTTCGATGCGCTCGGTCACCATTCTATCTCGCTCGCGACGAGAGCTGACAATATCGACCAGCATCAGCACCAGGACGCCCAGGCCTGAGACGATCCGGAAGAGATCGCGAAACCACTCGATAGTAAGGTCAGTGAGGTAGCTGCCGCCCAGATAGGGCTCGGTCCAGAGCACACCGATCGTGCCGGCGAACAAGATCGCGCCCGCCGCAATCCGGAGCCAGCGACCGATATCGAGCCGGAAGACAACCGTAAGCGCGGCGAGGAACATCGATATGTAAAGCGTCAAGACGAGGCCGGGCGTATCGTCGCCGATGCGCGCGATCATGATTGCAGGCGCAGTAAGTAAAAGTGCGACAAAAAGCCGCTTCGACCAGGTATCGAGTCTCAAATCCACGCGAAAGCCGAACAGGAAGGTGTTCAGCATCGCGAAAATTGTGAGCAGGGTGACGTTTTCCCAGATCTCGCGCCCTGAAGCCGGACTTGCGGCCAAGACGCTGGTGAACAACGTCATTTCGTTCTGCAGCATCGCAAGTGAATAAGCGGCGCCGAGATACAGGCCAAGCGGACGCGCGGTAACATAGGACGTGATCGCGAGGACCAGACCGATGATCAGCAAGGTGGCCGTCACTGCGCCCTTGAGCAGCACTGCGACGACCTGCCGAGTGCCCAATTCGCCTTCGCGGAAGATGCCCATATTGGGATTGTCTGAAGTCGCCAGATTGAGCAGCGCGAGGCATTTCTGACCCGGCGCGAGCGCAAAGCTCTGCGTGCGCACATAGGTGAAGTAACGCGCGCTCAACGCTCCGCCCTCGACCGATTGCGACGCGAGAATTTCTTTGGGTTCCTGACCCTCGCAGGTGAGATAAACGCGCGGCAATTCGGGGAAGACTCCGCCTATCCCAAGCACCTTGCGCATTGGCTGTGATCCTTCGGGTGCCCCGCTTTTGAACGGAAGTGCCATCCACACCTGCCAGTCGCGGATCAAACCGGATTGCTCAGGCGGAAACTCGTATTCGAACTGGTTCGATTCGTAGGCGGCCAGCGCATCCTCAACGCCTATCTCGCGGCCGGGCTCGGTCACCAAGTAGCGCGCTGAGCCTTCGACCATTTCCTGACTGATGCCGGGCTCCACCAAGACCGGCGGATCTGTACCGGCGATCGCTGGAGCGGCGAAGAAAGCAAGCCAGAACAAGAAAAGCGCCGACAGCGCCTTTGCCACCCTGTTCAAAACGCACTTTCGCCCCATGCCCTTTCGTATACGATGCCGACACCAAAAGGCGAAGTGCTTGAGGGGGCAAGCCAATTGAAGCGTGTCGGAGGATTTGGAACGGTCTGCAAAGCCGTGATCGCGGACGATCACGCCATCATCCGGGATGCGCTCACCTCCTCGCTCGGCGATGAGGATGCCATGCAGGGGCAGCGGATCGAGATTGTCGAACAGGTCGACAACGGGATCGACGCGATCGTCGCGGTGCGAAAGCATCGCCCGGAACTGTTGATGCTTGATGTCACCATGCCGCATGCGGGCGGGACCGAAGTCCTGCTCGAAGCGCGGCGATGGTCGCCGGAAACACGGGTCATCATCTTCACCGGCATAGACGCGCGCGGCAAGATCGCCGAACTGGTTGATATCGGCGCGGACGGAGTTTTCTGCAAAGCCGACGAGATGGGCGAAGTCCTGCGCGCGATCCCCCGTATCCTTGAAGGCGGACGGATCGTTTGCAGCCGCTTCATGCGCATGCTGGAAGAAGCCGGAGATATCGAGCCGCTTACCGACCGAGAGCGGCAGGTGCTGAGCCAGGTTGTGACGGGACGCACCAATCGCGAGATTGGCGAAGCGCTTGGGATCAGCATCAAGACGGTCGATCGCCATCGCACCAGCGTTATGGGCAAGACCGGTTCGCGTAACGCAGCCGAACTGATCGCCTATGCGCTGCGCGAAGGGTTGATCGATCCGAACGCAAGCTGACCGAGCGAGGGTCATGGATGCTCGCCGCGGGGAGCCGCACACAGCAATTGCTCGGTCCAGGATTTGCGCTCCAGCAGGGTCTCGAGCTTCATCAGCGCAAGCGGCATGGCGTCCGTTCGCACCGGGAACGTGCTTTCGTCGACATCGCTGACGGGTGAACCGGCGGGCAGCCAAGTGTGGGTGGTCGTAGCTACCATTGGATCGTTCCAGCCGGCCCGGCTAAGCGTCTGATGCAAGCTTTGGACGTGGCCGTTCTTGGCCCAGGCAAGCTGCAGGATCGTGAGATGCGGGCTGGTGTAGCGGGAGTATTCGATCACCCCGTCGCAATGGCCTGGAATGCATGAGACCGCATCACCACCGCCCTCGCCCGACCAGCGGATTGTGATGCGAGGGGTTGTTCCCGGAAACTCTTCGCTGTGTGTCTCCATCACGCAAACCGACACATCGAGCCCGAAGTCATCCTCGACTGCGCCGCTGATGACAGTTTGCTCGCCCATTTTGCAGAGGCTGGGAGGCGCGTGTTCGGCCGCAGTCGCGGCCATCGCTATTGCGGCCAGTGTTGAGAAGGACATCATCATGGGTTGCTCCTGTTCGCGGAGGCCGGTCGGGCTGGGGGACACCGACCGGCCTCCGCAGGGGAAAGGCCTCAAAGGTCTTTGAAAGGGAAGATGGCTCCGGTCTTGTAGACCGCTCCGCCGACGCCGACGCCGCCACCTGCCCCGAAGCTGATGCCCGCGAAGTCGAGCGAGTTGCCCTGGAACTCAACGCCGCCCGACAGGCCGACAATATAGTGCCCCGAAACAACCGCGCCGATGCCGTGGTCGAAACCCCATCGCGCCGTCGGGATCTCGGACCGCGACAGGCCGACGGTCACATCGCCAACCACTTCCGCTTTCGGCCCACCACCGATCCCACCGGTGAAGAACCAGCGTGCGTTCGGACCCTTCTTCAGTTCGATGACGATGCCTGCACCGGCCGCACCGGCCACACCAACCGCACCACTTGCGCCGACCGTGATCGACAGGGTCTTGAACTTCTTGTCTTCGCCAGCCTGAGTGCCGTTGTTGAGAGAAGCCAGTTTGCCCATGTTCTGGAGGCCATCGAGGTCTGCTCCGCATGAGCGCAGAACACGGTTCACACCGTTGTTCGACCTTGTGCTGATCGCCGTCTTCAGGTCGCCGAGCTTGCTCGGCTGCTTGATGCACTTGGTGAGATTGGCGAGCGGATTGTTGTCGCCCAGTTCCTCGATTACCTGCTTGGCAACCGCGATCCGGTCCGCATTGCGCACCTTCTTTATGCATGTTCCGCGCTTTCCGACCAGCATTCGTGGCTTGTAGGTCAGGCCTTTGTCGCACCATTTGGCTGGATTGACGTTGAAACAGCTATCCTGGTTCAACCCGCCGCAGGGCTTCGTCTCGCGCTTGGCGACGCAGATGTCGGGCCCGCCGAAAACCACCTTGTTGCGGAATCCCTCATCGCACCATTTGGCCGGATTGGGGCTCTTGCAGCGCACTTGATTGAGGCCGCCGCATTCGCTCGATCCGGGTGTGCGATCGGGCTTGCGCTCTTTCTTGACGCAGATGTTCCGACCCGGCTGGTGCTTCACCTTCAACCCGTCCTGACACCACTTCGCTGGATTG
>CAZJZO010000048.1:0-18204 GCA_964550495.1 uncultured Porphyrobacter sp. | reverse complement strand
TTCGCTGGATTGACGCTGATGCAGGTCTTCTGGTTCAAACCGCCACAGTTCTTGCTGAACGAAGCAGCCTGAGCTGGTTCGGTCGGGGCTACCATTGACGCTCCGATGGCCAGGCCAAGGGCTGCGCTCGATTGCATGATTGCTTTCAACATTTTTACTCTCCACTGAATTTTCGTTTGAAATTGAGGGTGATCACCACGGATCGACCGGATCTTCGTCGTCGTCCGTCGGTGGTTCTTCGATGAGGGGAATGTCGTCCGCCGGGGGCGGGGCAGGCTCGAAGTCGGAGTCAAACCCGGCGACTCGATCCAGGTGGTAGGACACCGGAATCAGCCCGTTGGTGCGACCGCGAAGCGTGTCGTCGTCGACCCATTCGAACGTAACGCCCGACATCTGGGGCAGGTCTTCGGCGACGAAGCCGCCATCGGCGAGCTCGCGGATGTTTTTGAGGACGACCTGCTCCGGCTCGATGCGAAACAGAAGCATATGAACCCAGCCGTCTTCGGCGTAGCCGTGACCGTCTTCGATCACGATCCGCTCGCGAATTTCACGGATTTCCCAGACGCCGTCGATTGGCAATGCCTCGAGCGGTTCGACTTCGTCGATTGTCGGCAGCAAGGCGCGCATTTGGGCAGAGGCCGCAGATGGTGTGCCAAGGCTGCCGATGGCCAGCGCTGCTGCGGCAGCGAGGCTGAGGCGGTTGGCAGTAATGCAAGTCATTGATCGTCTCCTCACATGCTTTCGAATGTGAGGATGTTGTCGCAGTGCGGACCATTCCGATGAATGGGGCCAATCCCCCAGTTCGAGGGTCTTTTGGTTCAGGAAAAAGAAAGCCGATTGGGGGCCTCACCCCATCGCGCGGCGCGCCAGGAGGCTTATGAATAGAGGCATCAGGACGCAGACACTGGATGGAGAAATACGATGGCCGATCTCACACACCGCAAACTCAGCGCAATCGCACGCAGCATCGCGTTGGGCGCACTGGCCACCGGCCTGATGGCAACCCAGGCACACGCTCGAGTCGGTCAAATCTGTCTTGAGCTCCTGGCTGGAGCAGGCACTCTGAAAGCGGAGATCGCGAGCGGTTGCCTGCCTACTTCACCTCGGTACCAAGGCGCCTTCAACATCGCGGTCGATGCCAGCACGGCCAGCATTTCGATAGATGGTGGCTTCACTCAAGTCGGCGACGCCAGGATCGGGACTGCGGATTGCATGGGTTCGCGCGTTCTGGAGCAGGAGGCAGAGGCCGCGGGACCACGTCGCTATTCTGTGTTCGTAAACGATCGCCATGTTGGAGTTCTTGACGCAAGCGACACGCAATATGGGATGCGCGCGGTCCGCAGATGCTTTGCAGGACGCAGCCAAGCCCAAATTCCTTCACTCGACAAGACAAACACATATTCCAAGGCTCAGTTTGCCGACTGGATCGCGCGCGAAGGAAAGAAACCAGCGCCAATGACGGCGCCGACCCTCGGCGGTCTGGCCGCGCAATTGTTGGGCGACCATCCCGAAAGCGACGAAGGCCGCCCCAGTGCCGAAATCGAGATTTCTGCGGCGCATTGGCAGCGGCGCCCGTGGGATAAGCTGGCGGATCGCACATTCATGGCCATCAGGATCGAAGAGCATGGCTATCTCGATGACAGCGTTTCGGGCCGTCGCACTTTCGCTTCGGCACGCCAGGATCCGCAGACTGGCGAATGGAGAGTTACTGGACTGTGGCGCCAGTTCATGTGTGCCCGTGGCGATCAGGCAGGGCAGTGGAGTGCAGGCCGGTGCCCTTGATACCTTCTAACGTCGGCGACTGAAGGCCTACCCTCTAACGATAAAACGAGGCGCTGCCGGGAGAGTGTGGCAGCGCCTCGCGATTTTGGCCCGGGTTTGGGAATGGGCCGAGGTTGATGCAGACTAGAACCGCGCGGTTGCCCCGAAGGTTATGCGGCGATCGGGCAGCCCCTGGAAGCACAGCAACGCATCGTCGTTGACGCAGAACTGGCTGATGTCGGACTTCGTAAGGTTCACACCCTCGACGCCAATGCTCAGGAAATCGGTCACGTCGTACACGACGCTGCCGTTTAACTGACCGCGCGCCGAAGTGACGACCGGAAAGCCTAGCGTCGAGTTGAGCGATGCGCCGGCGGCCGTGTCGAGCGTCCGGAAGGCATCGCGCCACGTGTAGCGGGCCCGTGCCGACAGGCCATACTTCTCGTAGTAGACGGTTATGTTGTACGCGTTTTCAGAGAAGTCGAGCAGACCCTGGACCGCTTCGACCGGCACTGCGATGCCCGGGTTGATCGCCTGGAAGATGTCTTCACCGCGACCCGAGTTCGAGTTGGTCGCCTGGCCGCCGCCAAAATCCTGATAGGTGTAGTTGGCGATGATGCCGAAGCCGGACGCGAAGCCGAGCGTGTCTTCAAACTGCGAAAGGTCGAACTGGAATGAGAACTCGATGCCTGTCTGGGTCGTGTTCGCTGTGTCGTTGATGATCGTCTGGAGCGGCACGCACAGGCCGTTGCCCGGCACATCCGACAAGACATTGCGGTCGGGAACCGGGTTGAAGATACCGCCGCCCTCGCACGGATCGGTGATGTCGCGGAAGCCATTCGCATCTTCAACCGCGTCTTCAACCTGCGTCACAAACAGATTCGTGCGGTCCTTGTGGAAGAAGCCGATGCTGATCAGCGATTGCGGAGCGAAATACCATTCGAGTGAGGCATCGAACGACTGAACCGTTTCCGGAGCGAGATTGGGGTTGCCAAGCGCAACGGCATTGTTCGGGCCGGTCGGGAAAGTCACCGATAGCGACAGGTCATTGAAGTCCGGTCGGTTGATATCCTCGGTAAAGCTTGCGCGAAGGAACAGACTATCCGTCAATTCCGCCACGACATTCACGCGCGGCATGAATTCGGTGTAGCTTCCGCTCGATGTGATTGGCGAAGCCACTCCGCCCGCAATTGCGTTACCGAACGAGTCGATATCGGTGCTGATCCAGCGAGCCCCGATGTTTCCTCGCACAGGACCACTCTCGAAATTCAGTTGGCCGTAAAGCGCATGGGTTTGTTCTTCGACACGGAACGACGCACCGAGGTTGCCGGATGCGTTCGGGTCGAGATCGTTGAGGAGCCGCCCACCATTGGCGATTGCGGCCTGACCGCCCGGTGTCGCGTCTAGCGCCGCTTGCAATTGTGCGAACACCGCATCGCGATCGGAGAATGAGCGGTTGGGGTCGATCACAACAAAGTTACGGAACGCGAGCGTGCGTCCGTCGAAGGCTCCGAAATTGCTCGGACCTGGAACGATCAGATCACCAAAAACCGAACCGTTCGGGCTGTTGTTGATCGAACCGGTTCCGAACGTGGAACGCAACTGATCGAACTGCGTGGAGCTGTCGTTGAAACGATACCCAGCGTCGAAGGATGTGAAAAATCCGACAATCCCGTCGAGATCGAATGACGTGTCGATCCGGAACGCGTCCTCTTTGTTCTGGGTGCGGTTGTTGCTGTTGGTGACTGCGTCGAGCACCGTGTTGGCCGGGTCGAGCAATTGTTCGACCGTTGGCGCGAAGGGCGAATTGAAGTCGACACCGAATGTCAGCGAACCACCCGTAAGGTCGTAAATGAACGGCACACTGTTGTCGTTGCTGGAACCGTCAAGCGGCGTCAGCGGGTTCGGGTTGATGAAGTTCAGCGTGGTGCTGAGGTTCGGGTTCGACGAATCCGACGTTGAGCGTGACGCTTCAAGTCGCGTGGTAAAGCGACCGGTCTCGAACTCGGTACCCAAGCGGTAGAGCTCGCTGGTGGTTACGCGGGCGCCCGTATCGCTGGAGAAGCGCAGGTTGGGGTCATCGTCGTCACGCGCCAAATTGGGCTGAATCGTGCCTGTCAGAGCGGCTTCGATGCTGCCAAGCTGGACGCCATCAAGAGAGCCGAAATTGATCGTTTCGAACGTGTCTGGCACATTGACCGTATCGACAGCGCTGACGCCCGAGCCCTGAATTCGCGAACTGTCCTGGCGTCGCTCCTGATCGTTGTAGATCACGTCGAGGAAGAACTTCAGGTTGTCGCTTGGCGCCCATTCGAGCGAGCCGGCGAGGTTGATCGTCTCGTATTCGAAGTTCTCGCGTTCCTGGTTGAGGAACTGGATGTTGAGGAACGGGAAGTCGGGCCCTGGTGCTCCGCTGGCGGTGACTGCCTGGCCCGCGAGGATCGGGTTGTCGCGGTCGACGCGCGGGCGGAAAGATGTCGCCTCTTGTTCGGTGTAGCTGGCGCTAATCACGAAACCGATTTCGCCATCGCCTGCGTCCCAGACATTGCCGAAACTGCCCGAAAGGCGCGGCTTGATGCTATCGGATAGCTCACTGTATTCGCCCTGCGCGCGAACCGACAGTATTCGGTCGGTAATATCGAGCGGGCGAATGGTGCGGAGATTGACTGTGCCGCCAACCGAGCCTTCGATCACTGCTGCGGTCGGAGCCTTGATGACTTCCACCGATCCGATGATGGCCGGGTTGATGTCTTCGAAGCTGATCCCGCCGCGACCGGTGCCTGCGGCAACGGTCTTCACCCCATTGATCAGGACTTGGTTGTCATTGGTGCCGCGAATCTGAACCCCGGTACCGACACCAGCGGTACGCGTGATCTGGACGCCGGTGACATTCTCAAGAACTTCGGCAAGGTTTTGGTCTGGCAGTTTGCCGATGTCTTCCGCTTGGATGACTTCGATCAGGCTATCCGCATCGCGTTTCTCGTTGAGCGCGCTGGCCAGCGAGCTCCGAATCCCGGTGACAATGATCTGATTGCCTTCTTCCGCCGATTCGTCAGCGACTTCCGCATCCTGTGCCAGAGCAGTGCCATGCGTCAGCACTACTGCCGACCCAGCCAGTAAACCCGCAACAATACGCGATTTTTTCGCGGACAGGCTTGCGCCCCCGTTCCAGTAACCCATGACCTTCTCCCATCACCATTTATTGGCTTCTCGCTCGCGGAGCATAGGTTTGCCGCGAGGCGAGTCAACCAGATACGCAGTCCTATAACAGATAATTGTCATACCAATTGGTGTGACATAGTTCTATCTATCTGGGATTTAGGAATAAATCTGCGAGTCGGTTTCTCTCAAGCTGTACGAATTTGTATCCTGGGTTGCCGTGGCGGTCCTCCAGCTTGGCTATTCCATAGCCGCACTGGCGTAAGATCCGAGGGTCGCTTGGGTGGATTGCAGGCGGCGAGAACGATCAGAGTCCGATTCAATGCTGGAAATGAGCATAAGCGAGGTCGGCGAATGCGGACATGAATCTCCTATTTTCAATTGCTTATATAATTGGACAGGCCAAAAGGTGATAAAAGGTATGACAGATTGGTTGACTTAATTGCATTGACCTCTATCCCGATGGTCACAACATTCCTTGGGAGGGGACAATGGTACTTCGCGCAGCCCGTAACGGCGCCAATCCGCGTATTTCGATTTCGGCAGCTCTTCTGGCTGGGGCGGCTCTTGTTTCTACGCCTGCAATGGCTCAAGACGACCAGCCTGCCGAGGATGAAAGCGTGACGGAAGGCGACGGGGACATCATCGTCACTGGAATTCGCGCTACGATCCAAGGATCGATCGAGGAAAAGCGCAATGCGACCGAGGTGTTCGATGCGCTATCGGCCAACGAGATCGGAGACATTCCTGCACTCTCCATTGGCGAGGCGCTCGAAACGCTAACCGGTGCAGGGTCGCACCGAGAGCAGGGTGGTGCGACCGAGATTTCCATTCGCGGCCTTGGTCCGTTCCTGAGCTCCACGGTGATCAATGGGCGTATCGCGACCAACGGCAGCGGCGATCGTTCGGTCAATTTCAGCCAATTCCCGTCGGAACTGTTCAGCAAGGTCGGGATCTACAAGACGCAGGCCGCGAGTTACATCGAAGGCGGTGTAGCCGGGCAGATCGTGTTGGAGACGGTCAAGCCGCTCGATTATGGCAAGCGCCGAATCCAGGGTGAAATCAAGGCCAGCATCAACCCGGACAATCTCGACATCGATTCCGATCAGCGGTTCCAGGATATCGGCTTTCGAGGGACGCTAAGTTATGTGGATCAATTCGATGTGGGTGACGGGGAGTTCGGCATCTCTATTGGTTACCAACGCAATGAGACGACCAATCCGGAGCAAGAGGCCAACGTCTCCAATACCATCCGGGCCTGCGTGCTCGATCCCAGCACAACCAGCGATGGCGTTTTCGATGACGGCAACTGCGACACCAGCGGCAGCACGATCGCCGGACTGCGCGACGGCAGCGTCAACCTGCCCTTCGTGATCGCGCGCAACAGCTACGCTTTGCGTTCGAATATCACCGACGACACGCGCGATGCCGTATTCGCGGCCATCCAATACAAGCCGAATCCGGACGTCAACTTCAATGCCGACTTCCAGTACTCGTCGCGCCTGTTCCGCGAGCAGCGAAGCGACCTTAACTTCGCCGAAGGCCGCCGGATCGACGGACCCGGCGATCCCAATATGATCGAGGGCTTCCCTCTGATGTTCACGGAAAGCGGCGCTCTCAGGCAGTTCACCAACGAGCAGCGCATCGAGGCGGTGAGCGAATATCTCGAGCGTGACGAAGAATATTGGGGCGGCGGGCTGTCGCTCGATTTCAAGCCGACCGACAGACTGACCGTTTCGCTTGACGCGTCCTATTCGCGGACCCAGCGGATTGAGGAGGCAGTCCAGATCCGCTTCCGCACCGAAGATGGCGAGAGCATCGAAGGCAACACGGACGCCAATGGCAACCCGTTCTTCCCCGAGGCGTTCGAAAGCGATCAGACTCCCAATGCCGGCCGGACCAACGGCACCGACGACCGCGTCGAGACGGCTGTTCTGATCCGCCAGAATGGTTCCGAAGGTCTCAATTTCTTCACCCAGAATTTCGACGTGACCGATCACGCGCTGTTTGCAAACGATCCACGTCTTCGTGCCGATCTGGAGCAGGATCGCTTCAACAGCGTGTGGGCTGTTCGCGGCGACGTCGAGTACGAGATGGACGGATTCATAAGTTCGATCCAGGCCGGTACACGGTATCAGGAGCTGATCTATCGTGACGTTCCTGGGGCTTCGAATGGCACGAGCCGTATCCAGATCAATTACAATGATACCGATGGTACGGGCGCATTGGCGGTGGCCAACCGCGAATGCCGGACGGAGTTCCCTGAGACTGGCTTCCTCGCATCGGTGTCGGGCGGAAATCCGCTGATCACCAATGTCGATCTTGATGGAAATGTGCTCGGCACATCAAACAGCTTTGCGACATTTGATGCGCGCTGCATCGCGCAAGTCCTGGAACGCGAAGATCCCTCGGGTCTGGAGTTCGATGCCGACGGCAACGTAGTCTTCCCGACCGGAGACTTTGACTCGATCCAGAACACCGATGTGACCGAGCGCAGCTGGGCGGGATATGTCCAGGCGAATTTCGATAGCGAGTTTGGAAGCCTTCCCGTACGGGGCAATGTGGGCGTCCGGATCGTCAACACCTCCGTCAGATCGCGCGGCTTCCGCACGACCCTCAACATTGTCGTCGATGATGTTGACGAGGATGGCGTAGCGGGCTTCGCGCTCGTCGAAGACCCGACCCAGTTGACTGTTCGAAACTCGATTGCGTCCTACACCGAATTCCTGCCGAGCCTTAACCTCGTGGCAGAATTCCAGCCGGATCTGCTCGGACGCTTCGCAATCTATCGTTCGCTTTCTCGCCCAGATCCTTCCGATCTTGGCGACGGCCGTATCATCAACATCAACGCCGACGACGAGTTCGCTTCACCGCAAGAAGCACTGGTCGGAGGGGTGAATAACGTATCGGCCACTGGCAATCCGGCAACCGAGCCGCTGCTGTCATGGAATGTCGATGCGGGTCTCGAGTGGTATCCGAACGATGATACGATCCTCGCCTTCAATGCCTATTACAAGAGCTTCAACGGAGGCTTCGAAACCGTAGGCGTGTTTGAATCATTCGCGATCGGCGAGGCAAGTGCTGATCTGTTGACCACCTCGATCAACACCACGAACGATACTAGCACGATCTACGGTATCGAGATCACGGCGGCGCATAGGTTGAGCTACTTGCCCTTCCCGCTCGACGGACTGGGCTTCAAGATCAGCTACAACTACGCTGATTCCGACTTCGAGTTTGAAGACGACACGTTGGGTGCGATCACCACGGTCAACGCGGATGGCACAACCAGTACAAGCAATGGGTTGATCCCGCCTTCGAACCTGTTCGGCTTTTCGGAGCACGTCCTGTCGGCTCAAGCGTACTACGAAATCGGCCCGTTCGATTTCCAGGGCGTCTACAAATATCGCAGCGAGTACTTTCAGCAATTCGTATCGACACCGGGTCGCATCCGTTACGTCGACGACGTAGGCGTGTTCGAGGCTCGGATTTCCTTCGAGCTGAATGACAACGTTCGCTTTACTGCCGAAGGTATCAACCTGTTCAACGAGCCACGGACCAACTTCCGCGGTGCGCCGGACGACTTCGGAGCGATCCAGGTTTATGGTCCGCGTTACTTCGTGGGGGCTCGGGTCAGATTCTGACCCGCTTGCGACTGCCGCCGCGGGTGGGGGTCTGCGGCGGCAGTCGATCACTTTGACTGGCACGAAAGTGACATATAGGCGTAGCATTTAGACAGAAGGGAAAGCTGGGACTGGCAGCAAGGGCATAGAATGAACGGCAAACGACTATTCCAATCGGTAGCAGAACAGATCGCCGATCTGATCGACGAAGGCTCCTTTCCTCCGGGGACGAGGCTCCCTGGCGAACGCGAGCTCGCCGAACGATTGGGAGTCAGCCGGGTCACCATCCGTGAGGCGGAGATTGCCTTGCAGGCCGTCGGGCGTCTTGAAATCAAGACCGGCTCAGGCGTCTATGTCAGCGAAAGCCAACCTGAGAACCGTGCGGAGTTGCCTGGCGCAAGCGCCTTTGAAGTGACTGAGGCACGTTTGCTGGTCGAATCCGAAGCCGCTGCCCTCGCTGCGCACAACATCACCGATGATGGAATTGCTCGACTGGAGGAATTGGTCGAGCAAATGCGCACCGGAGATGAGCAGGCCGCGAATGAAGCAGACGAGAAGTTCCACCAGACAATCGCAGAAGCCTCGAACAACGCAGCGATGGTTCACACGGTTCAAACGCTTTGGCGCATGCGTGAGGAGCTCCCGGATGTGAAGGCTACTTACGAAGCTGTGTGCATTCACGATGCGGACTCGCGGACTGCTGAGCACGAAGCGATCTTCTTCGCGCTTCGTGACCGGGATCCGGCCAGCGCTCGAAATGCGATGCGAGAGCATTTCCATCGGCTGATCGAGGCAATGCTCGATGCGACCGAGCGGATGGCGCTGGAAGAGGTGCAAGAGCAGGTTTCCAGGAGCCGCGAACGCTTCGCTGCATCCGCCAAAATTGGCTAGGCCAATTGGTTTTACAAAAAATCCCATTTTAACATGCCAGATTGATTGACAGTCGGGCGATCACCCTTATAGTTCCGACTCATAAGAACTGGAGGAGGGGATTGTTGGGATGCTTGCAAGGCTTTGCCTTGTTCTGCTGGTCGCGTGGCTGGGTGCGACGCCCGCGCTCGCCGAGCATTACTTCGTCCGCAACCAAACCGAATACGCACACGCGCTCAAGCAGATCGAAGCAGGCGACATTATCATCCTCGCGAACGGTGAATGGCGTGACTTCGAACTGGTCATCACCGGCAAGGGCAAGCCTGGCAGTCCGATCACGGTGATCTCCGAAGAGCCGGGCAAGGTATTTCTTACCGGGCAGTCGAGCCTACGCATCGGCGGCGAGCACATTCTCGTCACCGGGCTGGTCTTCAAGGACGGTTACAGCCCGCGCGGAGAAGTCATCTCGTTCCGGCGGAGCAAGCAGGATCAGGCCCGTAACAGCCGCGTGACCGAAGTCGTCGTCGACAATTTCAGCAAGCCCGATCGCTACGAAAGCGACTACTGGGTCGGCATCTACGGCAAGAACAACCGTTTCGATCACAACCACTTGGTCGGCAAAACAAACAAGGGCGTGACGCTAGCCGTGCGGCTCGACAGCGCTGAAAGCCGCAAGAACGGGCACCGGATCGATCACAACTATTTCGGGCCGCGCCCGGTCCTGGGTTCGAATGGGGGCGAGACCTTGCGGATCGGCACCAGTCGCTACTCGATGCACCGATCTGACACTTTGGTCGAAAGAAACATCTTCGACCGCACCGATGGCGAGGTCGAGATCATCTCCTCCAAATCGGGCGGCAATGTCTTCCGTGGCAATGTCTTCCTGAGATCGCGCGGGACTCTCACGCTCCGCCATGGCGATGACAATGTGGTCGAGCGCAATGTCTTCATCGGTGGCGGCAAGGACTACACGGGTGGCATCCGCGTGATCAATCGTGGCCAGATCGTGCGCGGCAACTACATGGAAGGTTTGCGGGGGCAGGCATTTTCCAGCGCGCTCGCGGTCATGAATGGCGTGCCGAACTCACCAGTCAATCGCTATGTCGAAGTCGAGAACGCGCGGATCGATGGCAACACGATCGTCGACAGTCGACGGGTTGCCTTCAATGTTGGCGCCGATGAGGAGCGTTCCGCATCCCCGAGCAACAGCACTTTCAAGAGCAACCTGCTCAGTGGGCTCGAAGGCGAGTCTTTGGTCGAAGCCTATGATGACATTTCGGGCATCGAATTCGAGAACAATCGGGTTGTGGTGGGAGGAGTGCAGGCTGCTCTTTCCGACAAGTTTGTGGTTGCGACATCCGCATTCGAGCGCGCCGAGAACGGTTTGCTCTACCCCTCGGATCCTGCGCTCGCTTCAATCGGTGCACCGCGCGATCTGAAGCCCGTCTCGCTCGATCAGGTCGGAGTCAAATGGTATCCGAAACCTGGTGACGAAGTTGCCTTCGGTTCGTCGGGCAAGGTGATCGAAGTGGCCCCGGGAGAAGATACGCTGGTCGATGCCGCGCTGGCTGCGGGCGCCGGCGACGTCCTGTTGCTCGGCTCTGGCGAGTACATCGCCAACCGCGCCATCCCGCTCGACAAGGCGCTGACCATCAGGGGCGCATTTGATGAAGGGGCCGAACCACCAACTTTGTTCTTCACCCGGCCGACATTGATCGAACTGCGCGAGGGCGGTGATCTACAGCTGGCCGACCTGATTATCGACGGTGCACTGGCACCGGACTCGGTCGGAAACTCGGCGATCCGCACCACCACCTTCCCGATCAAGTCGAACATGCGGATTGAGATGGATGGCGTCACCGTTCGCGGGCTGGTGGTCAACAAGTCGTTCAATGTGCTGACACTCGGCAAGAGCGTGCTCGCCGACCGAGTGAGCATCCGCAACAGCAACTTCGTGGACATCACCGGAGCGGTGGTCTCAGCCGCCGCCGAGACCGAAGACTTCGGTCAGTACAATGTCGAATATCTCGACATCGTCGACAGCAAGTTTGCCAATGTCGGCGGCCCGATTGCCGATGTCTATCGCGGCGGACGCGACGAAAGCACCTTCGGTCCGTACGTGTCGTTTTCAGGCAATCAAATCGCGGGCGTGGGCCTCGCGACAACCAATGGCTCAGGTGCCTCGCTCAATCTCCACGGTGTCCAGATCGCGAAGATCGAGCGCAATCAGACCGCAAGCTCCGCGCCATTCCGCGTGGTCCATACTGTGGGCACGCCAAAAACGACTATCTCCGGGAATCAATTCGCGGGCACACCAGACTTCGTCCTCGAGGAACTCAATTACGAGGGCGATCATCGCGCCGAGCTTTCGGACAACATCTTTGCGGGAGTCGAAAGCGAATGATCCGCTCGGCGCTCCTTGGATCGGCTCTGGCGCTGGGCGCGGTACCGCATGCGGTGTTTGCTGCGACGGACCATCCGAACGAGGCGGTTCAAGAACTGCCCCAGCTCTACGCCGCCGAGCTTGAGCGGGCTCGCGAGTTCGTAGACGGCATGATCGCTGAGGGCGTAATTGTGCCGGTCCCGAAAGACCCGGGTGGCGGCTACACTCACGAACAGCACAAGCGCAATTTCCGGGCGATCTACCTCGGCGGACAGCTGTTCCGAATAACCGGCGAGCAGCGCTACGGTGATTATGTCCGCGACATGCTGATTGAATACGCCGACCTCTATCCAACACTCGGCGATCACCCGGCCAAGGCCAACCAGAATGTCGGCCGCTTGTTCTGGCAAGTTCTCAACGACGCGATGTGGCTGGTCCACGCCGTCCAAGGCTACGCCGACATTCGCGAAACGCTTTCAGCCGAAGACCGCCAGCGGATTGATGACGATGTGTTTCGCCGTGCAGTGAATTTCCTGTCCGTTGATTCCCAACGCACATTTGAC
Source organism: uncultured Porphyrobacter sp. (assembly GCA_964550495.1). Lineage (GTDB taxonomy): Bacteria > Pseudomonadota > Alphaproteobacteria > Sphingomonadales > Sphingomonadaceae > Erythrobacter. The sequence continues at coordinate 5,845 of CAZJZO010000048.1, read as the reverse complement.
CGCATTCACAACCACGCCACGTGGGCCACAGCGGGCGTCGGTATGACCGGCTACTTGCTTGGCGATCAGGACATGGTCGAGCGCGCTTTGCTTGGCTCGGACAAGAGCGGCGAGGCGGGCTTTCTGCGGCAGAGCGACCTGCTGTTTTCGCCCGACGGTTACTACACCGAAGGCCCCTACTATCAGCGGTTTGCGCTGTTGCCCTTCATGGTGTTTGCCGACGCGATCGAACGCAACGAGCCGGAACGCAAGATCTTCGAACATCGCGATGGCATCCTGCTGAAGGCGCTGCGGACCACCGTCCAGCTAAGCTATCGCGGCTATTTCTTCCCGTTCAACGACGCGATCCGCGACAAGAGCCTGAAGACCGCCGAACTCTATGACGGGATCGCGATCGCCTATGCGCAGACCCGCGATCCGTCGCTGCTGTCTGTCGCCGAATTCCAGGGGCGAACAGTCCTGAGCAAGAACGGGATGATGGTTGCAGCCGACCTCGCGGCGGGCAAGGCATCACCATTTCCGTTCCGATCATTGCTTCTGAGCGATGGGCCGGACGGTCAGCAGGGCGCGGTTGCGATCCTGCGTCGCGGTGAGGGCGAAAGGCACACCGCCCTCATCGCGAAGAACACTTCGCAGGGCATGGGTCACGGGCATTTCGACAAGCTTGCCTGGCAGCTCTACGACAATGGCAACGAGATTGTGAGGGATTACGGGGCGGCCCGCTTCCTTAATATCGAAGCCAAGGAGGGAGGACGCTACCTTCCCGAGAACACGACCTGGGCCAAGGCAACCATCGCCCATAACACGCTGGTGGTGGACCAGAAGAGCCACTTTGACGGCAAGGTCGCAGTTGCGAATGCGCTCTGGCCCGAGCAGCTTTATTTTTCCGACGCGAAAGAGGTGCAAGTTTCGAGCGCACGGATCGATAGTGCCTATCCCGGGGTTGTACTCACCCGCACTCTCATAATGCCAGATGTTCCCGGGCTCGAGGCACCATTGGTCATCGATTTGGTGCGTGCGGAGAGTGACGAGCCGCACCTCTATGACCTGCCGCTTCACTTTAGCGGGCACATCATGGAGTTCGATTTCGACGTCGCAAGCCAAGCGGCTGAGCGGCGGGTTCTGGGCGAGGCGAACGGGTATCAGCATATCTGGGTCGATGCCAAAGCAAGCCTTGGGGACGGGAAGGGCGCGCTGACCTGGATTCTGGATGGACGGTTTTACACTTATCGCTTTGCAGGCAACGGCCCATTGGCCGCGATCCTCGGAGAAAGCGGGGCCAACGATCCCAATTTCAACCTGCGCCGCGAACCGCTGATCATTTTGCGCGCCCAGCGCGAAGGCACGGCCAGCTTTGCCAGCCTGTTAGAAGCGCACGGCAAATATGATGGCGCGGCCGAACAAACGGTCGCCAGTCGTAGCCGTGTCGCCAACCTCACTCACGACCATATCGACAACAAGGACATTGTGCGCCTGACCCTGAAAACCGGGCAGCGCTTTGCGATCGCCGTGTCGCACAATTCCGATCCTGAGCAGGCGCATGTCGTCACGCTCAATGGCGAGGAGATCGCCTGGAAGGGATTTGCTGCTGTCGTCGCACTCGCTGAAGGAGAGAACTGAGATGGCAACTTTGGTGAGTGCTTCGAGCCCGCCCTTCGTGATCGCGGAGCAAACGCCCAAGGAGGATCTTGGCGACGGCATCACGCGTCAGATTCTCGGTTACGGGCCCGAGATCATGATCGTGAAAGTGTGGTTTGACGAGGGGGCTGTCGGGCAGGTCCATGCTCATCGCCACTGCCAGTCGACCTATGTCGAAAGCGGAAGGTTCGAAGTGTTCATCGACGGTGAGGAGCGCGTTCTCAAGGCCGGTGATAGCTTCTGTATCGCGCCGCACCTCGATCACGGCGCTGTCTGCCTCGATCCCGGCGTTCTGATCGACACTTTCAGCCCGGCTCGCGAAGACTTCCTCGGACAGGAGGACGCATCGTGAAGCTCAACGGATTGCGCTGGTGGGTGGTGGGCCTGGTCGCTCTCGCTACCATTATCAACTACATCGATCGTCAGACGATCAATGTCCTTTGGCCGGAAAACATCGCGCCTGAGTTGTTCCCCGAGATGGATGCCGACGGGCACAAGTACATTCTCGGCGTCATCAGCACGGTTTTCATCTTCGCCTACGCAGCCGGCCAAGCGATCTTCGGCAAGATCTTCGACTGGATCGGCACGCGACTCGGATTCGTGCTGTCGATCGGGGTTTGGTCGCTGGCAACGGCTGCGCACGCGCTCGCGAAAGGCGTCGTCAGCTTCAGTATATTCCGCGCAATCCTGGGTGTGGCCGAGGCCGGGAACTGGCCGGGTGCCACGAAGGCCAATGCCGAGTGGTTCCCGACCAAAGAGCGCGCGCTTGCACAAGGCATCTTCAATTCCGGTGCTGCCATCGGCGGGATCATCTCAATCCCACTGATCGGCTACATGGCAGTATTCCTCGACTGGAAGTTGATCTTTGTCCTGGTCGGCGTTGTCGGCCTGATCTGGCTCGTGCCTTGGTGGTTTATCGTCAAGGCGCCACCCAAGGAACACGACTGGCTGTCCGACCAAGAACGCGAATACATCCTCACTGGGCAGAAACCCGAGGACGCAACCAGCGACGATGACGACGGCTATAATCCGTCGACCGGCGAACTGCTCGGGCGCAAGGAAAGCTGGGGCGTGATCATTGCCTCCGCGGCGATCGACCCGATCTGGTGGCTCTTTATCGTCTGGATCCCGACCTATCTGGTGGAGGTCCACAACTTCAACGTGAAGGATGTGGCCGCATCCGGCTGGCTGCCTTTCGTCGGAGCCATGTTCGGCGCCTGGTTCGGCGGGTTGCTAGCACAGAATCGGCTAAAGGCTGGCTGGAGCGTCAACCGTACGCGCAAGTTCACGATCACGCTGGGCTGCCTGATCATGCTGCCGGCATTGCTGGCACTATCGGCAGCGTCTTCGCCCTGGCCAGCTCTATGGTTGATGTTCACGATCCTGTTCGGATTCCAAACAGCGATCGGTAACGTTCAAACATTGCCTAGCGACCTCTACGGAAAGCAGACGGTCGGTACACTGTCCGGGATCGCTGGCATGGCGGCCAAGCTGAGTGCGGCGGCGCTCACCTATCTCGTGCCGATCATGACCGCTGGAGCAAACTACTACTCAGTCTTCGTCCTCGGGGCCGGGCTTGCGGTGACAGCAATCGCAAGCGTTTGGATCCTGTGCGGCGAGATCAAACCGCTGAAACCGAAATCGGCCGCTGGCCAGGTATTGTCTTAAGAGAGGTACTCCGATGAAATTTGCAGGCAAGGTAGCAGTGGTGACCGGGGGCAGTCGCGACATCGGTCGCGCAGTCTGCGTACGGCTAGCCAGCGAAGGCGCCAGCGTCGTCGTGAACTACAACAGCAATGAAGCCGATGCCGATACGACCTTGGCCGAGGTCGAGAAAGTCGGCGGCAAAGGGATCGCGGTCAAAGCCGATGTGACCAAACCCGCTGAGGTCGATGCTCTGATCGCCAAAACCCGCGAAGCGTTTGGCGATCACATTCACATCCTCGTGAACAACGCCGGCGGACTGGTGGCGCGCAAGACGCTGGAGGAAATGGACGAGGCGTTTTTCAACTTCGTCATGCAGCTTAATACCACCTCGACATTCCTCGCGTGCAAGGCTGCCGTGCCGCACATGGTCGAAGGCAGTGCCATCGTAAACCTGGCTTCATTAGCCGGGCGTGATGGCGGAGGCGGCGGCGCAATTGCCTACGCCACATCCAAAGGCGCGGTGATGACCATGACACGTGGCCTTGCCAAAGAGCTCGGACCCAAGGGCATTCGTGTGAACGCACTATGCCCCGGCATGATTGCAACAACATTCCACGACAAGTTTACGCCAGATGCGGCTCGTGAGAATGTCGCCAATTCAACACCATTGCGGCGTCAGGGTCGGGCCGAGGAGACTGCCGACTTGGTCACTTATCTTGCTTCGGATGAAGCGACTTTCATTACTGGCGCCAACATCGACATCAACGGTGGGCTGGCGTTCTCCTGACTTCCTGATCACCAAAGAACCGAGCGCGCTATGACCACCTTCATCTTTGGCGAAGCGATGCTGGAGTATCACAGCCATGGCGGCGAAGGTCTGCGCTACGGGGGCGATACCCTCAACACCGCAATTCACCTTGCCCGTTCGGGGCATGAGGTCGCCTACGTGACCGCGGTCGGCACCGATCCGATCAGCGACGCACTCGTTGATGCATGGGCGCGCGAGGGTATCGATACGACCCACATCCTGCGTCATCCCTCACGGAGTCCCGGTATCTATGCGATCCACCTCGATCAGCACGGAGAACGCAGTTTTCTTTACTGGCGCGACAGGAGCGCTGCGAGGGAAATGTTCGAGCTTGAGAGGATCGAAAGTGCGGTGAGGGCAGCGGCTAGTGCTGAACTTGTCTATTTCAGCCTGATCTCACTCGCGGTCATTGGTCCGTCTGGTCGTGAGGAGCTCATGTCTCTGGCCGCCGGTCGCAAGGCATCGGGTGCGGCGGTAGCCTATGACAGCAATTTCCGACCCGCTCTTTGGGGTGATGTCTCGCTGCCACAAAATGTTTCGCGAATGGCGATGGAGCGATGCACGATCGGGTTGCCGACCAACTCGGATGAACGCGATCTTTGGGGCACGGACGAGGATGAGGCTGGCATCGCAAGTCGCTGGATTGGTGCCGGATGCGAACTTGTCGCGGTCAAAGCTGCCGAGAAAGGGTGCGTGCTCGCAACGGACCGGATTCCGGTGCCTCGGCACTTCAATGCTTCAAGGACAAGAGTGATCGATTCAAGCGGAGCCGGAGATGCCTTCAATGGAGGCTTCTTGAGCGCCTGGCTCGAAGGAAATCCGATTGAAACCTGCGTTGAGGCAGGTCAGGCGCTCGCACGACTTACATTAGCTCACCAGGGCGCAATAAACTTCACAAGCGAATAGACACGGCATCCGTGGCATGTGGCGCTGGCTTCGCCTAAGTTGACGTCCGCTCCGGGGATGGTCGCGGACGCACTGATCTTGCGCCCGCCTCTCCGGCCATGAGCCTCAGAACCCGATCGTGACCCCCACTCGTCCCGCGGTCTTGCCGTTTCGGTTGAATCCCGTCGCAATCCCTGCATTGACCGCCACGTTTTCGCTAACCAGCGCGCCGATGTTGAACGAACCGGCATGCGCGCCGTCATAGGTGCCGATATTTGCGCTCAGCGAGAAGTTCTGATCGGGCAGGAAGGTGGTTCCACCCATCGCGACAGCGACAGCGGTCGAACTGGCGATCTCATTGCCCAGCGCATCCAACTGTATTTCCACCTGTGTCAGCCTTCCTTCGACGGCGCTGACACGATTGCTGAGTTGATCGAACTGAGCAGTGGTCACCTGGCTTACGGTGGGTGTGTTGGCCGGGTTGAGCGAGACACTTTGCGAGAAGGCGGCGGTGGCAACTCTTCTGGTCCCGGCATCGGCGTCAGGCTCAGTGGGGGGCTCCGGCACATTCTGGGTCTGGTCCATACGCGCTACTTGAACCGGCTGCTCCAGGGTTCCGCGCGTTGCATCGGCGGTCAGCACCCCTTCGCCCGGGAGCCCGGCAGGTCCGCCATCAACGCTGGTCGCAGTGATCTGGATCTCCGGTCGTTCCACCGATGCGGAAGGAGTCGAGGCGTTCGGTGCCGCAGCCAGGCCGATCGGCTGTGCGCTTGCCGATGACCCGCCTCCCATATTCGCAAAACCCAGGTTGCCGTCGCTATCGACCGTCACATAGAACAGCGAGCCCGACTGCGCCGCGTTCGAAGC
>CAZJZO010000047.1:0-23384 GCA_964550495.1 uncultured Porphyrobacter sp. | reverse complement strand
GCAGGGTCGGTATCGGGATCGCGCCATTCGAGCTGGTCGAAATCCTCGCGATAGTTCTCGCGGGCATAGAGCGGGAATTGCGCGATGGCGGTCTGGGCATAGTCGCGCCAGATCAGCTCGCTTTCGTAGATCTCCCAGCCTTTGCCCGCTCTTCCAGCAAAGTGATGCCAAATCTGGACTGGAGATATCTCGCCGAAATGCAGGTGCGGCGAAAGCCGCGAAACCTTGTCTACCGAGGGGAAATTGCGCTTGTCTTCGTAGTCATCGACGTGATCAGACCACCAGTCGAGCTGAACATGGGCGGCCTCTTCGCCCACGTCCCAGAATTCACGCATACCGCCCGCCCAGTCGGGTTTGGTCGGCAGAAGTTGCCAGTCGGCGAGATTGTCGCTGTCAGGCCGAATGTTGGGGGGAGACAGGGTCTCCGGCTCGGGCACCAGATCGCGCGGAGGGAACATCGCTCGCACCGCTCGACTGAAGGGAGTGTAGATCTTGTATTGGCCACCCGACCCGGTGGTCGCCGAACCGATCGGCAGCATGTAGTTCGCATCATAGAGCCTGAGGTCGAATTTCTCTTCCAGCTTGCCTTGTGCGCGTCGCCACCATGGCTCGTAATGGCGGTTCGCATGGATCGTTGTTGCGCCGATCTCCTCGGCGATCCTCGTCAACTCTTCGACCGCATCGCCGCGCCTCAGGACGATTTTTGCATGGCGCTTGGCAAAACTGTTCTGAAGGCTTTCGAGCGAATGGTGCAGCCACCAGCGCGACGCCCCTCCATAGGCGTGGCTCTTGGCGCTCGCATCGTCGAGCACATAGACTGCAACCACCGGGCCATGCCTGGCGGCTTCAAACAGCGCCGGGTTGTCGGCAAGGCGCAGATCGCGCCGCAGCCACACGATTTGGGGTTCACTCATAATGGGAGAAGCGCGTCACTCCGCTTCAAGTTCCACGCACTCCACGTCGGGCAACGCAACGCTGAATCTGCCCTGTGCGCGTGGATCATAGAATCGCGCATCGTACAGGACGACTGAACCATCTTCAGACCTCTGCGCAAAGGGAGCCCGTGACCAGAACAGGAAAGCCTCTGCTTGCGAGTTGCCCTTTGCGCCTTCCAAGACAGGTCTGAGCGCGCATTCGCCAACCCTCTCGATAAAGCGTTCGTGAACATGCGGCTCCGATGTGAACGGGTCCAAGTGCGCAATCGCGGGATCGGTGATGGTATATCGGCCATTTCCGCCAAAAATCATCTCACGTTCCCAAGACCATATCGGCATCGGGCTTGCTATCACCACGCGTCCAGGGAAATGGACATCGCTATCACGCACTTCGAGAGCCTGAGTGATCATCCAGTTCACCCCGACATAAGCAAAGCCGATCACAATCCCGATCCAGGCTGGACGCTTCCAATTGCCACCTCGCCTCTCGCTACGCAGCGACCACCAGGTTGTGATGATCAGCAAGGCCCATAGCCAAACATCGATGATGAACAGCGTATCACCGTAAGCCCAATCGGGCGCAAACGGCTCCCAGAAGCGTATGCCGTAGACGTTGAGCCAATCGAGCAAAGGATGGCTCAAACACCCTATGAAACTCAAGGCGTAGAGCCAGCCAAGCCGAACCGGCAATCGCGATTCCGGTCGCGTCCCTCGGCGCTGTTGCCAGAGGTCGTACCACCATAACAACCCTGCGAGGATGAGTGGCAGGAGCACCAAGGCAATCGGACCATGCGTAATGCCGCGGCGGAATCCGAGATGCTCGGTCCCTTCCAGCCAGAAGAAGCACGCGGCATCCACATCGGGCAGGTTGGCGCCGATAATCAGCGCAGGCATAGCGAGGCCGGTTTTCCTCTTGAGCCCAGCTTGCCCCATCACGGCGCCCACCAGGCTATGCGTCAGGTTATCCATCGATGTCGTCTCGCGACCGGCCCATAGCTTCCAGCTCGGCAGAGCTGATCGGCGTCGCCGCTGTGGTTCCGATCAGATATCCACCCAGCGTGAGGAACAGCGGCGCGAGCACATCAGGCAGGACGAGAGCTCCCAGGACAATCAGGAACAGTCCGAAGACTAGTCGCGCGAGCGCAAACCCAGCGACCATCTTGCGCTTTGATGCGAGCGGGGCATCGGCCGGTTCAAAGCTGCGCACGACGTTGTTGCGTCCCGCAAACCCGGCAACGACGCCGGTCGCAACCCCCATCAGTGCGATTTGCACCCAGTTTTGAAACGGAACGACATATCCAGCGATCATCGCTGCAAACGGCAATAGCAGCAGCGATTTCGACTTGATTTTGACCGAGTATTTCACGTGTGCAGACAGCCAATTCTCATTGGAGCGAGCCTTCGCGCAGGCCAGCGCATTTGTCGAGTGCAAATGCTCGTGGCGTTTTGATACGTCTGGCCCTAACGCACTTACAGCCATCACGGAGATCCACACGTCATGAGTGACACGCCGTTTATCCGGCCTGATATGAAGGCCTTCCTCGAAACTCTTGCGCTTATGAACGGCCCGGCAATAGCCGACATGACCCTGGAAGAGGCGCGCGCCGGATATGGTGCCTTGCATGAACTCGCCGACCGGCCGGCTCGGGAATTGGCGACAATCTCGGACCATTCCTGCCCTGGTCCCGAAGGCAATATCCCGCTGCGCCTCTACGATGCGCGTGAAACGCGCGGTCCCTCTCCCGTCATCACGTTCTATCACGGCGGCGGTTTTGTGATTGGCGATCTCGAAACGCACCACGCGCTTTGCACCGAGATCGCCGCCCTCATCGACTTGCCCCTGGTCGCCGTCGACTATCGCAGAGCGCCCGAAGCGCCCTTCCCCGCCGCGATCGAAGATTGTGAGGCCGCCACGCGCTGGATCGCCTCAAGCCCGCCAGAATTGGGGCGTGAAGCCACCGGCCTGATCACCGTCGGCGACAGCGCAGGCGGCAACGCGACGATTGTCGTGGGTCAGTTGCTGGCCGCCAACCCCGCCGCTGTGCCGATCGTGCTTCAAGTCCCGATCTTCCCGCTTGCGAGCGACGCAAACGGGTCTGCCAGCCTCGAGGCGTTTGCCGAAGGCTTTGTGTTGACGAAAGCGGCGATCGAATTCTTCGATACGAGCTATGGGGCCGATCGCGCCGATCCACGCGGCTTTCCGATCCTTGGCGATCACTCGACCGCGCCGCCAACCGTATTGGTTACGGCCAGCCTCGATCCAATCCGCGATTCCGGCCGGGACTACGCCAAGGCTCTGGTCGATGCCGGGAGAAGCGTGACATTCATCGAAGTGGAAGGCGTCACTCACTCCTTCACCAATCTGCGCGGTGCGGTGCCGAGTACTCAGGCCGATCTGGAGCGGATTGTTGCCACGATGCAGGCTACCTTGGGAGCCTGACAGGGTGAACGAACTACCTTACCGACCCTGCGCCGGCTTCATGCTCATGAACGCTGAGAACCGAGTGTTTGTCGGTCAGCGCATCGATCCTCGCGCCCATGGCTTCTGGCAGATGCCGCAGGGGGGAATCGATCCGGGCGAGGACGAAGAATCCGCTGCGCTAAGAGAACTGGCGGAAGAAACCGGCATTGGGCGCGATCTGGTGGATGTCATCGCACCGGCTTCCAAACCTATGCGTTACGACCTGCCGCCCGACCTGCTCGGGAAAGTGTGGAAGGGCCGGTATCGCGGGCAGGAACAATATTGGTTCCTGGGAAGATTCAGAGGCACCGACACCGATATTGATCTGGAAGCGCACGAGCCAGCCGAATTCAATGCCTATCGTTGGGTCGGTCCCGAACAGCTTCCGGACCTGATCGTGCCTTTCAAGCGCGCCGTCTACACCGCGCTGGTGGAAGAATTTCGTCGCTATTTCTGAAGCGCACTTCGCGCCGACAAGTCAGTTGCTCGCAGGCCCTGATTCGTCGGTTTCCGCCGCCAGTCGCGCGGGCGGGCCGGCTGCAATAGTCGTCTGTAAAGACAGCGTTTCCGGACAATTGCTGCCGCACAGGCTCTTCAACCGAGCAAGGTTCAGTTTGGCTTTCTCCAGCGCGCCTTTCTCGACCAGTGCAGCGCCTTCGCCAGAGATGGCAGCGAAGTTGCCGGGATCCCGGCTCAGTGCCTCGCGATAATAGCGGATTGCCTTGCCCTGCAGACCATCCTGGCGTGCCGCATCGGCAAGCTCGAGGAAAATGGGTGTATAGCCGGGGTCGACCGCCAGGGCAGCCTCATAAGCGTCAATCGCGGCCTGCGTATCGCCGGCTTTGAGCGACGCCTGCCCCTGAGCGATCAGGGCTGCCGCACGCGGATCAGGATCGCGATCCTGCGCGCTCGTCACACTCGCGGTCGTGGCGAGCAACAATGACAAAGCAGCGGCGGCGGGCGCAAAACGCATGATGAGCTCCTTGAAATCTGCAGGCCGAGGCGTCGATGACTTAGCCATAACCGATATCGCTAACACGATGAACGCAAGATGGCGATAAAAAAGCCGTCCGTGCCGTCATGAAACGGGTCGAGCCGCGTTCCTTTTCCGCGCTCTCGCCCTAACGGCAAGTTGCTTGGTTCTGCGCTCCAATCCGAATGCCTGTCTAAGAACGCGGCAACGCGATCAGAGCCTTCACCATCGAGCAAGGAGCAGGTGACGAAGGCGATCCGCCCACCCCTTCTTGTGAGTTTTGCCGCCAGATCGAGCAAGCGATCCTGCAGATCCGAGTAGCGCGCGAGCCGCTTTGGTGTGAGCCGCCATTTGGCCTCAGGCTTGCGGCGCCATGTGCCGGTGCCGGAACACGGCGCATCGACCAGTACCAGATCCGCCCGGGCGATGAAGTCATCGAGCATCTCCATCTCCCATTTGGGATTGAGCAAACGTTCGGTGATAATTCCCGCCCCGGCTCGCTTCGCGCGCGGTGCAAGCTTGGACAATCGCCGTAGATCGGTGTCGCACGCGACCAACTCACCGCGATTCTGCATGGCCGCTGCCAATGCAAGCGTTTTGCCACCCGCGCCTGCACACAGGTCGATTACGGTCTCACCGGGCCTCGCCTCTGCAGCGAGGCAGGCTAGCTGGCTCCCGTGGTCCTGCACCTCAATTCTGCCATCACGATAGGCATCCCATTGTTCGACCGGCGTTCCGGGTGAGAACCGCAAAGCCTGTAGCACTGCGAGTGGTTCACCGTCCTCAGGAAGGTCCAGTTCCTCTCGATCGGCCTTGAGAGTGTTGACCCTGATGTCGAGCGCGGCGCGGCCTGACATCGCCTGCATCTCTTCCTCGGAAACACCGGACGCACGCAGCTCGTTCGCCAGCCATGCAGGCGCAACACCGGATGTTGCCGGGATTTCGGCTTCTCCGACCGGATCGGGGCCGTGCCTTGATCCGTCGAACAATTGCAGCAGCGTGGGGTCGGTTTGACTGAGCCCGAGCATCGCCGCCCGTCCATTATCAGGAATGTCTCCGCAATATCGAATGGCGCGGTAAACCAGTTCACGCACCGCCCGCCGGTCCTTAGAACCGGCATAGCGCCGCTCGCGAAAATAGCTTGAGATCAGGCGGTCGGCAGGGGAGCCTTCATTCCTGGCTGCATCAATGATCGCATCGAGCAGCTCTGTGGCGGCCTGAAGCCGCGCCGAAGGCGTCATCGCCGAAGAAGCCTAGCGGGTCGGATAATTCGGTGCCTCGCGAGTGATCGCAACGTCGTGCACGTGGCTTTCCGACAGCCCGGCATTTGTGATGCGCACGAACTGCGCACGCTGTTTGAGATCGGCGATCGTCGCTGATCCGGTATATCCCATCGCAGCTTTCACACCGCCCACCAACTGGTGAACCACTTCTGCGGCCGGCCCCTTGAACGGCACTTGTCCCTCTATGCCTTCCGGAACAAGCTTCATCGCCGATACGTCCTGCTGGAAATACCGGTCCGCGCTGCCACGCGCCATGGCGCCGACGCTGCCCATGCCGCGATAACTCTTGTAGCTGCGCCCTTGGTACAGGAACACTTCGCCCGGGCTTTCGGCTGTGCCAGCCAGCATCGATCCGACCATCACGCTCGAGGCCCCGGCAGCCAGTGCCTTTGCGACATCGCCGCTGGTACGCAGCCCGCCATCGGCAATAACCGGCACGTCGGACCTGGCCGCCTCCTCCGCGCTTTCCATCACCGCCGTGAGCTGCGGTACGCCGACACCGGCGACAACGCGGGTGGTGCAGATCGATCCAGGCCCAATGCCAACCTTCACTGCATCCGCACCGGCGTCGATCAACGCACGAGTGGCTTCGGCAGTGGCGACATTCCCGGCAATCACCTGCACCGAATTCGATAGGCCTTTGACGCGTTCCACCGCCTTGGCGACATCCTTGTTGTGGCCGTGCGCAGTATCGATAATCACCACATCGACTTCGGCATCCACCAGTGCTTCGGTCCGCTCGAAGCCCTTGTCGCCGACAGTCGTCGCAGCAGCCACGCGAAGCCGCCCGGCTTCATCCTTGGTCGCCTGCGGATAGTTCACGGCCTTTTCGATGTCCTTGACCGTGATCAGACCGATGCATTTGTAATCGTCATCCACCACCAGCAGCTTTTCGATCCGCCGCTGATGCAGCAGTCGCCGTGCTTCTTCCTGCGAAGTGCCAAGCGGCACGGTCGCGAGGTTCTCCGTCGTCATCAGCTCGCGGACGGGCTGCGCCGGATTGTCGGCAAAGCGGACATCGCGATTGGTGAGAATGCCAACCAGCTTGCCGGCATCGTCGGTAACCGGAATCCCGCTGATCCTGTTCTGCTCCATCAGCGTTTCGGCATCGCCAAGCATCGCATCGGGATGGATCGTGATCGGATTGACGACCATCCCGCTTTCAAATCGTTTCACCGCTCGCACTGCGGCGCATTGATCGGGTGTCTCGAGATTGCGGTGCAGCACGCCGATACCGCCAAGTTGGGCCATCACGATCGCCATGTCGGCTTCGGTCACGGTGTCCATGGCCGCAGAGAGTATGGGAATGTTGAGCGCGATCGAACGCGTCAGCCGCGTCGAAGTATCCGCCATGGAGGGCAGCACATTGCTTTCGGCCGGACGCAGCAAGACGTCGTCGAATGTAAGGCCGAGAGGGATGTCCATATGTGCCACTTTCCGAATTAGCGTGAATCCTCACCGGGGAGAATCGTGGCGGTCCATGTAATCGCGGTTTGGCGCCAGCGCTAGGGTGCGAAGCGCCCTATCCGCCAGTTGCTGGAAACGCGGAGGTGTTTGCCGCCCGAACGATCAATTCCTGATGCAGCAGCAAGTCGTCGATGGCACCGCCAAGTTCGATGTTGGCGATTTCATCCGAAGCGCGATGATAGTCACGCGAAAGATAGGGGCCGAGAACGATTTCGGAGCTGAACGCGGTTGAAAGCATCACTGCCGGAACGCCCTCTTCCAGAAACACCCAACCATCCTGGCGCTGAACGAACTGCTCGGCAAAATCACGGTTGCCGAGTTCACGTTCAGCCTGTTCCATCACGTCTCGAACCAACGGGTCAAGCGGTGTGCGGCCTTCGCCGATAAAGCCGACCGGGCTGCCAGTTGGGGCCACCGCGACGGTGTCGAAATTGAATGCGGCCACGATTGTGTCGAGCGGGAGCGCGGGCTCATCGATGAACGCCCGTGCACCCAGCAATCCCGATTCTTCCGCACTGGTGGCCAGAAAGTAAATATCGCGTTCGTGCGGACCACTCGATGCAAGTCGCCGAGCCAGCTCAATCATCACCGCGATCCCGCTGGCGTTGTCGACCGCACCATTGCAAATCAGATCTTCGGCGCCATCCTCGCCGCATTGACCAAGATGATCCCAATGCGCCAACAGCAGCACAGCGCCGGAATTGGGGACGCTGCCGGCGAGCCTCCCGATCACATTGTAACTGGTGAATTCTCGGCGGATCGAATTCGCTTCGATCGATGCGGTGATATCGAGTGCTTGCGGAATGAAACTGTCGGTTTCCGCCTGTTTCAAAAGGTCGTCCCAAACCGCCGGCCGCACCGCCTCGGCAAGCATCTCTTCTGCTATGAACGCGGAGAGCGTCTGCCCTTCATCTCTAGCCAGCAGGATCCGTTCTCGATCAAACGTTTCGCTGGCATCGGCTACAGCCTGATCGTTCTCTACCACGGTAATGATCGCCGACGGGTTCTTTTCAAAAAGGATACGCCGACGCTCGGGACTGACGCCCGGTTCACCGAGCATCACGACTACCCTGCCGGTCACATCTTCCTCGCTGACTTGATCGGACAGTCTTCCGACGAAGACCACTTCGGCGTCCTCGATCAAGGCTCTGCGCAGCGACGTGAAAGCAGCGCCGTTTTCCGGCGCGATTTCAAACAGTCGCCTGCCGCGTTTCAAAGCCAATCGGCTGCTGGCTGGCTGGGTGCTGACGAGGCGAACGGGCGCCCGCCAGGCGCTGCCGGGATCATTCGTCCCGGAAGACAGTCCTGCGGCCTGGAATCTTTCCGTAATGTAGGCGAGCGTGCGTTCTTCTCCAAGCGAACCGGGCAGACGCCCGCCGAACTCGTCGCTGGACAGCACTGCGATATCGCGCAGCAGGCTCGCTTCGATTGCGGCACGTTCTTCTGCCGGGACAGTGGCCAATGGAGCGCGGGCACAACTTGCAAGCGCCAGCACTGCCGCAACAATCAGCCCCAGTTTTGCCCCGTTGCCCTTCATTCGGCGGTCCAGCCTCCATCGATGCTCCAGTTTGCCCCGGTCACATTTCCTGCTTCCTCACGGCACAGGAACACGGCGAGCGCACCAATCTCGTGAGGTTGAACGAACTTCTTTGTCGGTTGTTTCGCAAGCAGGACATCGTTGATGACTTCTTCCCGGCTCAGGCCGCGGGCGGCCATCGTGTCCGGGATTTGCCCTTCAATCAGCGGGGTCCAGACATAGCCCGGTGAAATGCAGTTTGCCGTCACGCCCGTCTGCGCCAGTTCCAGCGCGATGGTCTTTGTGAATCCGTCCACCGCATGCTTGCTGGCGTTGTAGGCGCTCTTGAATGGCGAAGCGGTCTTCGAATGCGCCGAAGCGGTGTTGATGATGCGACCCCAGCCCGCGTCCTTCATCGCGGGCACGGCAAGCCTCGTGGTGTGGAAGGTCGCCGAAAGATTGAGCGCGATGATTGCGTCCCATTTGTCGATCGGAAAATCTTCGACCGGCGAGACATGCTGCATTCCGGCATTGTTGACCAAAATATCGACCGCCCCGATTTCCATCATCATCGCTTCGATGGCAGCGGGATCGAGCAGGTTTGCGTCGTTGTACGTCGCGCCAAGCTCATTTTCGAGAGCCGCAATCTCGGCCCGGTCCCCCAGGCCATTGAGCACCACGTCCGCGCCTTCCGCGGAAAGGGCACGGGCTATGGCAAGGCCGATCCCGGAAGTGGAACCGGTCACCAATGCACGCTTTCCCTTGAGGAACATCGCCAACTCCTTCAGGTGAGTAATCAGCCTGAAGCTTTTGCCGCACGTTTCGTCGCTGTCCAGCAAATTGCGAAGGCTATCGCGCACTAAAGTGCGGTTCTGGGGAGGAAAAGGCAGTGAGGCTCAATCGGTTCGATACTTCCAAGATCAAAGTAACCGGAGGTCGCGGTAGTGCAGGACGACGCGCCGGCGGCATTGGTTGCGGCACCATCATCATCGCAATCATTGCCGCACTCGTATTCGGTGTCGATCCGATGCAGACCATCGGCATGATCGAAGGAGGCCAGCAGCAACCGACCACGGCGCAAGAGCAAACTGGCGGGCTTACCGAAGAACAAGTTTGTTCCAGCAGCGCATACGCCACCGAAGCGTGCAACGCGCTCACCAGCCTCAACGAAACCTGGACGCCGGTCTTTGCGAGTGCGAATATCCGGTTCCAAGACCCGACCCTGCGGTTGTATCCATCGGGTCCGGTCAGCACTCGAGGTTGCGGGAATGCTTCTTCCGCTGCGGGCCCGTTCTACTGCCCTGCCGACCAGACGATCTACATCGACACCGCCTTCTACGACACGATGGCACAGCGGATGGGAGCCGGCGGCGACTTTGCGCGGTATTACGTGATGGCGCACGAATACGGTCACCATATCCAGAACCTCACCGGAATTGCCGATCAGGTCCGCAGCATCCAATCGCGCAATCCCTCGCAGCGCAACCAACTGCAGGTTCGCATGGAGTTGCAGGCGGACTGCTATGCCGGAGTGTGGGCGGGCAAGAACCGCAGTCTGATCGAGCCGGGAGACATGCAGGAGGGTTTGCGTGCTGCCAGTGCGATCGGCGACGATACGCTGCAACGCCGCGCAGGTCAGCGCATCAACCCTGAAAACTTCACCCACGGAACCAGCCAACAGCGCATGGAGGCGCTACGGCGCGGATTGGAGAGTGCAAATGGCGCAGCATGCGATGTCTATTTCGATTTCAACTAAAGCGCTTGCGATTGCTGCAGCGCTGGCTTGCGTGCCGCTACATGCCCAGGTCCAGCAGGAGGAGCCCGATGTCGAAGACGTCGCGCGAACTCCGCTGCGCGACCTCAACATCGACAGCAAGGACATTCCGCCTGTGCTGATCGGGGCTTCGGCAAACCCCTACGCATCGGATGGACTCGCGTCTTGCAACGATATCGTGGCCCGGATTGCCGAACTCGATCAGGCGCTCGGCGGAGATTACGACGTTGTCGGAGAATCCGATACCAGCCCCAGCGAAGGCAAGATCGCCCAGGGCGTGGTCGGCTCGCTTATCCCCTTCCGCGGGATTGTGCGCGAAGTCTCTGGGGCGGCGGGCGACCAGCGCAAACTTCGCGCCGCCGTCGCAGCCGGAATGGTCCGTCGCGGCTTTCTCAAGGGGATTGGTTTGCAGCGAGGATGCAAATACCCGGCGCGCCCTCGCCCCCAGCCCGTAGGCGGATAACAACAAGAAAGGCCGGAGCAGTCCACCAACTGCCCCAGCCCTCCGGTTGCCGATCTGCCGCGATCAGGCCGGCACGGAACCTCCTCCGGAAGCTTCTCCTGGTTCGACGTCTCCCTGCTCTTCGACAAGGCTCACTTTCGACCACTCGATATTCCGGGTCGCGTACATCACGCCAGCCAGCGCAAAGAACAGCATCAGCGATCCAATCACCAGCGACCAGGTCTCCAGATTAAGCAGGACGTAAAGAACCGCATAGAGGCCCGTCAGGAGCAGCGCGATGAACCCGGCGCGTCGCCAACCGCCAAGCACCGCTGCGCTGTAGCTGGTGAGCAATCCGATGATTGCCGCACTGGCGACGACATAGGCCAAGGCAAACCCGATCATCTCGGCAAAAGCGAGCAGCATCACGAAGAACAGGATCAATCCCGCTCCGGTAAGCAGATATTCGGCCGAAGCCACCCGTGCGCCCGCAACGATGTCAAACATCAGGAATGCGAGGAAGGTGAAGCCGATGAACAGGAACCCGTATTTGAGCGACCGTTCCACCTGCTTGTAGAGATCGACAGGTTCCATCAGCCCGATCGTCGCGATCTGGTCGCCGGATCCGGTGTTTTCATCGACATAGTACGGGTCCGCAGGGTCTCCGTAAGCGCTCGGCAGCGTCGGAGCGGATTTGCTCACCAGCGATTGACCCAGCGCCAAATTCGAGATCGACCATTCGGCCGAAAAACCCTCGTCGCTTTGCTCACGGTCGTTCTCGCTGGGCAGGAACCCACCGGAAAAACTCGGATGAGGCCAGGTCGAGCGCACCGACAGATTGGTTTCCTCGCCGCGCGGCACCATGCTGAAGGCGCTGCTCCCGCGCAGCCCGTATCCGAATTCGAGCTGGATCTGCCCGCCGTCGGACCAATCCAGAAACGCATGGACACCGGTTCCCGACTGGCTGTTGCCGAGGCCCGGGCGCAAGTCCAGACGCTCTTCGCCCAGCCTCAAGGTCGCATCGGTTTGCAATCCGCGCGGGTCGGAGATCGGCAATTGCATTACCGCTTCATCGAGCAACAGCTGATCGGGTTCGATACCGAGTCGATCAAGATCTTCCGGCATGTCGAACAGCGCCGAACCCTTGATGGCAGCATCGTACACGACCGTCTGGTGGATTATCCCTCGCGAACGAACCTCTGGGTCGATGACGGTGTCGAGATTTTGCTCGCTTGGCGAAAGATAGAGCAACTCGCGGCTTTCGACCCGCCGCGTCACGGTCTTGCCGTCTACCAGTTCGTTGGTCGTCCGAGTGACCGTGTAGGGCACCACCAGGACCGGACCTGCGATGACTTGCGCGCCCGCCCATCCTGCGGTGATGGATTGCTGCGCAACCCGCGCCTGATGCTGGCGATCGCTTACCAGCCAATAGACCATTCCAAGCGGGATGATCAGCAACGCGCCAATCAACCCGACCAATAACAATTTCACTCCGGGACTTCGTTCACCTGACATCGTTCGTCCTCCTCCATCTGAGACGAACCGTTCTCTGTGAGCGATGAACTGAATTTCAACTGAACTGCAAAAATGAAGGCGGCGGAAGCCCCAAAAGCCCCCGCCGCCTCGCTTCGACTACGTCGAACCAACTGGATCAGGTCTCGATATTCTTCTCCCACGCGTCGATCTGTTCATCGAGCGAGTCCAGAACGCGATCACGCATTTCGGCTTGGATCTCGCGATTCTTGGAGATTGCCTTACGCGCTTCCTTAAGACCTTCCAGAGCGTGGGCCATCACCTTCGTCTGGCAGATATAGACCTTGCGGACCTGGCCTTCGAGCTCCTCGACATGCGCAACTTCGTCCTTGTCGCCGCGGCAATCCATTTTGACGACCGTGCGTCCGTGTTGCCCTTGCGCGTTTTCAACCTCGACCAGCGCTTCCTGGATCAGCACGGGAACCCGATCGAGTTCCTTCTCCGCTTCTGCCAGGCTTGCACGCACTTCTTCCATGATCTCGTCCATTTCCTCGCGGCTCATCTTCTGCCCGCGATTGACGATCCGGATATTCTGGGTCCGGTTGGTAACGCGCTTGTCTTTCTTGCCCTTCCTGTCCTTGATGATCTTCTCGACCTTCACGTCGTCGTCGCCGTTCTTGATGATTATCACCTCATCATCGACATCGACTTCGATCTTGCGCTCTTCCCCGGTATCGGGATCGACGGTCACGATCGTCTGAGCCAGTGCGGGGGCTGGTGGAGCTGGCGGTGCAGGCGGCGCAGGAGCCACGGCACTAACGCTGGGGGCTGCAGGCGGCGCGGGTGGCTCAGGCGCCTGACTTTCCGCGTAGCTGATCGAAGCGGTCAGCGGCAGCGCCAGCACACCCACACCTAACAAAGCTCGTCCGGCAATTCGGCGGCGGGGGGTTTGGTCGGACATGGTCAAGCTCCTTAAACGGTGAACAATAGACTTGTCGCCGAGCACGGGGCACGCCATCGGGGCGGCGAGCGCCACATTCGGCCCGGCGGCAAAACTGGCAATTAGGTTGGCGTAGGCAGCGCGGTCTTCCGCAGGCTTGGCTGCAACCACCCGCGCATCGCAGGCTGCTTCCTGGTCGCGCCGCAGTGCAAGCCAGCCATAGCGACCGAGCGGGTTCCACCAATGCAACGCGAAGAGCGGCTGCACGGCGATATTGATCAGCAAGTCGCCGCCCTTGTGATGCGCCATTTCATGCGCAAGCGCGAGGTCGCGGGCCATGCGATCGGGTTGCGCCATGAACCCTTCGGGCATCGCAATGACGGGGTCGAGCACCCCGAAGGCCAGCGGCGCTTGCGTCCCTGGCGTTTCGATGAGGCGGATCTTGCCTGCCCGGCCCACTTCTCGAGCCTCTTCAAGCAATTCCCCACGCAGCCGGAAATAGGCGGCAAAGCGCAGGTACAGAAAAATGGCGGCGCCGGTGAACCATGCAACAAGACCGAGCTCCAGCCATGGAACGACATCGAGCACGGTCTGCGGGGTAATGGGCGCGGTCACACCGGACGCCGCCTCCATCGAACCCGCAACGGCCTCTTGTGTCGCAACTGGAGTGGCAGGGTCGAGGATTTGGAAAGTGAATGCATTCTCGCTGGCAACCGCCGCCGGCTCTGGCGCGAGCCAGCTTGGCAATTGGATCGGCGGCAGGATCAGTCGCAAGACCGGGATCGCCCACAGCGCATAGGCCGTTTGCGGCCCGAGCCAGCGCGCTACCGGACGGCGGATCATCAACACCAGCGCGATCAGCGCTGCGGTCCAGAGAAGCGTATCGAATAGCCAGTCCGTCATTGCTTCAGCTCCTTGAGAAGGGCTTCGATTTCGGCGAGATCGTCTTCGCTCAACGCTTCGGTTTCGGCGAGATGAGCGACCAGCGAGGCGGCCTTTCCGCCAAACAGACGATCGACCAGACGGCGCGATTCTCCGCCAACATAGTCTGCTCGTTCAATTATCGGACTGTAGAGAAAGCGGCGACCGTCCGGGCGGGTCGAAATCGCTTGCTTCTGGACCAGGCGCGAAAGCAGAGTTTTCACGGTTGCGAGGCTCCAGCCCCGCTCGTCGCAAATCGCGTCGCACACATCTGTGGCAGAGACTGTTCCACGATCCCACAACACTTCCATGACGGCGTGTTCGGCTTCGCTGATACGCTCAGGCTTGCTATCGTCGGAATCGGACACGGGCTTCCTCCTCACCTGCTCACGATTACGTTTGTAGGCACAACGACTACGGTTGTAAACATGAAGCCTGTATGAACAATGCCCTACGCCGCTTGCTTGTCGACAAACGACCGATATGGTGGGTTCAATGACTTGGAAAACGACACTTTTCGCCGCCCTTGCCTGCATCGTGGCCCATCCAGCCTTCGCGCAGGACGACGTGCTGCCGCTGACCGAACAAATCGCGCTCGATCCGGCTGCCCCGGACACCGAGGATGTCGGTGAACTCAGTTACCGCGGCGGCGTCGTAATCGAGCCGGGCGAATACAAGCTCGGCGGAATCTCCGGACTCGAATGGCATGAGGATCGCTTGTTTGCAGTTCTCGATGACGGCCGATGGCTCACTATCACCCCGGACGAAATCCAGACGCGGATCGTGGATGTCCTGACTGTGTCGGGTGGACCGCTGCTCAACCTCAAGGGCAAGAAGCTCAAGCGCAAGAATGAAGCCGATGCAGAAGCCATCACCCTTGCGCCCGATGGCGGATGGCTGGTCGCGTTCGAGCGCGATCACCGGGTCTGGCGCTATGCCGCGATCGACGGCGAAGCGACCGAAGGACCGATCAAGATCGATCCAGCCTCGCTCGGGATGACCGAGAATGGCGGAATGGAGACAATTGCCAGTTATGAAGGCGGCGCGCTGATCTGCGCCGAACAAGCCAATCCAGGCACCAACAATTGCCTGCGGGTGGCGACCGAAGCATCAACGCCGTTCGAACTCAAGGCGCCGCCCGCTCTTGCCGAACATGGTGGCGTGCCAACCGATGCGACCTGCTTGCTGGATGGAACCTGCTATGTCTTGTTCCGCAGCTACCGACCGGATTATGGCAACCGTGCCGGGATAGTCGAGCTGTCGCCGAGCAACGAAACCCGCGTCCTGGCCGAGCTGCAACCGCCGCTGACACTGGACAATTTCGAAGGCATCGCGGTGCGGCAGCACTATGGGAAGACATACTTGTACCTTGCTTCCGACAACAACTTCTCAGGCAGACAAAGAAACCTGCTGATGAAATTCGAAGTGAAGGGAGCCGAAATCGCCCCTCCGCCAATCCCCACCGGTCCAGTCGAAGAGCCCGAACCGGTGACCGAATACGAGACCGTCGACATCGTGCTGGAGACGACCTTGGGCGATATCACGGTGCGGCTTGAAACCGAACGTGCACCAATCACCGCCGCAAATTTCCTGCGCTATGTCGATGAGAGCCGCCTGGACGGCACCGAGTTCTACCGGGCGATGCGCACCGAGTGGGATCCTCAACCGAACGGGCTGATCCAGGGCGGCACGCAGTGGGATCCCAAGCGCGTTCTCCCCGGTATCGAGCATGAGCCAACCAACGAGACTGGGCTGAGCCATACGCGCGGCGCGCTTTCGATGGCGATGGGCGAACCGGGCACCGCCAACGGCGACTTCTCGATCATGGTGCAGGACCAGATCGGCCTCGACGCCAAACCCGAGTCCGACGATCCGGTCTGGAAGAATGGCTATGCAGTGTTCGGATACGTGATCGAAGGCATGGCGGTTGTCGAAACGATCCATGCACAGCAGGTCGATCCCGATGCCGGCGAAGGATGGATGAAAGGTCAGATGCTGGCCGAACCCGTCGTGATTACAAATGCTCGGCGGTTGGAGCCTGCAGCGGATTAATCGCTGTTGGCCGGGCGACCGACCGGTTCCGTTGCGGTTTGAGGCATGCGTGCTTCGAGATCGGCAAGCCATCCCAGTGCGCCATCGCCGATCGAGGTTTGCGGCAGCGAGGCAAGCAGGCGGCGTTCGGATTCCCACGTCGCGACCGAGCGGTTCGCTTCCTGAGAAGCTTCCTGCAGGCTTTGCGGCTTTCGCAGCGCGCGGTTGATCATTGCATCGCCAAAAAAGGTCCAATCGTTCTCCGCCTCGCACCCGAATGAGGTGCGATTGCCTGCGGCAGCGGTGAGAATGGCCGTATCGGTGCTCGCCAATTCCGGGACGAACACGCCGGAAAAACAGGCGCTGAGGATTAGCAGACGCTTCTCGATGCCAAGCTCCTCAAGCACGGATGCGAAACGCTGCGGGCTGAGAATGCCATAGCCGGTGTCGCCGTAATGGTAGGCCAACCCAAGGTCGAGCCCGTGGCTGGTGGAATACATCACCAGCACGTCTTCCTCCGTGTCCATCACCTCGGCGATCTTGGCGAGACTGAGGATCAGGGCGTCGATCGAGCCTTGCGGCAAGTCGTTGCGCTGGCCATCGGGTCCAGCGAGCGTCAGAGTCCGGCCTGCCCCGTCATAGCGCCGCGCCAATACCCGTCCCGCCTCGCGCGCTTCGCGCGCAAACACCGGATCGCTGTCGAGTGCGATCGAAAGCACAAAAGCATCGACCGTGCCCGGTCGCTGCGGCTGCAACTTGGCGAGTTCGGCATCGAGACGGCGGCGCTGGTCGAGGATTTCGGCAGCGGAAAGCCCACGCTGCATCTGCGGCCCGAGCGCAAGACTGGCACGCGCCTCCTCGCGGCTTTCACCGGTCGCAAGATTCGGAAACGGCAGGGTGTGCGGCGGCGGTTGGTTGGGATTGGACGATGGCACCGCATCATCTGCGGGCACTGGCGAAGCAAGAAAAGCTGCCACGCTGAAAGCGAGAAGTGCGCGTCTGACCATTTGCACCCTCAGTGCATTCAATTGGCACCGCTCGTCAACTCACAGCGAGGCATCTTCGACACTCGGCAGTCACGCCATCTCCCACCAGATTGTATCGAAGCGACAGACTTCAAACACGGCCAATTTCTACAATGTGACCACTCTTCCGATCTCTATCATCACGCTCATTAGAACAGATAACTCTCCTTCGGATCGCGCAACCGACGAAGGAATTGACCATGAAACGAATTTCGAATCGCACCGGGCTGCCGATGGCATCTGTTGCCGTAATTCTCATCACAACCGCCGGATGCGGCGAAACCCAGACAACCGAAAACGAAGAGCCACCTGTAGTCGAAACCAGCTGTGCATTTGCGGCGGTGCAGACGGGCAACGGCACCGAACTCGATTGCACGATCGAAGGCGACGTCGCTGACATCTTTATCGATCCATTGAATTCCGACAACGACGACTGCACGCCGAACAATATTGCCGATGCTGGGCTGTTCACCCTTTCAGATCAGGTCATCGACGTGCCGGCCACAATGATCCTGGGCGCAGAAGGCGACGACGTGCCGGGACGGCTGCGGATCGATGTGCAGCTGGCTTCGGGGACTCACGACGCCGAGCTCGGAAAAACGCCGCCCAATTGCGGTGAAGCGCCCATTCGATCTGCCGTAAACACCACTTTCTCCGGCACGCATCGAAGCATTATTGACCGCGAAGCGAGTCCCTATTGCATCCGTCGTTCGACGTACTCGCCAAGCAATTTCAGCCAGACCTTGGGGGAAAACGGTCCGGGCATCGAACTCGCAACCCGCGCCGCGACCGAGGATATCATAGCGCGTCGGATCGATCTCGAAATCGCCCTGGCCGCAAACAATTCGCTCAATCCCGATGCCGAGCTATCGGATGAGTTTCGTGAGCGTTCGGGACGCTGCGACTACGCGTATGGGCCGTTCGAGGAATAGAACGTTTGGCCTCAGCTCAATAGACCCGCGCCTTCGGCTCGATATACTCGGCATCGTCGGTCAGCGTGTATTCGTGCACCGGACGATAATCCAAACGGATGTTCGAGCCGCGGCCGCCCCAGCCATCGAACCAGGCGACGGTGTGCTTCATCCATTCCTGGTCGTTGCGATCAGGATAGTCCTCGTGCGCGTGTGCACCGCGGCTTTCCTTTCGGTTCGCCGCCGAAGCCATCGTCACGTTCGCCTGGGCCATCAGGTTGTCGAGCTCGAGCGTTTCGATCAGGTCGCTGTTCCAGATCAACGACTTGTCGGAGACATGGATATCCTCCATCCGCTTGTTCTGGTCGGCGAGCTTCTGCACGCCTTCGTCCATCAGCGCCTGATCGCGGAACACGGCGCAGTGCTTCTGCATCGCTTTCTGCATGTCGGCGCGGATCGCGGCAGTGGGCGAACCACCCTCAGCATAGCGGAAGTGGTCAAGTCGGGTCAGCGCAAAGTCGGCGCTGTCGCTCGGCAATTCGGGCTGGCTCGCGCCTGCCGTGAGGTTGTCCTTGAGGTGTAGCCCGGTCGCACGTCCGAACACGACGAGATCGATCAGCGAGTTCGAGCCGAGGCGGTTTGCGCCATGGACCGAGACGCAGGCCGCCTCGCCTACTGCGTAGAGGCCCGGCACGACGGTGTCGGGATCGCCATCGGGTCCGACCGTCACCACCTGCCCGTGATAGTTACACTGGATACCGCCCATATTGTAATGGACCGTTGGCGTCACCGGCAGCGCTTCGCGGGTCAGGTCGACCCCGGCAAAGATCTTGCCACTCTCGGTGATACCAGGCAGGCGCTCGGCCAGCACCTTGGGGTCGATATGATCCAGGTGCAGGTGGATGTGATCGCCGTCGTCGCCTACGCCTCGCCCTTCGCGCATTTCCAGAGCCATCGAACGGCTCACGACGTCGCGCGATGCCAGGTCTTTCGCCGAAGGAGCATAGCGCTCCATGAAGCGCTCGCCTTCGGAATTAGTGAGGTAACCGCCCTCCCCGCGCGCGCCTTCAGTGATAAGTACGCCTGCGCCGTAAATGCCGGTCGGGTGGAACTGGACGAATTCCATGTCCTGCAAAGGCAGGCCGGCGCGCAGCACCATGCCGCCGCCATCTCCGGTGCAGGTGTGCGCGGAAGTTGCGGTGTAATAGCAGCGGCCATAACCGCCGGTTGCGAGCACCACACTCTGCGCACGGAAGCGGTGAATCGTCCCGTCATCGAGACACATCGCCATCACGCCGACGCACGAGCGCACACCGTCGACGTCAGCCATGATCAGGTCGAGAGCGAAGTACTCGATGAAGAAGTCGGCGTCGTATTTGAGGCTCTGCTGATACAGCGCATGGAGCATAGCGTGACCGGTGCGGTCGGCGGCGGCACAGGTGCGCTGCACCGGCGGGCCTTCGCCCATATTCTGCATGTGCCCGCCGAACGGGCGCTGGTAGATCGTACCGTCTTCGTTGCGCGAGAACGGAACACCGGCATGCTCCAGTTCGTACACTGCCGCAGGGGCTTCACGTGCGAGATATTCGATCGCGTCCTGATCGCCCAGCCAGTCCGAACCCTTGACGGTGTCGTACATGTGCCAGGTCCAGTGATCGGGGGTGTTGTTGCCGAGGCTCGCCGCGATCCCGCCCTGTGCAGCCACCGTGTGCGAACGGGTTGGGAAAACCTTTGAGATATTGGCGGTCTTGAGACCGGCTTCGGCTGCGCCCATCGTCGCGCGCAGGCCAGAACCTCCAGCTCCCACAACCACAACATCATAGGTGTGGTCGATGATCTTGTACGCGCCCTTCAGATCGGGTCCGCCATCATTGGCAGGTGCACTGGCCATTACGCTGAAACTCCAAGAGCGAGGCGCACGACGCTGAAGATCGCAAAGGCGCCGCCGCCGATAACTGCAAGATTGAGCGCTGCGAGCAGCGCAAATTTCGATCCGCCGTCGTGGATGTAGTCCTCGATCAGAACCTGCAGACCCAGGCGGGCGTGCCAGAACAGGCTGACGATCAGAAGGATCATGGCCGTGGCGGGGATCGGCTGCGCAATCCAGGCACTGACAGTCGAATGACTAAGGTCGCCCAACGCGAGAAAGCTGACCAGCAGGAAGCTCATCAGGACCAGATTGCCGATCGCAGTGAAGCGCTGGATCAGCCAGTGGTGGGCGCCTTCGTGGGCGGAGCCCAGCCCTCGCACTTTGCCGATAGATGTGCCGTTACCCATTATGCCAGCGCTCCCTTTGGGAAGAGAAGAAATACCCAGAATGCACCGGTCAGAAGCACCGCAATCACAGGCGAAGCGATTGACCACATCCGATTGGTATCGAGTTCGTAACCTGCACCGATGTCGAGCACGAAGTGCCTGAGTCCGCTCATCATATGAGTGAAGAATGCCCAGGAAAGGCCAACCAGCACGACATAACCGACTGGCGTCGTCATCAGTTCGGTGAATGTTGCATAAGCCTCCGGCCCGCTCGCTAGCGCGCCCAGCCACCAAACCAGCAGCGCAAGCCCCACAAGCGCCATCCCGTCGCCCGTTGCGCGGTGCAGGATCGATACAAACATGTGCGGCCCCCAGCGCCATATCTGGAGGTGCGGCGAAAGCGGTCTCTGGCTCATGAATATCCCGTCCAAACGTGTGTTTGCATGTTCCACTTAGCGAACCGCACGCATGAGGCAAGCCGCCAACGCTCGACTCCGGTTGCAAAGTTTTGGATAGAGTCTTGCATGAGCTACATTCTCGTCACCGGATCGAGCCGCGGGATAGGCGCGGCAGCCCGCGAGGCGCTGAGCCAGCGCGGCGTGAGTGTTATCGGCCATGCCACCCGCGCGAGCGACGACGAAACGATCGCTGCCGATTTTGCCAATCCGATTGCGGTGCAAGAACTGTGGAATGAGGCATTGGATCGATGCGACGGCCAGATCGACGCGATCGTGAACAATGCTGGGCTGTTCGAGGCCAACCGGCTGGACCGCTCGGACATCGAATGGCTCGATGCCTGGGAAGACACGCTCCGGATCAATCTCACCGCCGCAGCGCAATTGAGCCGGTTTGCCATTCGCCACTGGCAGACCCGCGGCACAGGTGGTCGGCTTGTCCATGTCGCCAGCCGAGCAGCCTATCGCGGCGATTCCCCCGCCCATTGGCATTACGCGGCGGCCAAGGGCGGCATGGTCGCGATGCACAAGACCATCGCCCGCGCCTATGCAGCCGAAGGCATATTCAGCTTTGCGATAGCTCCAGGATTTACTGACACCGCCATGGCAGGGGACTATCTTGAAAGCCGCGGAGGCGCGGGATTGCTCGCAGACATTCCTCTGGGCAGTGTCGCTACGCCGGAAGAGATCGCTCGAATTATCGCATTCTGTGCACTCGATGCCCCAGCGAGCATGACGGGGGCCGTAATCGACGCCAATGGCGCCAGCTATGTCCGCTAAATCGCTACTTCTTTCGGTGGTTGTGCTGGGCTCGGTCGGTTCATGCACGACTGTGTCCGACGCCCAGCCGAACGATCTCGACGACGTGCAAGCCTTCGCTCGAGATTGCAAACCCTGGGACGACTGGCGCAAGCCTTCACCGGTCTTCCAGGTGCACGGAAACACGTATTATGTCGGCAGCTGTGGCATTACCGCGCTGGTTGTGCTGGGTTCCGAGCAAGCCATCCTGTTCGATACTGCGGAAGTCGAGTTTGCCCCGACGCTCCAGTCAAACCTGGCTCGAGTTGGCGTCGAGCCTCGCAAAATCGGGTGGATCCTGGGAAGCCATGAACATTACGATCATGTGGGAGGCGTCGCGGAGTTCCAGCGTCGCAGCGGCGCCGAAGTCATAATCGCCGACGAAGCAAAAATATCCTTCACAGGTCAAATGGACCCGCGCGATCCGCAATTCGGCATGCATGACCCGCTTGAGCAACCGGACATATCGAAAACGGTATCGGACGGTGATGTCCTGACCCTTGCCAATATCGACTTTACCGTCGTCGCAACACCAGGACACACGCCCGGAGCGCTCACCTGGCAATGGACCAGCTGCGATGGAAGCGACTGCAAAACAATTGTCTACGCCGACAGCCTGTCTCCAGTGAGCCGCGACGACTACAAGTTCTCCGAGCACCCCGAGTACATTGCCGAATATCGCGCCGGCCTTGAGCGGCTGGCGAAACTCGAATGCGATATCCTACTAACGCCTCATCCATCAGCGAGCTTTATGCAACAACGAGCCTCAACAGGCTCATTGGTAGGCGGCATGTCCTGCAAGAATTATTCAAACCGCGTGTCCCAGCGACTCGATGCGCGCCTTAAAGCGGAGGCGAATATCGAATGACCACAAGCTGGAAGCTCAGTGCGCCGGCACCCAAAAAGGTCGTGCAAACCGCACTGCTCGCGCATGACGAGATCGAGGATTGGGATCCTGAACTGGTCATCGCCGGACGCGAAATGAGCGAGGACAGGCCTCAGGACTGGGTGCTCGAGGCATGGTATCCGCACGAGCCCGGCTCCGACCAAACCGGAGCGCTTGCCAGCCTGTTCGACAGCAAAGTGCCAAAGATCACGGTTGAGAAGCTTGCCGATGAAGATTGGGTCGCGCTGTCACAGCAGGGCACAGAGCCGATCCGGGCCGGTCCGTTCCATGTTCACACTCCCGATCACGAGCCGGATCCGGATGCAGTGAATTTTGTGATCCCCGCCGCCCTTGCGTTTGGCACGGGCCAGCATGAGACCACCGCTGGATGTCTGGAAATGCTGGCAACACTCAAGCGTAATGGCGCGAGCGTTCGCGACATCGCCGATATCGGAACCGGAACCGGTTTGCTGGCCTTTGCCGCGCTTGCGCTGTGGCCGCACGCACGCGCCACCGCGTCCGATATCGATCCTGTTTGTGCTCCGGTTGTAGAAGAGAATGCCAAGCTCAACGAGGTCAGGCTCGGGCCGCAACCCGGAGCCATGACCATGGTCATCGCCGATGGCATGGCCGATCCGCTGCTTGAGGTTCGTGGCCCGTACGATCTCTTGATTGCCAACATTCTTGCCGGCCCCTTGATCGAGCTTGCTCCAGACTTCTCGGAAGCCGTTTCGGCAAAAGGGAACCTTGTCCTGTCCGGCCTGTTGGCCGGAGAGCAGGAAGCGAAAGTCAGGCGCGCCTATCGGATGTCAGGCTTTCGACTGAAGCGGAGGATCC
>CAZJZO010000046.1:0-23587 GCA_964550495.1 uncultured Porphyrobacter sp. | reverse complement strand
CGCTACATCACCAATGCCCCGCACGCCGATGTGGCGCTGATCATGGCGCGCACCGAAAAGGACGCCTTGCCCAAGAATGCCCATGTCAGCGCATTCCTGGTACCGATGGACGCTCCGGGGGTTTCGACCGGATCGCCCGACAAGAAAATGGGGCAATCGGGCTCGCACATTTCCGACATCATGCTCGACGATGTGAAAGTGCCCGGCGACGCGCTGCTCGGCGGAGAAACCGGCAAAGGCTTCCGCTTCGCGATGCAAAGCCTCGACAATGGCCGAATTTCGGTCGGAGCGGCCGCAACCGCCTATGCTCGCCGAGCGCTCGACAGCGCTCTGCGCTACGCCAATGAACGCAAGGCCTTCGGTGAGCCGATTGCACGGTTCCAGCTGATCCAGGCGATGCTCGCCGACAGCGAAACAGAGATCTATGCCGCCGAATGCATGATGCGCGACGTGACCGAGCGCGCCGATCGCGGTGAAAATATCATCACCAAGGCCGCCGCGTTCAAAGTCTTCGCCAGCGAGATGTGCGGACGCGTGGTCGATCGCGTGGTGCAGATCTATGGCGGCGCAGGCTATCTCGCCGAATACGACGCCGAGCGGTTCTATCGCGACGCCCGCATCTATCGCATCTACGAAGGCACAACCCAGATCCTGCAGCTCCAGATCGCCAAGCACATGCTGCGCGAATGGGAAGCCGTGAATGGTTGAATGAGAGGCTTTCGGCATCCGCCGAAAGCCGCCGGGCCACCCGCACGCTCCAGGGACTCAAATGTACAATCTTCTCAACGACCTCTCGATCATCGAAGTATCCAGTTTCGTCGCTTCGCCCACAGCGGGCCTCTATTGCGCACAGATGGGCGCGGAGGTGATCCGCGTCGATCACAAGGCGGGCGGGCTCGATTACGACCGCTACATGCTTACCAGGGAAGGGCGCTCCCTCAGTTGGGAGAACCTCAACCGCGCCAAGAAATCGGTCGCGCTGGACCTGCGCTCGGGCGAAGGGCGCGAAATCTGCGTCGCGCTCGCCGCGACGACCGGCAATTGCATCACCAACCTGCCCGAGAAGAGCTTCCTCAGCCATGCAGCGATGAAAGCGGCGCAACCCGATAGTTCGCCCGACATGACATCGGTGCGGATCATGGGCTGGCATGACGGACGCCAGGCGATGGATTTCACGGTCAACGCCGCCTCCGGCTACCCGTTGATGACTGGGCCGGAAGAATGGGAGATGGCAACCGCGCCGCCGGTCAACCAGGTGCTCCCGGCCTGGGACTTCATCACCGGCGCCTATTGCGCCTTCTCCCTGCTCGCGGCGCTCCGTCACCGCGACGCGACCGGCGAGGGCAGCGAAGTGCGCGTGCCGCTTGGCGATGTGGCGATTGGAACGGTCGCCAATTCGGGCATGATGGCCGAGATGCTCTATCGCGGGAGCGATCGCGAACGGCTCGGCAACGCCATCTGGGGCGCGTTCGGGCGCGATTTCCGCAGCAAGGACGGCGTGCGGTTCATGGTTGCCGCGCTCACGGCCAAGCAATGGGCCGGGCTGGTCGAAGCATTCGGCCTGGCGACGCCGATAGGGCAGCTGGAAGCCGAAGTCGGGGTGAAGTTTGCCGATGGCGACCGCCCGCGCTTCGAGCATCGCCACGCCCTGTTCGACCTGTTCCAGCAGGTCGCGGGAAGCCACGACTACCAAGCGCTCGAAGCGCGCATGGCCGCCAATGGCTGTACTTATGAACGCTATCGCACCGCGCACGAGGCGGCGAACGATCCGGTGCTGGTCGCCGACAATCCGCTGTTCGGACCCTCGCCCGCCAACCCATCCGGGTTCAAGTATCCCGCCACCCGCAGCTTTGCCAACCTGCCAGCCCGGGAGGCCGGTGATCCGGCCCCCGCACCCTATCTCGGCCAGCATTCGGAGGAAGTGCTGGCCGAACGGCTAGGCCTTTCGAGCGGGGCGATCGGCAAATTGGTGGATGCCGGAACGGTGGCACTTTCGGACCAACACCGGTAACAATCAGCCGTTCGGTTCGAGCGCAGTCGAGAACCGTTGGCGCCAGCGTGTCTCGACTGCGCTCGACACGAACGGAGATTTGAAGAATGACCAGACGCGCTGCCATCGTTTCGCCGCTCCGCACTCCGGTGGGCAAGTTCCTGGGTGGGCTCTCCAGCCTGAACGCTGGAGAGCTGGGCGCGATTATCCTCAAAGCCCTGATCGAGCGCTCCGGCATCGATCCGGCCCGCGTAGATGATGTCGTGTTCTCGCAAGGATACGGCAATGCCGAGGCGCCTGCGATCGGGCACTGGTCCTGGCTCGCCGCCGATCTCCCGCTGGAAGTGCCGGGATACCAGCTCGACCGACGTTGCGGATCGGGCCTGCAAGCGGTCGCAAACGCCGCGATGATGGTCGAGACCGGCATGGCCGATGTCGTCGTTGCCGGCGGGTGCGAGAGCATGTCGAATGTCGAACACTACACGCTACAAGGACGTGGCGGGGCGCGGATGGGCGACATCACATTGCACGACCGCCTGTCGCGCGGGCGACTGATGAGCCAGCCGATCGAGCGGTTCGGAATCATCACCGGGATGATCGAAACCGCGGAAAACCTCGCCAAGGATTACGACATCACCCGCGAGCAGGCCGACGCATTTGCAGTTCGTTCGCATCGGAACGCGGCTGCTGCGTGGGAAGCGGGCAAGTTCGATGATCACCTCGTCCCGGTCGCTGTGCCGCAGCGACGCGGCGATCCGGTGACCTTCGATCACGATGAAGGCTACCGCGCGGATGCCTCGATGGAGTCGCTCGGCAAGCTGCGCGCAATCGACCTGAAGCGCGATCCGGAAGCGATCGTCACGGCCGGCAATGCCAGCCAGCAAAACGACGCGGCAGCAGCATGCCTGGTGGTGGCCGAAGAAAAGCTTGACGAGCTGGGCTTGCAGCCGACGCTGTTCTTCGACGGCTGGGCGGCGGCGGGCTGCGACCCATCACGAATGGGGATCGGACCGGTCCCGGCGGTCGAGCGGCTGTTCGAACGGCGCGGCTATTCATGGGACGATATCGGGCTGGTCGAACTGAATGAGGCCTTCGCACCCCAGGTGCTCGCGGTGCTCAAAGGATGGGGCTGGTCGGAGGATGACAGCCGTCGCGAAATCCTGAACGTCAATGGCTCGGGCATTTCGCTCGGCCATCCCATCGGCGCGACCGGCGGGCGGATCCTGGCCGACATGGCCGCCGAAATGCATCGTCGCGAAGTCCGCTTTGGGCTTGAGACCATGTGCGTCGGCGGCGGACAGGGCATCGCAGCCGTGTTCGAGCGGGCGGCGTGAAATTCGATGAGTGGATAGGACGCAGGATCCACGCAACGGATCGACTGAATGGCGCGCTCGTCGTGCGTTGGCTTGCCACCTTCGATCTTCCTGCGCCGGAGCCGATGATCATGCCTCAGGGCATTCACTTTGCCCTGTGTGCGCCCAAGAACCCGACTGCCGAACTGGGCGAGGATGGTCATCCCTTGCGAGACGACGGGCCGGATAGCTTCTTGCCGCCGTTCTCGTTGCCGCGCCGAATGTGGGCCTCAAGCGCAATCGAGTTTCATGCTCCAATTGTTGCAGGCGCAGCGATCGAGCGGTCCAGCGAGATCACCGCGATAAGCGAGAAGAATGGTTCAAGCGGCAGGCTCGCCTTCGTGGACGTCGAACACAGAATCAAAGCGAACAGCACGCTTGCCGTGGTTGAGACGCAGACGCTGGTGTACCGAGAGGCGGCTGCTGCAGACACGCCTCTCGGCCCGCCGGCAACCGGTGAGGGCACATTCGATCCTTCGGCATGGGACTCTTACCGCACGCTTGTCCCAGATCCCCGCCTGCTGTTCCGCTATTCGGCGCTGACGTTCAACTCGCACCGCATCCACTACGACTTGCCCTATGCGCGCGAGGTCGAACGGTATCGCGGACTGGTGGTGCATGGACCGCTGACGGCCAGCCTCCTGCTACAGCTGGCGGCGAGCGAATTGGGTGACAACCGGCTCACGCGCTTCAAGTTTCGCGGGGTCTCGCCCGCTATCGCCGACGAACCGCTCCACCTGGTCATGAGACAGAGCGAGGGGGTTTGCGAACTGGGAGCCTTTGCCTCGGACGGTCGGCAGGTAACCAAGGCGACTGCCGCAACCTAGCAATCAGTCTTCCTCACCGCTGCGCCAGCGCCATTCCCCGCTCGTGCGCGCCTTGGCCAAGCGGACAAATGCGATCGTCGTCACGACCATCAACCCAACGGCGACAGGCCAGAATTCGACCGGACTGCGCTCAAGCATCAGCCCAGTCAGAACCATCGCAACAACATAGGCGACCGTAACCGCCCAGCCTTGCCATGCAATCGGCAGGCCAGCGCCGTAACCGAAGCGCTTGGGCGCAAACCACGGATCTTCGTTCGAGTTCAAACTGCGTCTCCTCGATCCTTCGGCGGACGCCCCCGCCGTGGTGGCCTGGTGCGATCAACTTCGATCCCGCGCGCCTTCAGCGCCTCGCGCAACAGGAATTCGATCTCGGCGTTGGCCGATCGCAATTCTGCCGCCGCCAGCCGCTCGATCGCGGCGTGAACCGCCGGATCGAGCCGCAATGCGAATGCCTTCTTTCCGGGTGCAGCCATCGCTGCCTCCTTCGCTGGCCCCGTTTACTGGTAGAGCGTCCCGGCGTTGACCACCGGCTGCGCTTCGCGGTCTCCGCACAGCACGACCATCAGGTTCGAAACCATCGTCGCGCGGCGTTCGTCGTCGAGTTCGACGATTCCGTCGCCGGAGAGCTTTTCGAGAGCGTCTTCGACCATGCTGACGGCGCCGATAACGACCTTCTTCCGGGCCGCGATGACGGCGTCCGCCTGCTGACGGCGCAGCATCGCTCCGGCGATTTCCGGCGCGTAGGCAAGGTGGGTCAAGCCCGCTTCGTCGACGAGGATGCCCGCGACCTTCAAGCGGTCGTTGAGTTCCTCGATCAGTTCGGCGTTGACCACATCGGCGCTGCCGCGCAGCGTCGTCTCATCTTCGTCCGACATGTCGTCGTAGGGGTGCCGGGCGCCGACCGTGCGCAAGCCCGCTTCGATCTGGATGTTCACGAATTCCTTGTAGTCGTCGACATCGAATACCGCCTGCGCCGTATCCGAGACGCGCCACACGACATTGCAGGCAATCTCGATCGGGTTGCCGCGCAAATCATTGATCTTGACCTTGTCGGAATGGATGTTGTGCGCGCGAACGCTGAGCTTCTTCTTGCCCATCCACGGCCAGATCCACTGCAGACCTTCGGAACGGACCGTCCCGCGATATTCGCCGAACAGGGTTATCACGACCGCCTGGTTGGGCTGGACCATGAAAAAGCCGATCGAGATCAGCACGAAGGCGAGCACCGACAGGATAAGCACCGGCAATCCGATCGCCGGACCAAGCGTCGGCCCCATCCCGGTCACGAAGAATGCGGCGCAGAATGCGACAATGGCCAGCAATGCGATCAGCATCACGTAGCCGTTATAGGCAAAGCCGGGGCGCTCCCTGCTCGAGGCCATCGCATGGGTGTTGTCGGACATAAATCCCTCCTGATATAAATATGATATCATGTTTATATCAAAAAGGGCGCCGGGTCAATCGGGGATGGGATAGTTCCCGATCGGTTTCATCACGGCATAGCTTTCGTTTGTGGGCTCACGATCGAGATCGGGAAACTCGATCGCAGGCGGTTCGACATGGGTGTCGGGCAAGCGATCGAGCAGGTTACGGATCAGCGACAGGCGGCCGCGC
Organism: uncultured Porphyrobacter sp.; assembly: GCA_964550495.1. Taxonomy (GTDB): domain Bacteria; phylum Pseudomonadota; class Alphaproteobacteria; order Sphingomonadales; family Sphingomonadaceae; genus Erythrobacter. The sequence continues at coordinate 17,804 of CAZJZO010000046.1, read as the reverse complement.
TTCTGGTCGTTGAAGTCGACAAGCGTCCAGGGCGCATAGGGCGTGTGAGTCGCCCGCAACATCGCTTCGCGCGCTTCGGTGTAGGCGTCGTATTGCTCACGTGCAGCAAGGTCGATCGGCGAAAGCTTCCAACGCTTGAGCGGGTCGTCAAGCCGTTCTTTCAGCCGCTCTTCCTGCTTGTCCTGATCGGTGGTGAGCCAGTATTTGAACAGCAGGATGCCATCCTCGACCAGCATCTTCTCGAACACCGGCACCTGCTCGAGAAAGCGCTGGACCTGGTCTTCCGGGGTGAAGCCCATCACCTTTTCGACGCCGGCGCGATTGTACCAGCTCCGGTCGAACAGCACGATCTCGCCCGAAGTTGGGAGGTGCCGGACATAACGCTGGAAATACCATTGGCCGCGCTCGTCGTCGGTCGGCTTGCCCAGTGCGACGGTGCGGCATTGGCGCGGATTGAGCTTGTCTCGAACTGCAGTGATCGCGCCGCCCTTGCCCGCGGTATCGCGTCCTTCGAACAACACCACGATCCGGGCGCCAGTCGTTCGCGCCCAGCGCGCCATGCCGACCAGCTCTTCGGTCAATGGTTCGAGCAGTTTGCGATATTCCTTGCCGTTCAGCCCCATACTCAATCCTCACGCGTTTGTTCTTGTTTCACAGCAGTGTTAGTATCACATGCAACGTTATGGCTACTCTTGCAGACCCCGAAACCGACTTTACCCAGTTGCCGGACCTTCCGGCAGACGTATTCACCGCGCCTCTGGCGAAGCCGCCGCATCTGGGTGATGACTGGCTCGAACCGGCACAGACGTCTTATTCAAGCGATGACCACGAGGTCTGGGACGACCTGTTCGCGCGCCAGATGGAGGTGCTACCCGGACGGGCGGCAACCGCGTTCATGGAGGGGCTCGAAAAACTCGATCTGTCGCGCGGCGGCGTGCCCGAATTCGGGCGGCTGAGCGAAGAACTGGACAAGCTGACCGGTTGGAGCGTCGTTCCGGTTCCCATGCTGATCCCGGACCACGTGTTCTTCTGGCATCTCGCCAATCGCCGCTTCCCGGCGGGCAATTTCATCCGCACCCGCGAGACCTTCGACTATATTCAGGAGCCGGACGTTTTCCACGATGTCTTCGGCCATGTGCCGATGCTGACCGACCCGGTCTATGCGGATTACATGCAGGAATATGGTCGCGCCGGGTGGAAGGCGATGCGCTACAACCGCCTCAAGGCGCTCGGCTCGCTCTACTGGTACACAGTCGAATTCGGCCTGATCGAAGAGGCGCCTGACGATATTCGCGCCTACGGCGCCGGCATCCTTTCCGGCCCGACCGAGGCTGTGTTTGCCGTCGAAGCAAAAAGCCCCAACCGCATCATGCTTGCGGTCGACCGGGTGATGCGCACCGATTACGTCATCAGCGATCTCCAGCCGACCTATTTCGTGATCGAAAGCTTCGAAGATCTTTATCGCCAGACGGTCGAGCGCGATTTCGATCGGCTGTATCGCAATCTCGCGCCGGGCTTCACCTATGCCAACAGCGCGGTGATCGATGTCGATTACGTGGTCCAGCGCGGGACGCAGGAATATCACCTGCGCGGCGGTCGCGGCTCAGCAGCCAATCCGGTTTGATTTCCAAGGTCTGAAATCTTGCCAAGCGGCGAAAGGGAGTCCCGCTCTCGTATCGGTAGCTAGGCCGCGCTGCGCCGCAGAACCACGTGGTACAATACCAGCACCAACACCGAGGCGAAGCTGGCAGCGCCAAGCGCGATAAGCGAAAGACCGCCCAGGACCGTGCCCGAATTGGCAATCAGTCCCGCAACCAGCGATGCGAGCAGGCTTACGCCAATCTGGCGCACAATCTCGCCCGCATCCTCCGTGCGTGCGAGAATTGAAGCCACCCAGCCCAGCAATGCGCCGAGAACGATCAGCACGATTAACGCCATGAATTGTCCATATGTTCTTACAGTAGGTCGTCTGATTGCTTAACCCGCAAGGGCGGGCATTGGTTCCTGCTACGGATGCGATTCAAAAGAAATAGAGCAGGGCGCAGCCCATTGCGACGCGGTAAAGCACGAACACCATCATCGACGCGCGCTTGAGGAAGTTCATCAGGAACGCCATCGTCAGGAATGCGGAAATGAAGGTCAGTACGCCCGCGATCAGAGCGTCCATGGCAAGGCCCGCCCCTGCCTCGAAGATCTCGGGCACAATCAGCACACCGGCTCCCGCGACGGCGGGAATCGAAAGCAGGAACGAGAAGCGCGCAGCCTCCACTCGCTTGTAGCCAAGCGCCCGCGCCGCCGTCATCGTTACGCCCGAGCGGCTGGTGCCAGGGATAATTGCCAATGCCTGAGCGATCCCGACCAGAAGACCATCGCGCCAGGTCATGTCCTCGAAGTTCTTGGTTTCCTTGCCAAGCCAGTCGGCGAGCCCGAGCAGCAGGCCATAGACGATCAGGTTGGTCGCAATCAGATCGGTGAAACGGATCGAGGACATCAGGTCGTCATCGATCACCGTGATTCCGAACGTGGTCTCAGCGAAGGCGTTGAACACGCCCAGCTTGATCGCCAGGCCGAACGCCACCGCCGGGATTGTGCCGAGCACAATCCACCAGAACAGCCTGCGCTCGGACGGCGCATTGCCGATACCCACACTCGCAAATCCGCCGCGGGCGAGCGCGACGACGTCCTTGAAGAAATAGACGATGATCGCGAGCAGCGATCCGACATGCACGGCGACGTCGATCAGCGGGCCCTGGTCGGGAAAATCGGTGAAAGCCGGGATCAGGATCAAATGGCCCGACGAGGAAATCGGCAGGAATTCGGTGATCCCCTGAACCACCGCAATGATCAGCAACTGTAGGAAAGTCATAGCCCGCGCTCCTTGGAGGAAGCGCGGGCCAAGTCAAATATTTGTTTGCGCACTCGCCGGCGCAAGCGCGATCCGGAGACCCTTACCAGATCTTCACGCGCTTCTCGGGCGGGAGGTACAGCGCGTCGTCCTCGGTCACGCCAAACGCCTCGTACCAGGCATCGACATGGCGGACCGAGTTGTTGAGGCGGAATTCACCGGGTGGGTGGTTCGCCGTCATGACGCGATTGCGCAAGCTTTCTTCGCGCTCCATGCTGCGCCAGATCTGGGCGTATCCGAGGAAGAAGCGCTGATCGCCGGTCAAGCCGTCGATCACCGGAGCCTCTTCGCCGTTGAGCGACATGCGATAGGCGCGATAGGCCATTTGCAGCCCGACGACATCGCCCAGCGTCTCACCCATCGACTGACCGGCGCGCAGGCATTCAGGGCCGTTCGAGCCTTCGACCGGGCAATAGGCTTCGATGAATTCGCCCATTTGCTCGGTGAACTTGACGAAACCTTTGCGGTCTTCGTCCTGCCACCAGTTGCGCAAAGTGCCGGTCGCATCGAACTGCGAGCCCTGATCGTCGTATCCGTGGCCGATCTCGTGACCGATGACCGCGCCGATCCCGCCGTAATTGACCGCCGGGTCGGCATTCGCATTGAAGAACGGCGGCTGCAGGATCGCCGCCGGGAAAACGATCCGGTTGGTGAGCGGCGAATAATAGGCGTTCACCGTCTGCGGGAACATGCCCCATTCGGTGGGGTCGACCTCGGTACCAAGCCGCGAACGCATGTCCTCATCGTTCCAGCGCGCGGTCGCCATGCGGTTGCCCAGCGGATCGTCGGCCGACAGATCCAAACCGTCATAGGTCTTGAATTCGTCCGGATAGCCGATCATCGGCACAAAGCCGTTGAGTTTCTCGCGCGCCTGTTCGAGCGTCGCTGGGGTCATCCACTCATTCTCGTCGAGCGCGGCATCCATCGCCTTGGTCAGATTGGCGACCAGTTCGTCCATCCGCGCCTTGCTGTCGGGCGGGAAGTACTTCTCGACATAGAGCGCGCCCAATTGCTCGCCGATTGAGCCCTCGACCGCGCCGATCGCGCGCTTCCAGCGATCCTGCTGAGCCTCGCGACCGCTGATCGTCTTGCCGTAGAATCCGAAGGTGGCGTTATCGAGCTCGCTGGTCAGGACGGATGCGTGGTTCGAAAGGAAACGTGAAGCCATATAGGCCTTGATGGTGGCCAACGGCGTTTCGGTGAGCAGTTCCATCATTGCCGGCAGGCCGCCACCGATCATCGTGATCTGCTCCGGCGTCAGCCCCGCTTCTTCGATTTCTTCGTCGGTTGGCGGGATCTGTGCCGCCAGGAAGCGGGTCTGCCCGGCAAGTTGCGCGGATTCGAGCAAGGTTTCGATCGGGAAGTCGCCGGCGAAACCCTTCAGATCTTCCGGCGTCAATTCGTTGTATGTGAGCGTCGGGCGGCGAAAGATCTGCCGCGCCCATTCGAGCTCGGCCACCTGCTTTTCGAAGGCATAGACCGACTCCGCAGCGGCCTCCGGATCGGTGTAGCCCGCTGCCCCGAGCAAGGTCGCGAGGTAATCCTTGTACTTGGCGCGAATCTCGAGGTTGTTCTCGGAATCGACCAGATAATAATCGCGATCGGGCAGGCCCATCCCGTCGAAACCGATCCCGACCGCATATTGCGTCGGATTGCGGGCATCGATGCTGACACCTGCGCCAACCAGCGAAGGGTAGCCCGGCGTCCCGAACAGTCTTGTCAGCGCCTCGAGGTCAGGCGCCGCGAAAATCTCCGCCAGATAAGGCTGTGCCGGGGCAAGGCCGCTGGCATCGATCGCCTCGACATCGAGATAGGCGTTGTAGGCGTCGACAATCCTGCGCGCCTGCGTGCCCGGCTCCGGGTTGGAAGCGACCAACGTCTCGACCAGCGTCTTCACATCTTCGGTTGCACCCTCGCGCAACAGATCGAAGGCTCCAAAACGGGGGCGGTCCGCCGGAATCTCGTTGGCCGCAATCCACTTGCCGTTGACATAGGCGTTGAAGTCGTCGCCGGGGTCGATGCTTTGATCGATCATGTCGGTTCCGACACCCCAAGTGCCGAAATTCATGGTCGGCTTGGCTGCAGCGACCGATTCGCTCTCGGCCTCGTCGAACAGGACTTCATGCCCGTGCTGGCCTGCGTGCGATTCGTCTGCGACGGCGGGCGCTGCGAGAGCGAGGGCTGCGGTTCCGGCGCAGAGGAGGGCGGTTCTGGTAATCATGCTTGCGGTTCCCCGATTGGCAATTTCGTCGTGCCTGAAGCGCTCGGTGTAATCCTACGCGGTCGTCAATGTCGCTGTTTGTCAGATCAGGCTCGTCATTGGTCGAAAAACGCCCGGATTCCGGAGCGGTTCCGGCGTGCTTACGCTGCTTCGCTCGCTGCAAACTGGAGCTTGGCCAATCTCGAATAGAGGCCGCCAAGGGCCGACAGCTGATCGTGAGAACCCTGTTCGACGATCACACCTTCGTCGAGTACGACGATCCGATCCGCCTTTCGCACAGTCGCGAGACGGTGCGCGATCACCAGTGTCGTGCGCTGCTCCATCAGCTCGTCGAGCGCCTGTTGCACCAATTGTTCGCTCTCGGCATCGAGCGCGCTTGTCGCTTCATCGAGCAACAGGATCGGCGCATCCCTCAACAGCGCGCGCGCGATCGCCAACCGTTGCTGCTGACCGCCCGAAAGCTGCGTACCGCCCTCGCCGAGATACGTATCGAGACCGCGAGGCATTGCCTTTAGAAATGCTTCGGCATTGGCTGCCCGCGCTGCTTCCCAGATATCTTCATCGGTTGCATCCCACCGGCCGTAGCGCAGGTTGTCGCGGGCATTTGCGCTGAACAGCACGCCATCCTGCGGGACAAACGCCAATCGCTCGCGAATATCGGCGGGATCGGCCTTGGTCAGCGGCACGCCGTCGATCCTGATCGTGCCCGCCTGCGGATCGTAGAACCGCTCCACCAGTTGGAAGATGGTCGATTTTCCTGCGCCGGAAGGGCCGACGATAGCCACTGTTTCCCCTGGCTCGATCTCCAGATTGAAGTCGCTGAGCGCGGCTGTTTCGGGCCGCGCCGGATAACGGAAAGTGACATTGCGGAAGGACAAGCTCCCGCGCGGCGGAAGCGGCAACTGTTCCGGTCGGGCCGGCGGAGCAATGCGCGGCTCGGCTTCGAGCAATTCCGCCAGGCGGCTCGCCGCACCGGCTCCGCGCAGCAGATCGCCATAGACTTCGGTCAGCGCACCAAAGGAGCCGGCTACGATCCCGCCGGTGATGACGAAAGCCGCAATCGTCCCGCCCGAGATGGTTCCGGCAGACACCGCCAGCGCCCCGCGCCACATCACCAGTGTGATGCCGCCAAAGATAATGAGGATGACAATCGACGTCATCGCCGCGCGCAGGAAAATCCGTTTGCGGGCCGTTTCAAAGGTTTCCTCGGCTACGGCAGAAAACCGATCGGCCTCGCGGCCTTCCTGGCCAAAGCTCTGCACGATCTTCATCGCGCCGAGCACTTCGGTGACGCTAGCTCCGACATCGGCAACCCGGTCCTGGCTCGATCGCGATATATTTCGGATCCGGCGGCCGAACATGGTGAGCGGGATAATCACAAGCGGAATCCCGGCCAGCAGTCCCAAGGTCAGAGCCGGCGCCAGGTACAGCAGCAGCGCTGCGCCGCCGATCGCCGTGAGTATGTTTCGCAGCGCGATGGACACAGTCGTCCCGACGACATGCTCGATGATCGCAGTGTCCGAGGTCATTCGGCTCGAAATCTCTTTCGGGCTGTTCTCTTCGTAAAAGCTGGGAGACAGGCGCAGCAGATTGCGCTGCACTTTGATGCGGACGTCGGCCACGACACGCTCGCCGACCCAGCTGACAAAATAGAAGCGGAGCGCGGTCCCGATCGCGAGAATGAGGACAATCACCATCAAATACTGGAACGCCGCGCCGATTTCCTCCGCGCCGGCGGAACCGGCAAAGGCTTCGTCGACAATCACCTTGAAGCGCCACGGGATCGCGAGCGTCGCCGCTGCCGTGATCAGCAAAGCCAGCAGCGCCAGACCGATCTGGGTCGGATAATTCAGCATCGCGCCAAACACCATGCGCAGCGGCGCAAGCGAGCGCGATTCCGGCTTGTCCGATTCTGCGTCGGCTCTCAAGATGTCAGGCTCGTTGCTCATTGAAGCGCTGATTTAGGTGTAACCTGCGGCTTTTTCACGTGCAAAAAGCGCACAGTCCCAAGGAAAGGTATCGACCAATTCTCTATTGTGCATTGCACAATCGTTCAGCAATTGCCATCTAGATAGACGGAATGGTCCGCAAAAGAGACCAATGGATCGCACAACGCGCTGGGGGATCATGCGCGCAGACCGACGGGAACACGCATGCTCTACCAAGCCTATGAAATCCAGCGCAGCTGGCTGAACAGCGTCAGCTCAATGGCCTCGATCAGCGCCGAGCTGCTCACGAACCCTGCCAATCCGTTCGGCTACACCGGCCTGGGTCCGATGATGGCCAATGCGCTCGACGTGTTCGCGCACGCCACCGCGCAATACGGCAAACCAGCCTTCGGCATCACCGAGATCGAAAGCGAAGGCAAAGTGTTCCCCGTGATCGAAGCGACAGTCGTCAACCGTCCGTTCGGAGACCTGAAGCGCTTTCGGCTGGACGGCGTCGATGACGACCGACCCAAGCTGCTGATCGTTGCACCGATGAGCGGCCACTACGCCACTCTGTTGCGCGGCACGGTCGAACGGATGCTTCAGCGCTACGAAGTCTACATCACCGATTGGGCCGATGCCAAAACCGTGCCGCTGCACGAAGGCAGCTTCGACCTCGACGACTACATCGACTATCTCATCGAATTCCTTGAGTATATCGAAGCGGTCAAACCCGGCCAGCGCCCGCATATGATGGCGGTGTGCCAGCCTTCGGTCCCGGCTTTCGCGGCGACCGCATTGCTGAACCTCCACAAATCGCCGGCGACTCCGCTGACGCTCACGATGATGGGTGGCCCGATCGACACGCGCGAAAGCCCGACCACGGTCAACAACCATGCGATGGAGCGGCCAATCGAATGGTTCCGCCAGAGCGTGATCGCAACCGTGCCGATGAACTATCGCGGCGCCGGTCGGAAGGTCTATCCCGGCTTCATGCAGCTTTCCGCGTTCATGAGCATGAACCTGCAAAGCCACATGATGAGCCATTACGAGATGTTCAAACATCTGACGATCGGCGACGAAGAAAGCGCGCAGGCCACCAAGGACTTCTACGACGAGTATCGCAGCGTTTGCGACATGACGGCGGAATTCTATCTCCAGACCGTCGAAGAGGTGTTTCAGACGCACTCGATCCCAAACAACCAGTTCCGCCACAAGGGCGAGATCGTTGACCTGCATGCGATCACCGACACCGCCTTGCTCGCGATCGAAGGCGAACGCGACGATATTTCGGGGCTCGGCCAGACCAAGGCGGCGCTCAAGCTCACCGATCACCTGTCGCAGGACAAGAAGCGCTACTACATGGCCGAGGGAGCCGGTCATTACGGCATCTTCAACGGCAGCCGGTGGAGGAACAAGGTCGCGCCCGTGGTGGAAGAGTTCATCGCCGAGCACGGTTGAGGCGCAGCTTTGCTGAGCGTCTGATTGCGGAGCTAGTCCGAAATCTTCAGATTTACGGTCGGCCCTCGATCGGCGGAGCCGAACACCAGATTGCCATCCTTGTCGAGCGCCCGATCATGGAGGATCAGCGCATCCGGCCGCAATGTCAGCGTCTCGTTCAGATAGATCTGCCGGCCAAAGCGTTCGGAAAAGTAACTGCAAGCATCTTTCTTCAAGACACCGTCGAACTGACCATCGCCGCGCCGCCAGAACACTTCGCAACCCGGCTTCAGATAGAAATCGTCGACCGTCATGTTCGCCACTCTGCTCGGGTCGAGATGCGCATCGGTCAAGCGAGAGGGGTCGCGCGGCGTGTAGATCGTCAGCCTGATGGCCTGTTCGGATTCGTCGATCGCAAAAGAATAGATGCGCTGACGATAAAGATCGGTCGGATCGTAGTGCTGCGACTGCTGGGCATAGAGCGTCCGCCCTGGAATGCCGGCAATAGTCAGCGGCCGAAAAATGTGGTTGGTGTGACGCTGACGCAGTTCTTCCGGCACCCGTTCCACCGCCTGGCGATAGACCTGTTGATGGTTGTCATAGACTCCGGGAAACCACCGCAAGAGTTCTTCCAGATCTGCTTCAAGTGCGGCGGCGGATTGATCTTGCGCATGGACCGGGACCATTGGCGACATAAGCCAGACCGCGCAGCACGCAACTATCAAGGTGAACCTGGTCATGCGCTATCCTTCGGGTTTCGGGCTGCGAAAAAACAGTCTCCTGATGACCCGCTTGGCGGTCCACAAAAGCCCAACAATGAGCGCTAGCAATATGAACGCGATGCCTGCAGCAATCACGGGATACTCGTAGGCGAGCCATAGCAAGCCAACTGTCGCAATATCCTCGCCACTCGAAACCAGCGCATTGCTGACCGGCTCGGGGCTGGTGTTCACCACCGCCCGCGCGCTCGCCTTGCCGCCATGCGCGAGAAAGCTCGCTCCTCCGCCAAGCAAGAATGCGACAACCTGCATCGCCGGGTCGGACGGGTCGACGATGGCGAGTGCCAGCAGCGCTCCGCCGACCGGTCGCACCAGCGTGTGGATCGTGTCCCATGCACTGTCGAGCCACATCACCTTGTCGGCGAAGAACTCGGCCAGCGCTCCAAACGCGGCGATCCCCATCACCCACGGATTCTCGAGCACCGCGAGGCTGGCCAGATGTTCGGGCACCGGCAGGGCATCGAGCCGCATCGCCAGCCCGGTGGCAAACACGCACAGATACAACCGCCAGCCCGAAAGCAGGCTCACGCTGCCGGCGATGCCGATGATTTCCATGATCCCCATACGCGCGCCCTCCACCGCGCAACCTGCGCGCGGCTGATCAAAACCGCAAGCGTTCAGGCGGTATGATCGAGCTCGGGGTCGGGAATGTCGTCTTCTTCCAGCTGGATTCCGAAGCTGTTCAACATCATCGAGACCTGGGTGTACTGGCCGACCGTAAAGACCAGATCCATCCGGCCCTTGTCGCCGAGCTCGGCCAAGGCATCCCAGGTTGCAGGGCTGACGAACTGATCGTCATGAAGTTCGTCGGCCGCGCGCAGCATGGCGCTTTCGATCGGATTCCAGCCTTCGGCTTCCGGGCCAATCTTGATCCGTGCAATGTCCTGATCGGTGAGCCCACAGGCCCGACCGATCCTTGTGTGCTGCGCGAATTCGTAGCCGGACCGGCAATTCCAACCGGTGCGCAGGATTACCATCTCGCGTTCGCGCTCGGGCAAGGCATTGCGGCGCGACAGGATGTAGTTGCCCCAGACCAGGAAGGCCCTGAGCGCCTTGGGCGCGTGCACCAGCGTGCGGAAGATGTTGAGCACCTTGCCGCCGCCGACCATGTTTTCCGGGTTTGCGAAGGGCGCGAGCACCTCCCGCTGCGTCTCGTCGAGCCGATCGAGATCGACCGGCTCGATACGAGGACGCTTGAGCCGCATCAGTTGGCCTCAAATAGCGAAGCGGTGGGCCAAACAGACGCGTCGAACAGCGGAGCGGTAGGCCGCATCAAAATACCTCGAACAGGCCCGCCGCGCCCATACCGCCGCCGACGCACATGGTGACGACGACGTATTTCGCGCCGCGGCGCTTGCCTTCGATCAACGCGTGGCCGGTGCAGCGTGCGCCGGTCATGCCGTAAGGGTGGCCGATCGAGATCGAGCCGCCATTGACGTTGAGGATGTCGTTGTCGATACCCAACCGGTCGCGGCAATAGAGCACCTGCACCGCGAAGGCTTCGTTCAGTTCCCACAGGCCGATATCGTCCATCGAAAGGCCAGTCTGCTTGAGCAGCTTCGGGATCGCGAAGACCGGGCCGATGCCCATTTCGTCGGGCTCCGTACCCGCGACCGCCATGCCGACATAGCGACCCAGCGGCTCGAGGCCCTTCTGTTCGGCGATCTTGGCTTCCATCAGCACCGAAGCGGACGAACCGTCGGACAGCTGCGAAGCGTTGCCGGCGGTGATGACCTTGTCCGGGCCCATCACCGGCTGGAGACCGGCCAGGCCTTCAAGCGTGGTCGAAGGGCGATTGCCTTCGTCCTTGGTAATGGTGACTTCCTGCTGGCTGACTTCACCGGTTGCCTTGTCCTTGACCATCATGGTGGTGGTTGCCGGGACGATCTCGTCGTCGAACTTGCCCGCTTCCTGGGCGGCAGCGGTGCGCATCTGCGATTGCAGCGCATATTCGTCTTGCACTTCGCGGCTGATGCCATAACGCGCGGCGACCGTTTCGGCGGTACCGAGCATCGGCATGTAGACATCCTTGTGCATCGCGATCAGCGAGGGATCGGGAGCGACGCGCATTTCCGGGGTCTGGACCATCGAGATCGAGTCCTGACCGCCGCCTACGACGATATCCATATTGTCGACCACGATCTGCTTGGCAGCGGTGGCGATCGCCATCAGGCCCGACGAGCACTGGCGATCGATCGTCTGCGCCGCGACGCTCACCGGAGCACCGCCGCGCAAAGCGACCTGGCGGCCGATGTTACCCGCCTGCGTGCCTTGGGTGAGGACAGCGCCCCACACGACGTCGTCGATCTCGGCCGGATCGATCTTGGCGCGCTCGACCGCGGGGGCGAACGAAAACGAGCCGAGCGTGGCACCGGGCGTGGCGTTGAAGCCGCCCTTGTAGGCGCGCCCGATCGGCGTGCGGGCGGTGGAAACGATGACTGCGTCGCGTGACATGAGAGGTGTCCTTTCGAAACGTTATGATGCCGCCCCGAAGCACAATGTGGGGGCAGAATTGGTCAATTGGGCGCCAGAAAAACTTCGCGCCCTGAAAGCAGGCTCAGACGAAGAACTGCGTGATCCATTCGCAGATCAGCGCGGGCTTTTCCTCGCCTTCGATCTCGATCGTGATCTCGGCGGTCTGTTGCCATTGTCCGGGGCGCTTCTCGATCATTTCGACCAGCTTCCAGTGGCCGCGAATGCGCTTGCCCGAACGAACCGGATTGATGAAGCGGGTTTTGTTGCCGCCATAGTTCACGCCCATCTTCACATTGTCGATCTTGGGCATGTCGCTGTTGGCGGAGAGATAGGGGATCATCGACAAGGTCATGAAGCCATGCGCGATGGTGCCGCCGAACGGCGTCATCTTGGCAGCTTCTTCGTTGATATGGATGAACTGGTGATCGCCCGTCGCATCAGCGAACATGTTGATCTTTTCCTGGCTCATCTCGACCCATTCGCTGGTGCCGAGCGATTCACCGACCTTTGCAGCCAATTCTTGCGGGGTCATGGGGCTCCTCCTCTTTGTGTCGAGCCATGCAGAATCCCGCCTGCACGGCGCTTTTCGGGGAGCTTCATGGCACCCGAGGAGAAGGAGTGCAACGCTGCGGGTTATGCCGTTACGGCATCGGGAGTGCGGCCTTGGCCCGCGCGCCGTGCGGCACGCTGTTCGGCCGGTGACGGCCGCTCGCTTTGCGCCAGTTTCGCGCGTTCCGATTCGATCCGCTGGCAGTAATTGTTGAGGCCGATCTGCAACCCGATGATCATCAGCATCACGGGCTGGTAGGCGATGCCCTGGAACAGCGCACCGGTGATGTAGACCAGGCTTGCCAGTTGCAGCGTCGTTGCGAAGGGGGCGATCCAGGCTTCGTCTTCGGCTGTCGCCGTTTTCCAGCGCCGCCGGATGCGCTCCATCTGCCAGACGCCCAGCCCGTGCAGCAGCAACCAGATGGCGAGCCCCGGATACCCCTGCTCGCCAAGCAGTTCGAAGATCGCGGAGTGATAGGCGCGCGCTTCGTCGGTCACTTCGCGGAATTCGACCGATGTGGTGTTCCCGACCTCCTGCTTGATCGGCATCTCGTATGTAAACTTGTTGCCGCGATAGGCGTCGAACCCGCCGCCGAACGGCTTCTCCTGCACGTATTCGAGAGTCCAGGTCCACACCGCGACACGGGTCGACGCGCTTTCATCTCCCCCCGGCTCGGCAATCGTCGCCATGCGCTCGTAATAGCTTGGCGGCAGGAATGGCAGGGCAGTCAGGCCCAACACCGCGCCCGCCGCAACAAACAGCACGCGCCGTTTGACATAGCGCAGCAGCAATATCGCAAGCACCGCGATGCAGACGAGGCCCGTGCGGGCTTCGGTCCCGATCGGGACCATCAGGCAAGCGAAGATCAGCAACACTGCGAAAACCGTCACCGGCCATTGCGGCTTGTAGATCGTCCCGAACCGCGTGAACCACCAGATCATCGGCGTGAGTGCGATCGCAACCGTGGCCAGAGTCGAACTTTCGTAGATGCCGCTGTTGTCGTTGACGAAGAATTTGAGGTTCTCGTAGCCACCCCCGCCGAGCACGGTTTTCATGCCTGTCCCGATCACTATGGTGGCGATCGACAGCACCAGGATCAGCGCCAGCCCTTCCAGCCGCGCCCGGGTCGTCAGTGTAAATGGCAGGAACAGCGCGAACAGCAGCGCCTTCCAAACCCAGTCCCACTTTGTCGCAGCGTTCTCCGGGAAATCGGCATTTCCGGTGGTCCACCAGCAATAGAGCAACAGCGCCAGGATCAATCCTTGCCGCAGCGAAAACCGGACACCCTGCTTGCGGTCCAGCAGCAACCAGCCGCCGAACGCAGCTGCAAAGGCGATCAGGGAAACCGGTATCGACTGGATGATCGAGTAGCCGATCCGCTGCGGCGCAATGATGTCGATATAGACGTAAAGCAACACCCACAGAAACGGGCGGCGCAGGCCGAGCACCAGGACAAATCCGATGAAGGCGAGGAAAGCGAGATCGAGCATCAGCTGCCCCGCTCTGCCTTATCGCTAGCCCTGGCTGAGCTGGTTTCTCGATCGGCGCTACCGCTTGCGCTGCTTGAGCGCTGTTTTTGATCTGCGCTACCGCCTGCGCTGCTTGAGCGCTGTTTTTGATCTGCACTACCGCTTGCGCTGCTTGAGCGCATGGACGCCTTGCCGGTCCTTTCCGCCTTGCGCCGCCGCGCGGCGTTGCGACCGGCCACACTGGCCTGCATCCGCTTCTGCCTGATCTGTTCCTGCAGCTCGCCAATCAACGGATCGACATCCAATCCCTCGCGCATAACCAGGTGCAGGAGCGCAATGGCCAAAAGTCCATGTCCAAGAGCAAGGGCGAAATAGTCGATCATAGCTACACCGGTGCGGATCGTCGCTTACGCCCGCTTTAGCGGTGGCAATAAACAAAGGCAGTTGACGGGCCGTTAAGCACATTCGTGGCATGGACACCGACATGATGCGGGTTCTGCATGTCCTCGACCATTCGCTACCGCTGCATAGCGGCTATACCTTCCGCACGCGCGCAATCCTGAAAGCGCAACAGGCGCTCGGAATGGATGTGCGCGGGATCACAGGCTTGCGACATTCCGGGGCAGCGGGCGATTCGGACCGAGAGGAGATCGACGGCCTCACCTTCCACCGTACGCCGGGTGTCGTCTCCGGCCTTCCCGGAATTCGCGAAATGCGCGAAATGGCGACCCTTTCCGCCTCGATCCAGGCGCTTGCCAAGGAGTGGCGTCCCGACGTCATCCATGCGCATTCGCCCGCACTGTGTGGCGGAGGAGCGTGGCGGGCTGCATCTGCGCTAGGCATTCCGTTCGTGTACGAAATCCGCGCATTCTGGGAGGACGCCGCGGTCGGCAATCGGACCGGCACCGAAGGATCGCCCAAGTACCATCTCACCCGCGCGCTCGAGACACAGATCGTCAAGCAAGCCGACGCGGTGTTCACCATCTGCAATGGTCTGCGTGACGATCTGATCCGGCGCGGGATCGCACCGGGCAAGATCGGCATCATGCCCAATGGGGTCGATCTCTCGCTGTTCGGCGATCCTCCGCCGCGCGACGACGCGCTGGCAGCTGAGCTCGGCCTTGACCCGGGCACTCCGGTCATCGGCTATATCGGCAGCTTCTATGCCTATGAAGGCGTCGATGATCTGATCGCCGCCATGCCGATCCTGCGGCAGGCCCATCCGGATGCGCGTCTGCTGATGGTGGGGGCGGGCGAAATGGACGCCGAATGGCGGGCGGACGCCGCCCGGCTTCCGGACCCCGAAGCGGTGATCTTTACCGGTCGCGTGCCTCACACCGAAGTCGAGCGGTACTATTCGCTGATCGATGTGCTGGCCTATCCGCGCAAAGCTTCGCGCCTGACCGATCTTGTAACGCCGCTCAAGCCGTTGGAGGCGATGGCCCAGCGCCGGATCGTCGCCGCATCGAATGTCGGCGGGCACCGCGAATTGATGTCGCACGGCGATACGGGCTATCTGTTTGCGCCCGATGATCCTGCCGCCTGCGCCGCAACTCTGTCGGAAGTGCTCGAATCCCGCCACGAATGGGACGCGATCCGCGAGCGTGGAGTCGAGCATGTCCGGACGCATCACGACTGGGCGACAAATGCCAGACGTTATCAAGACGTTTACCATCTCTTGCTAGCCAATCTTAATCGCGGAGATGGGCGCAGCGCTCTCACCGCAGCGGCTTAAGCCGGGTAAACAAGGTAGGAGCACGGGGCATCATGCTGTTCAGCAGGTCCGAAAACAGCGAATTCAAAGCGCGTCGGCGCAAACGCAAGCCGATCGCCTTGCATCCGTTGTTCGTTCCGGCCCTCGCTCTCTGGGGTGCGCTGTTCGCCGGTCTTGCCGTCATGGTCTTGCCAGCGGAGATGATCAACCAGATCACCACGGCATCCGCGCTCGGCGCGCTTGGCGGCTTCGCGCGCTATTTCTTCGCGGCGATCGCCGGATTGATCGGGGCCGGATGCGGCTATTTTGTCGCCACCAAGTGGCGCGGAATGCTCCCCGGCCGCTCCGAAGCCATGATGGAGCATGCCGCCGAGCACGTGCGCCCGATCGATCCTGCCTCCGAACTAGGCAGCGAGAGCCTGGATACACCGATCGAAGAGGACACGCTTGAGCTCGAAGAGGCGTCCGAGATCGTCGACGAGCCCGCTGACGATGAACCTGACGCGGCAGAAACGGTCGACACCCTAGAGCTGGGCGAAGAGTTTGAAGCCGATGTTCCGGCGCAACCCGACGATCCGCTGGAGAACGAAGCCTTCGCTCACTCAGAAGACGAAGACGACGTGCAGGAAGAACCGGAACCCGAAACCGAACCGGCGAGCCTTCTTCCGATCCGCCGTCGCCGCAATCGCGGCAAGCCGGTAGAACTGGTCCAGGCGCTGGGCGATCACCGCGCGCGTCAGGCTGCAATGAACAAGGACATGCTCGACCTCGGCGAGTTTTCGCTGCTGGCGGAAAAGAATCGCAAGGCGCAGACCGGTAGGCTGCCGCTCAGTCCCGCGCAGGGTCCGGCCGCAATCGATAAATTGCGGGCGGTGCCGCCGCAGGATCTGAGCCTCGTGCAGATGGTGGAACGGCTGGCCGTTGCCCTGCGCGAACGGCAGGAAGCTGCTCGCAAAGTGCCGCAGTCGGAGCAGAGCGCCGAACGCGATGCCGCTCTGGTCGAAGCACTCAAGGCGCTTTCGCTGTTTACCGAACAGGGCCTCGCCGAGCCAGTGCGCGCGAGCAACGCCGAAGACGGAACCGAGCGCGAGCTTCGCGATGCCTTGTCGAAGCTGCAAACCATGCGAGGCGCGGCCTGAACTCTGGCATGGGATGGGCATTTCGCGCCAATGCCACGCCCGGATTACACTTCCGCGCAATCAAACGATAGACAACGTATCGGCGATTGAAACAATACTTCGCCTTTCGCGGTTGCAAAATCGCTTTCCTGTCGGCATGAGGGGCTCAAAGGAGCAGGTGCTGCCTTAGCGCACGCCTCCTGCCCGACACTCTGCCGCTGTGTGTTGCCTTGTCGTTGAACAAGGCGGGTCTCACGAACCGGCATCTGACAGGATGATAACTCACCATGGGATACCCCAATTCCCAGGGTCTCTACGACCCGCGAAATGAACATGACGCCTGTGGAGTAGGCATGGTCGCCAATATCAAGGGCGTCCAAAGCCATGCAATTATCGAGCAGTCGCTCGAAATCCTCGAAAAGCTCGACCATCGCGGCGCGGTTGGCGCGGACCCGCTATTGGGAGACGGCGCGGGCCTGCTGATCCAGATTCCCGATCCGCTGATCCGGCGCTGGGCCGAAGACAACGATCACGACCTGCCCGAAGCGGGTGAATACGGCGTCGCGATGTGCTTCATGCCGCAGGACGACGAGGCACGCGCCTTCGTTGCCGAGCGGTTCGAGAAGTTCACCGCCAAGGAAGGCCAGCGCTTCATCGGCTGGCGCGACGTTCCGACCACGCTTGACGGGCTCGGCGATGCCGTGATCGAATCGATGCCGGTGATCCAGATGGCGGTGATCGCGCGGGGCGAGAACTGCGCCGATCAGGACGCGTTCGAGCGTAAGCTGCTGGTGATTCGCAAGCAGGTGCAGAACCCGCTCGCCAAACTGGCTGAAAAGCACGGCCTGCCGGGCGTTACGGAGCTCTATTTGCCGAGCTGTTCGAGCCGCACCATCGTCTACAAAGGCCTGCTCCTCGCCGGACAAGTCGGCACTTTCTACGACGATTTGCGCGATTCCGATTGCATCAGCGCGCTGGGCCTCGTCCACCAGCGTTTCTCGACCAATACCTTCCCCAGCTGGCGCCTCGCGCACCCGTTCCGGCTGATCGCCCATAATGGCGAGATCAACACCAATCGCGGCAACGTGAACTGGATGAATGCACGCCGCCGGACGATGGAAAGCGACCTGCTCGGTCCCGATCTCGACAAGATGTGGCCAATCATCCCGCACGGGCAATCGGACACGGCCTGCCTCGACAACGCG
>CAZJZO010000045.1:0-23790 GCA_964550495.1 uncultured Porphyrobacter sp. | reverse complement strand
ACAATGGCCCCGCCAGCGATGGAACCGCTTACGCTTGAGTTTGCAGGCAAGGCCTTTGCCGACGCTCCGGCTCTTTCCGAAGGTCAATTCCCGCTCGTCATCATGAGCCATGGCTTTAACGGGTGGAACACCCAGTTCAGCAATCTCGCCGAACATATCGCCTCACGCGGCTATGTCGTCGCATCGATCGACCATGCCGATATGAAGCTCGAAGGGGTGACCGATTTCCTCCACTCCTTCAGCCTTGTCCTGACCAACCGCACCATCGACCAGCGCACCGTCCTCAATAACATCCTTGCTGCGACGGGACCGGAGGCGAGCGGCTTTCACAGTCTGATCGACCCGGAGCAGATCGCCATTATCGGCTATTCGATGGGCGGCTATGGCGCGCTCGCGACTGCGGGCGGCGACTATGACTATGAGAGTAGCACATTCGACACAGTGCCTGATTCAGCGCTGGACGTGACCCGCGCGGTCGGCAGCACTGATGCGGGGATCGATGCGGTGGTCGCGTTTGCGCCGTGGGGAGGACAACCGGACAACCGGGTCTGGAGCAGCGACTCTCTCAGCAAGATCACTGCACCGGTTCTGGTCGTTTCAGGAGGACAGGATGATGTTTCCAATCACGCCGAGGGAGTCAGTTGGGTCTTCGACCAACTCACCGGCGCCGACCGCCACATGCTGGTATTCCGCGACGCGCGGCATAACATTGTCGGCAATGCCTTCGACCTACCCGAGGACGCGCCGTTCCGCGCGATCGAATTCGTCAGCGAGCCGGTATGGCGGCAGGAGCGGATCAACGGGATCAACCAGCACTTTGTCGCCGCTTTCCTCGACCTGCATCTGAAAGGCGATGCCGACAAGGCCAGCTATCTCGATCTGCCGACCGTCAATGCGAATGACAGCGTGTGGGAGACCGGTTTCGGCGAGCAGCTCAACGGCAAGCTCGCCGGCGACGGCGAGCCGGAACACTGGCGCGGGTTTCAACGGCGCTGGGCTGCAGGACTGGAAATGTATTCAAAGAAAGCAGGCGAATAGGGCGTGCCTTCGTGGGCGGCACGGTCCTTTGCTCCAACGAAAGCGGCCGCCCGGATCGCTCCCGGCGGCCGTTCTGAATTCGCTGGCAATTACTTCAGCTTCTTGCGCATCCGCTTCGCCCGGCTCTTGGGGCTGGGATGGGTCTGCAGCCACGGCAGACCGCCGCCGCCGCCACTCATTCCATCGAGCTTTTCGAGCGCGGTCGCGCAGGCTTCGGCGTTGTAGTTCTTCTCCTGCATGAAATCGAAGGCGTAGTCGTCCGCCTGGCGCTCGTGCTTCTGCGAGTGCTGTGCCGTCACGACATCTCCGAAGAACCGGCCAAGCTCGGAGTTCGAGATCCGCCGCACGCCGCCGCTGGCATTGCCGGCCACACTGAGCGCCGCGTCGCGCTGCAAAGCACCCTGCATCCGTTTCTTGGTATGCTTGAGCTTCACATGGCCAATCTCGTGGCCGATCACATAGCGGATTTCGTCATCGGTGAATTCGTCCATCAGCCCGGCGAACACCCGGATAGTGCCGTTCGCCATGGCAAACGCGTTCACGTCGCGCACAAGATACGCCTTGATGTCGAGATCTAGCCCGTCATGGCTTTCCAGCCCTTGCGAAAGGGCTGCGAGCCGCTGGCCATATGGATCGTCGGGCCCGGCAACCGGGTTCTTGCTATCCATGTCTTGCGACATCTGGTCGAAGAACACTTTCATCTCTTCGTCCGAATAGGACGCCGCCTTGGCGACCTTCTTGGCGGAATCGAAAATTCCGCCAAGGCTTTGAGCGCTTGCCGGTGCCGCGATGCTGACCCCGCCAAGAAGAACCGTCATCGCGACGAACTCCCGCCGCGATGTGGTGCTGTCGTTGCTACTCATCCTGTCCTCCCGCATCGTCACAATGCAGAAAGCATTATGCCGGAACGTTGTCCTTCTTAACAGTGATGACCTGCGGATAGGTAAACTCTTTCAGACCTTCCTTGCCGTATTCGGCGCCAAAGCCCGATTGCTTGTGTCCGCCGAAAGGCGCGAAAGGCGACAAATGCAGGAACTCGTTGACCCACACGGTGCCGGTTTCGAGCTGCTCGGCGATTTCGACGCCCTTGTCGGGATCGGCCGTCCAGACCGCACCCGCTAGGCCATATTCGGAATTGTTGGCGCGCTCGATCACTTCCTCTTCCGAAGAGAACTTCATCAACGGCATGACCGGGCCGAACTGCTCCTCGGCGACGATCCGGGCGTCCTCTGGCGGGTTGTCGAGGATCGTCAGCGGCACGAAATAGCCGGTGCCCGACGGATCGGTGTCGCCTCCAAGCAGGAACTTGTAGCCATTGTCCTTGGCGTCCTGGATCAGTTCGAGCACGCGATCGTACTGCTTCTTGTTCTGGATCGGACCGACGCCGGTGCCCTGCTCCGACCCGTCGCCGACTTTCACCTGCGCGGCGTAGTCGGCGATGGCCTGGCTCAGCTCGTCATAGATATCCTCGTGGATGTAGACGCGCTTGGCGGCGATGCAGATTTGTCCGGCATTGGAGAAGCTCGACCAGAACAGTTGTTCGGCAATCTTCTTGGGATCGGCATCGGGCATCACGATCGAGGCGTCATTGCCGCCCAACTCCAGTGTGATGCGCTTCAGGTCGGCGCTGGCGCCTTCCATGATCTTCTTGCCGGTCGCGGTCGAGCCGGTGAATGTGATCTTGTCGATATCCGGATGCGCCGTGATCATCGGGCCGAGATCGTCTTCGCCGGTGATGATGTTGACGACGCCCGCCGGCACCTTGTCCGCGATCAGTTCGGCGATGCGCAGGGTGGTTAGCGGGGTGAACGGCGACGGCTTGAGAATGATCGTGCAGCCGGACAGCATCGCGGGAACGATCTTCTGGATCGCCATCATGACCGGGAAATTCCACGGCACAATGCCGCCGACCACGCCCACGGGCACGCGGCGATGGCGATGCAGGCGGGTGTCGTCGTCCTGGATGATCTCTTCTTCGAGTTCGAGCGTCGATTGCGCCGCCGAGATACCGGCAGCGCCGTAAATCTCGCCCTTGGCTTGCTCGTGCGGCTTGCCCTGCTCGCTGGTCAGCAGGCGGAACAGCTCATCGGCGTTTTCCTTGATCGTGCCCGAAATCGCCATGATGGCAGCGCGGCGCTCCTCGATCGGCGTCTTGCTCCAAGTCTTGAATGCCGCGCGAGCCGCAGCAACCGCTGTGTCGAGTTCGGCCTGGCCGCAGGCAGGAACCTGCCCGATCACCTCTTCGGTCGCGGGATTGACCACATCGAGCCATTCGCCGGTGTCGACCATCTCGCCGTTGATCAGGTTCTTGTACTGGGTGACCATGGTAGTTCCTCTCTCGAATCTGGTGCGGGGATTGCTCTCGCCCATCAAGGTGGACGTTCGCACCCAAAAATCAATCGCCAATCGCTTACGCCCAAGGGGCATGCAACGCGCCTATCAGTTGCACCAAGTCCGTTGCCTTTGGCAACCGAAACCCTATGCAGGCTGCCAAGAGGAGACACCCGATGAGCGATTCCAAACCCGATTTTGCAATCTATGGCAGCCCCGTTTCGCCGTTCGTACGCAAGGTTGCCGCGACCTGTCTTGAGAAGGGAGTTCCGTTCGAAATCGAAGCGGTCAACGTTTTCGATCCGCCGCAATGGTTCCTCGATATCTCGCCGATGAAGCGCATCCCGGTCCTGCGTGACCGCTCGATTGCCGAGGAAGGCGTCGAGGGCACGGTTGCCGACTCGTCGGCAATCTGTGCGCTGATCGAGAAGAAGCACCCAGAACCGGCGCTCTATCCGGCCGATCCATATCTGCACGGGCGCGCGCTCTTCGTCGAGGAATATGCCGACACCGCGCTCGCCCCTGCCGGAGGCCTCGGTATCTTTCGCCCGATCTTCTTTGCCATCCAACAGGGCAAGGAGCCCGACATCGAGACCGCTCGCGAAAGCTGGGCCACCAAGATGCCGCCAGTGTTCGATTATCTCGAAGCCACGCTGGGCGATGGCGAGTTCATGGTCGGCGATGCATTCTCGATTGCCGATATCGCGGTGACATGCTGCTTCATGCAGATCGCGCTGGTGGCCGAAACGCCGATGGATGGCTGGCCAAAGCTGGGGGCCTATCTTGAACGGATACAGGCTCGCCCATCGATCGCCGGCCCGTTTGCCAAGGCCGAAGGCTTTATCCGCAAGGCCTTGCCCGAACGGATTAACCTGACTTAAGGGCCAAACCCTCACAACACCGCCCGAAACTGCGGGCGCGAGAGGGAATGCTCATCTATGGCCAGTGAATGGTGCATCGGGATCATCGGCGGATCCGGCCTCTATGCGATGGAGGGGCTCGAAGACGAGCAGTGGATTGCGATCGACACGCCATGGGGTGAACCGTCGGACGAGATCCTGTGCGGCCGCATCGGCGACGTGAATGTGCGGTTCCTGCCGCGCCACGGCCGCGGACACCCGATTACGCCGACCGAGCTTAATGCGCGCGCCAACATCGATGCGATGAAGCGCGCCGGCTGCACCGACATTCTCGCGATATCCGCCGTGGGCAGCCTGCGCGAGGAAATCGAACCCGGACGCTTCGCCGTCGTGGAACAATTCATCGACAGAACCTTTGCGCGCGAATCGACGTTTTTCGGCAGCGGCTTCGTCACTCACGTTTCGATGGCGGACCCGGTCTGCCCGCGCCTTTCCGAGATGGCGGCCAAGGCCATTTCCAAAGCCAAGGGCAAGGTCGCGACCGGCGCGACCTATCTGGCAATGGAAGGGCCGCAATTCTCGACCCGCGCGGAAAGCCGCATGTACCGGGCGTGGGGCGCCGACATCATCGGCATGACCGCCATGCCCGAAGCCAAGCTCGCCCGCGAAGCCGAGCTGCCCTACGCGCTGGTCGGCATGGTCACCGATTACGATTGCTGGCGCGATGGCGAGGAAGTCGATGTCGCGCAGGTGATCGAGCAAATGGAAACCAACGGCGAACTCGCCCGTGCAGCGGTCAAGAACGTGATTGCCGCCTTGCCGAAGAAGCGCGCCGCGTCCCCAATCGACACCGCGCTCGACGATGCGGTCATCACCGCACCCGACGAGCACGACCCGGAGATGATGGCGAAGCTGGATGCTGTAGCTGGGCGGATTTTAGGGTAACCCCAACAACGAACCCTCACTCTTGCTGAGCGGGGGCTTCATTAGTTCTATCACCTTTCTTTCCACCGCCCCTTGACCGGCTCGAACCGGTCCACCCGGATCGACTGCCACACACCGCCAACCAGGTAGGGATCGTCGTTCACGGTCGCACGCGCGACCTCTTCGTCTTCGGCTTCGATGATCAGCAGCGAGCCGACGAACTCACCCTTCGCGTTCGTCAAAGGCCCCGCTGTCAGGTAATTCTCGTCATGCTCGGCCATCCATTCGCGCTGCGCTTCGAGATGGATCTCGCGCAGCTTCTCATTGTTCTCGCCGTCGCGGCAGTAGAAGCAGAATAGCGGCATGCGAGAGGCTCCCTAGGAATGCGGATTTTCGCAGGGTTATCAGAGCCGATCCTGCGATCAAGCGCACAAAGCTTGCGCACGCGATCCTGCAGGTCCAATTCGCTGGCAGACGACACGAATCAGGATGTGCCCGCCCGTGAATGCACCCGAATCTTCCGCGACCCAGATGCTCGACCGCACCGAACTGCGCCGCGCCTTCCGCGTAGATGAAGAGACTTGCATCGCCGAACGGATGGAGCAGGCCAGACCGGCGTCCAAGGTTCGCGACGCAGCCACGCAATTGGCGGTTGCGCTGATCGAAGGAGCGCGGGCGCGCAAAGCGAGCGGGATCGATGCGTTCCTGCAGCAATTCGGCCTCGACACCGAGGAGGGCATCGCGCTGATGTGCCTGGCCGAAGCTCTCTTGCGGGTACCCGATGCCGAGACCGCCGATGCTCTGATCAAGGACAAGATTGGCAGCATCGAATGGGGCGAGCATCTGGGCGAGAGCTCCTCCACCTTCGTCAACGCCGCGACCTTTTCGCTGATGCTGACGGGCGAAGTGCTCGATCCGCCCGAAGCGCATCAACGCGGGATGGGCTCCGCGCTCAAGCGCGCGATGAACCGGATGGGCGAACCGGTGATCCGCACCGCGACATTGCAGGCGATGAAGATCCTGGGCGGGCAGTTCGTGTTCGGGCGGACCATCGACGAAGCGCTGAAGCGTGCTGCGCCGGAACGCGCCAAGGGATTGACCCATTCGTTCGACATGCTCGGCGAAGCGGCGATGACCTATCGCGACGCCGCACGCTATCGCGAGGCCTATGGCCGCGCACTCGACCGGCTGGCAAAGGAAGCGAAAGGCGGGATCGGTCCGTCGCCGGGCATCTCGGTCAAACTGTCGGCACTGCATCCCAAGTACGATTTCTTTCACGCCCGGCAGGCGCACGCCGAGATTGTGCCGATCGTGAAGGAACTGGCGCTGAAGGCGCGCGACGCCGACATCCACTTCACGATCGATGCGGAAGAAGCCGAACGACTCGAATTGTCGCTCGACATCATCGAGACTCTGGTCGCCGATGACGAATTGTTCGTTCGGCCCGACGGCTCACGTTGGAACGGCTTCGGCCTGGCGCTGCAGGCCTATCAGAAACGCGGCGTTCCGCTGTGCGACTGGGCGGCCAAACTGGCGCGCCGGCATGGGCGGAAACTGTTCGTGCGCCTCGTCAAAGGGGCATACTGGGACGCCGAGATAAAGATCAGCCAGGTCGGCGGGTACAGCGATTACCCGGTCTTCACCCGCAAGCTTGCAACCGATGTCTCCTACCTCGCCTGCGCCGCGCGATTGTTCGAGCACGACGACGTGATCAGCCCTGCCTTTGCCACCCACAACGCCTACACCATCGCTGCGGTCAAGGAGATGAGCGCCGGTCGACCTTTCGAGTTCCAGCGCCTCCACGGCATGGGCGAGGAAGTGTATGAGGCATTGCACAAGATCGAAGGCAATGCCCCCACGCCCGTGCGGATCTATGCGCCGGTAGGCGGGCACAAGGAATTGCTCGCCTACCTTGTGCGCCGCCTGCTCGAAAACGGCGCCAACACCAGTTTCGTCAACCGGATGGGCGATGCCGATTTCGCGGCAGAGGAGCTGGCGGTCGATCCGGTGGCGGAACTGGCGACGAGATCTCCCAAACGCAATCCATCGATACCGCTGCCGGGCGATATCTTTGCCGACCGGAAAAACAGCGCGGGTATCGATCTGGCGGACCCGCTGGTGCTGGCCCCGCTTGAGGCGCGACTGGAAGAATTGGCAGAACGCGCATGGGCGGCAGAACCGACATTCCCGGGCGACGAACCGGGCGAGATTGCACCCATCACCTCGCCTCAGGACGCGCGAGTCGAAGTTGGAACCCGGCGCGATACAACCCCTGCCGAGGTCGATGCCGCGATTTCCCGCGCGGTGGCGATCCAGCCGGGCTGGGATGCGCTTGGCGGAGTAAAGCGGGCGGTGCTGCTCGAGGAAGCGGCCAATCTGTTCGAACAGCACAGCGCCGAATTCCTAAGCCTGTGCCAGCGCGAGGCAGGCAAGACGCTGCTCGACGCAGTGCTGGAACTGCGCGAGGCGGTCGATTTCCTGCGCTATTATGCTGCTGAAGCGCGCCGCCAGTTCACGGATCCGATCGTTCTTCCGGGCCCGACCGGCGAAGAGAACACGTTGCGACTTCATGGTCGCGGGGTCTTCGCCACCATCAGCCCATGGAACTTCCCACTTGCGATCTTCATCGGCATGGCCTCGGCCGCGCTCGCCGCGGGCAACAGCGTGATCGCCAAGCCGGCCGAGCAAACCCCGCTGATTGCAGCCTTTGCGGTGAAACTGTGCCACGACGCCGGAATCCCGCCGGAGGTCTTGCAGCTGTTGCCCGGCGCAGGCGAAGTCGGACAAGCGATCACCAGTGATCCGCGTATTGCCGGGGTTGCCTTTACCGGTTCGACCGAGACCGCGCGGCTGATCAATCAGACGCTCGCTGCGCGCGAAGGTCCGATCGCGACCTTGATCGCCGAAACCGGCGGACAGAACGCCATGATCGTCGATTCCTCGGCGCTGCCCGAACAGGTCGTGCGCGATGTGCTCGCCAGCTCGTTCCAGAGCGCGGGCCAACGCTGCTCGGCGCTCCGGGTATTGTACCTGCAGGACGATGTCGCCGACGAAATGCTGGCCATGATCCGCGGCGGGTTCGAAGCGCTGAATGTCGGCGATCCGACCGATCTCGCGACCGATGTCGGTCCTGTCATTGACGACGATGCTGCCGCAGCGCTCGAGCGCCACGTCGCCCGGCGCGAGAAGAGCGGGCTTCCGGTGGAGCGTCTCGCACTCGGCCAAGAGACCGGCAATGGCTATTTCGTCGCGCCCACGATCATCGAACTCGATTCAATCCTCGACCTCAATCGCGAGAATTTCGGGCCGGTTCTGCATGTCGTGCGCTTCGACGCCGACGAACTCGGCAAGGTCGTCGAAGACATCAACACCACCGGTTACGGTCTGACGCTCGGCTTGCATAGCCGGATCGAAGCAACCCGGCGCTTCGTTCAACAGCGCGCGCGCGTCGGCAATTTCTATGTCAATCGCAACCAGATCGGCGCCGTGGTCGAGAGCCAGCCGTTCGGGGGTGAGGGCCTGTCGGGCACCGGACCCAAGGCAGGCGGGCCGCACTATCTCGCGCGCTTTGCCACCGAGCGGGTAACCTGCATCGACACAACAGCGGCCGGCGGCAATGCCAGCCTACTTGCAAGCTGAAACAATTGCGCGATAAGCACGGCTCAATGAAGCGCTTCTTCGTTCATATCCTCGCCCTCATCGCGCTGGTCTGGAGCGGCCCGGCTCTCGCCGACGTCCAGATTCACTTCCACTCCTTCAACGGTTCGGTGCTGTTCGGACGCTATCCGCACACTTTCATCGTGCTCGACGGAGAGCTGGAATCGACCGGCGAGGCCGTCAACGAGAATTACGGCTTCACCGCGAAGAAGGTCTCCCCGGCCATCCTGAACGGCCCGGTGTTTCACGATATCAGCGTCGAAAAGCCGAAATACCTGAAGAAGACCAACCGCCACTTCACCCTCACGATCACCGATGCGCAATATCGCCGGATCGTTGCCGAGGTGAACGCGTGGCGGAATGCCCCCGGCAAGTATTACGATCTCGACAATCGCAACTGCATCCACTTCGTCGGCGAAATGGCGAAGATCCTGGGGCTGAAAGTCGAGTATCCGGAAAACATGCTGCGGCGACCGAAGAAATGGCTCAATCACATCGCCGCCATGAACCCGCAATTGGGTGCGAAGCGGATCAAGTAGAGTCGGCACTGGCTTGGTAGCGGCGCGGTCGGGATGTGCCGCTTCGACTGCCGGTCTTTCGTGCTTTCGAGCCAACCGTGTCTGGAGGAAACGTGCAACATAAGGTCTATCTGGATGCCAACGAACTGCTCGAACTGTCCTTCGGACTTGCCAACCGGATCGTCGAATCCGGCTTCGTTCCGACGCATATTGTAGGGATCTGGCGCGGCGGAGCGCCGATCGGGATAGCGGTGCAGGAACTGCTCGAGTTTCGCGGCATCACCTGCGACCACATTGCAATCCGGACCTCATCCTATATGGGCATCGGCCAGCAATCGCGCACGGTGAAGGTGTATGCGCTCGGCTACTTGATCGACACCCTCAACGCCGAAGATTCACTGCTGATCGTCGACGATGTGTTCGACACGGGCAGATCGGTCGAGGCCTTCATCGACGAGTTGCAAAAGCGCTGTCGACGCAACATGCCTGCGACGATCAAGATCGCGACGGTGTTCTACAAGCCGTCCAAGAACCAGACTGCGCTGACCCCGGATTACCATATGCGCGAGACCGAAGACTGGCTGATCTTCCCGCATGAGATCGACGGTCTCAGTGAAGACGAGATCAGGCAGCACAAACCGTGTGCCGACGAAATCCTCAAGAAAGGAGCAAGCTGATGGACCAGGCGTATCGCGCAAACAGAGACGCATTCATCGCCGCAGTGCCAAAGGCCGAGCTTCACCTGCATATCGAAGGTTCGCTGGAGCCGGAAATGATGTTCGCGCTGGCCGAACGCAACGGCGTGACCCTGCCCTATCGCAGTGTCGAAGAGGTCGCGGCAGCCTATCAGTTCTCCAACCTGCAGGAGTTCCTCGACCTCTACTATCTCGGCATGCAGGTGCTGGTCGAGGAGCAGGATTTCTACGACCTGACCATCGCCTATCTCGAACGCGTGCATGGCGACAATGTCCGGCATGTCGAGATCTTCTTCGATCCGCAGGGGCATACCGAACGCGGCATTCCCTTCGATCGGGTGATTTCGGGCATCCTGAGGGCGCTGGCAGATGGCGAACAACGGTTCGGGATCAGTTCGAAACTGATCATGTGCTTCCTGCGCCATTTGAGCGAGGACGCCGCGTTCGCCACGCTGGCAGAGGCCGAGCCATGGTTGGATCGCATTGCCGGAGTGGGCCTCGATTCCTCCGAAGTCGGCCATCCACCCGAGAAGTTCACCCGGGTCTTCGCCAAGTGCCGCGATCTCGGTCTCAAGCTGGTCGCACATGCCGGCGAAGAAGGACCGCCGGAATATGTCTGGCAGGCGCTCGATACGCTCGGGATCGACCGGATCGACCACGGCAATCGTGCGCTCGAGGACGAAGCCTTGGTCGATCGGATCACCCGCGACGGCTACACGCTGACCGTTTGCCCGCTGTCCAACCTCAAGCTCTGCGTGATCGACGAGATTCGCTCGAGCCCGGTGAAGACGATGCTTGAGCGCGGGATCAAGGCGACCGTCAATTCCGACGATCCGTCCTATTTCGGCGGCTACATCAACGACAATTACCGGGCTATCGCCGACGCGCTTGAGCTGACCGTGGAAGACATCGCCGCGCTTGCGACCAATTCATTCGAGGGATCGTTCCTGGGCTCAGCCGAGATTGCCACCAGGCGAGCAGAGATCGAACGGCTATTGGCGCAGCAGATCATAGCCTGACCGGCGTTTGACCCAAGACTCCCCCAGATAAATCCCTGCCGCCGCTTGCCCCGCCGCGCGGCTTCCGGAATCACTCGCGCATGGCGATTCTTTCCGACAAGTGGATCCGCGAGCAGGCGCAATCGAACGGCATGATCGAGCCCTTCGTCGAAGCGCAGCGGCGCGAGGGTGTGATCAGTTACGGCCTCTCCTCCTATGGCTACGACGCGCGGGTCGCGCCCGAATTCAAAATCTTCACCAACGTCAATTCCGCGACGGTCGATCCCAAGCAATTCGACGCCGAAAGCCTGGTCGATCGCGAGACCGATGTCTGCATCATCCCGCCCAATTCCTTCGCGCTTGCGCGAACGGTCGAATATTTCCGCGTGCCCGAAGACGTACTGGTGATCTGCCTCGGCAAGAGCACCTATGCGCGCTGCGGGATCATCGTGAACGTGACCCCACTGGAGCCGGGCTGGGAAGGGCATGTGACCTTGGAGTTCTCGAACACCACCCCGCTGCCCGCGAAGATCTACGCCAATGAGGGCGCATGCCAATTCCTGTTCCTGCAGGGCAACGAACGCTGCGAGACCAGCTACAAGGACCGCGCCGGCAAATATATGGGCCAGCGTGGGGTGACATTGCCGCGGCTGTAGGGGCGTGACTCGATGCAATTCGATCGCGGAGCCCGCATCGCAGCTTTCATCAAAAACGGTGGTGCCGTGATCACCGCTGATATTCGACGTGGCCCCTCCTCAGATACGTGACCAATTCGAGAACGTCGATCACGCCGCTGATCAGTGTAGTCCCGATCACATAGATCATGAACCAGCGAAGCGGTTCCGAGTGACTGCCGGTTGCCAGTTCGAACCCAAGATACGGGACTATGAGCAACCAGTGCGCGTGTCCGAGGGGCCCCATCAGTTTAGAGAATGGTGACCGCTTGTGTATCCGACTGGCGACAAGGCCGGACAGAACACGTCCCAGCAAGATAATCGCGCCGGGCAGAGACTGAATGAAAATCAGACCGCCGACGATCTGCGGCAGCGGGTAGAATGTTGCCCAGATCCGTATCCGCAAGGGGAGCGTCCCCATGTCATTGAACCAAGTGATGACGTCCTTGACGATGCTCACGTGCAGATGCCCCCTTGTCCTCCAGGTCTACTGGTCGAGCTTTAGGCCGCAGCAATCTGATAGATGCGCTCCTTCGGCAGCACCGCATCGGTTGCAGCACGCGCGACTTCCAAAGTCGCGGCATCCGCCAGCCTGGGATGGCCGCTGCCAAACGGAGGAGCGGGATTGTATTCGAGGATCAACTCGATCATCTGACCGGCATCCTTTCCGGCGAGAATTCCCGCGACAGTCAAACCAATATCGACTCCGGCCGTGACGCCGCCTCCGGTGCAGCGGTTGCGATCGATAACGACGCGCTCCTGCACAGGCGTGGCACCAAAGGCGTCGAGCGTGTCGATTACGGCCCAATGGCTCGCGGCCTTGTAGCCTTTCAAGAGGCCGGCCTTCCCAAGGAGCAGAGAGCCGGTGCAAACCGCAACAATCCATTGGGCCGTTGCCCCTTGCTGCGCGAGAAACTCCATCGTCGCTTCGTCTTCGAGCACATCGATTGACGGCGTGCCACCACCCGGCACCAAAATGACATCCGGAGCCAGCGAAGCTGTCTCAAACGTTGCGTCTGCCATGATCGTCGCTCCTGAATCGGTCGGATTGGCACCCGGCACACGCGCAACAATCTCCGTCTTCGCACCAGGGATTTGAGCGAGTGGCTGAAGCGCGCCGATCAGATCGAGTGTCGTAAAGCCGGGGTAGATGAGAGACTGGATCAGCATGTCAGGAGCCTTTCGCTTGCATTTCGTACCGTTTCGTACATAAATTAGCGCGCGTCAACAATTAAATGCGAATTGGTACATAAATGCACAAGACTCCCCGTAAGCGCGGCAGACCACCCAGCATCGACAGCGCCGCCGCCATGCGGGCCATTGTCGAACTGTTCCGGGCGAAAGGGTTCGCTGCTGTGTCGCTTGATGACCTGTCCGGCGCCACCGGGCTAAGCCGTCCGAGCCTCTACCGTTCGTTTGGAGACAAGCTGTCGATGTACATGGCGGCCATCGACGCCTTTGGCGATCAAGTGGAACAAACCGCGGTGCCCGCCCTGCTACGGGAAGGCGATCTCGAATCTACGCTATCTGATTTCTACGACGAGATGCTCACCATCTACTACCGAGACGACAGCATCGCTGCGGGATGTCTTGTTTACGGTACAGCGCCAGGCAGCGCGGACATATCTGCTGTGAAAACGCGACTGTTTGCGTCGATCGAGAAGCTCGACAAGGCGATGTTCGACAGGATTTCCAGATCCCATCCCAGCGCCACAGATGGCGCTATCGAAACCGCAGCGCAAATGGCCTCAAATACACTCATGGCATTTTCTGCTCGTGCCAAATCCGGTGCGACCAAAAGCGAACTCTCGACGATGGGCAGGCACAGTGCCCGCGCGATCTGCGCCATGCTTGCCAACTAATAGACGCGAAGCACTGCCTCCCGCGTTAGCCCGATTCTGTGACCGCAAGGTCCGTCGGCATGGCAACCTCCTCTGGCCAGCACTGGGCATTTTCCTACCCTGCTGCCTGGTGCCATGATCACAGGGCTATGGTCGTGAGCAGTGCCTCTTCTCCGAATGCGATCGCAAGACCGGACTGGCTCCGGTCCTGCGACTGCGAGACTGTTTCCAAAGCGACCCGTTTTTCTTCTCCAGGACCGTGTAACATGCGGGCCATGTGTGGCTCGGCAGCGACGAACCGAGTGATGCGCTTTGCTTCCGATAGGCCTTTGACTCAGACCCATCGCGCGCCCATGGCAGCGACCAAAGGAGATTGAACATGGCCAACCCCGAATTCGACATCATCGTCTATGGCGCGACCGGCTACACCGGCCGCCTTGTCGCCGAATATCTGAGCAACCACTACGGCAGTTCGGATAACGCGCCCAAATGGGCGATGGCTGGCCGTTCGCAGGACAAGCTCGAAAGCGTGCGCGACGAGATCGGTGCGCCTGCCGATACGCCGCTGGTGGTCGCCGATGCCGACGACATGGCGAGCCTCGAGGCAATGTGCGAGCGGACCAAGGTCGTGCTCACCACGGTCGGTCCATACCAGCTCTACGGCGACAACCTCGTCGCCGCCTGTGTGAAGACCGGAACCGACTATGCCGATCTGTGCGGCGAACCGGCATGGATGGCGGAGAAGATCGCCGAGCATCAGGACGAAGCGGCCAAGACCGGCGCGCGGATATGCTTCTCGAGCGGGTTCGATTCGATCCCGTTCGATCTCGGCGTGCTGATGACCCAGAAGGTCGCAAAGGAGCGCCACGGCAAGCCGGCTCCGCGCATTCGCGGCCGGGTGCGGGCGATGGCCGGCACCTTCTCGGGCGGGACCGCAGCAAGCCTCGGCGCGACGATGAAGGCCGCGGCCAAGAACCCCCGCATCATCAATGTCCTGCGCGATCCGTTTGCGCTCGCACCCGGCTTCGAAGGGCCGAGCCAGCCGACCGGTATGATCCCGATGTACGAAAAGGATCTCGACAAGTGGGCCGCGCCGTTCGTGATGGCGCCGATCAACACCAAGAATGTGCACCGCACCAACTTCCTCGCCGGCCATCCCTATGGCGAGGACTTCCAGTATGACGAGATGATGCTCACCAGCCCCGGCGAAGCGGGCAAGAAGATGGCCGAAGCCGCGGCCGAAATGATGAAGAACCCGTTCGGGGCGAAGCCGCCCAAGCCGGGCGAAGGGCCGTCGAAGGAAGAGCGCGAGAACGGCTTTTACGACGTGCTGTTCGTGGCCGAGATGGGTGACGGCGAAGTCGTCCACTACGGCGTGAAGGGCAAATACGATCCGGGTTACGGCTCGACCAGCCGGATGCTCACCGAAACAGGCATCGCCCTGCTGTCATGCGACAAGCCGGGCGGCGTCGGCACGCCGGGCTATTTCCTCGGCGAAGACCTGGTGCAACGGCTCGAAGAGCACGCCGAACTGACTTTCGCGGCGGAAAACTAGGCACCAACGAAAATGGCGGGCCAATCGGGGGATACCGATCGCCCGCCATTCGCGTCACGGAGAGGGTGACCTAGAAACCGAAGCGCACGCTTGCACGGACATTGCGGCCCGGCAGCGGGACGAAGTCCTTGGTGAAGCTGGAGTGCCGACGTCCGGTGACGTCAAACAGGTTTTCACCCGCGATCTGCACGACCACATTGCGATTGTTCTCGAGCGGACGCCATGAGAGGTAGGCGTTCACAAACGCGAAGTCGTCGGTCGGAGTCTCGAACTCGGCGACTTCGTCCTGCTCGCCAAACCACTGCACTTCGCCGCGCAAGGTGAACTGGTTGTACTCGCCTTCGAGAGCGCCGAGCAGACTGACCGGCGGGATGCGCGGGACATTGTTGTCCATCACCATACCGTCATTGCCATTGAAATCGGCCGACACATAGGAAGCCCGCAAATCGCTGGTCAGCGAGAAACTGTCATTGTCGATCAGCGGGAAGACAACATCGGCTTCGAAGCCGAAGAAGTTCGCATCGCGTTGCAGGAACTCGAAGACCGGGAGTTCGTCTTCCTCTTCACCGGTGGCGCTCAGGAAGATGAAATCCTGGAAGGATTGATAATAGACCGACGCACCAAATTGCACCGGCCCGGCTTCGCCGCGCAGGAACGTTTCGAAGCCCCACGCACTTTCGGTGTCGAGGTTTACGTCTCCGATCTCGAACTGCTGGGTCGCGATGTGTGGACCATTGGCAAACAGTTCTTCACCGGCAGGTGCACGCTCGGACCGCGACACTGTGACACCCGCCCGGACATCATCGCTGGGCGCGAGCACGAGCGACAGAGCTCCTGAGAACAGGTCGAAGTCGCGTTCGACACCGAGCGTCGGGGCTTCGACATCGACCTTTTCGTATCGTCCGGCTGCTTCAAGCTCGAGGCTTTCGCTGAGATCGAATTCCTGAACCGTGAAGAGTGCGAACTGGGTCGTGTCGTTGGGGGCGACAAATGCCTCTTCACCGACTGCTTGAAGATCGCGCGTGGTGAACTGGGCGCCAATGATTCCCCCGCCGCTCTGCACCAGCTCGGCGCGCGCCTCGAACGTCTCGCTGTCATACACGGTGCCGACTTCAGGGCCTTCGAACTCGGTGTGTGTGTAGTCCGAGTAGCCAGCGCGGAGCTTCAACCGCGAGAAGAAGCCGTCGCCCAATGCGAAGTCACCACGGAAATCGACCCGAAGCTGCTCGAGGCCGATCGTGACGATCTCTTCTTCTTCCTCTTCCTCTTCGGTTTCCCCGCCTTCACCCTCTTCCTCGCCGTGGTGATGTCCACCTTCGGGGTTTCCAACCAAGCCGTAATCGGTGTCGTAGTAAGCGACCGAAGCGCCGACGCTGGAATCTCCAAAGAAAAAGCTGACGCCGCCGTGAGCGGTCCAGCTTTCTGTAAAGCTGTTGGGGATGAATCCTTCCTGATTCGCGGCTTCGCGCAGTTCTTCGGCTTCTTCGAGTTCGCCTTCCTCTTCCTCTTCGTCCGCATCTCCAAGGAGATCGGCGCGCAAATCGTCGGAAAGCTGGAAACCTGGAATTTCGAGGTCATCGGTCTCGCGGAACGAGCCGCCGACCGTAAAGACGACACTCTCGCCAAGCGCAGCATCCAAGGTCGCGCCGCCACTGCGCAAATCGGAAACCGTGTCAAACGCGGTAAGACCTTCGACCCTGAATCCGCCTTCAGGCACGGCGACCGGGATCCGACGATCGATCACATTGACCACGCCGCCAATCGCCTGGCTGCCGAACAGCAACGCACCCGGTCCGCGCAGGACTTCGATGCGCTCGACGATGAGGGGATCGACGGTGGTCGCATGGTCAACCGAAGTGTTGCCAACGTCGGCGGTTCCGAGCCCGTCGATCAGGACACGCACGCGTTCGCCGTCCAGACCGCGCAGGATCGGGCGAGAAGCGCCGGGCGTAAAGCTGGTCGAGGAAACACCTGGTACCTTTATCAGGAGATCACCAAGTTGGCCCGTGAGATCACGCTGGATGTCGTCGAGATCGATGACATCCTGTCCGGCAATGAAGTCGAGCTCTTCCAACCCGTCGGCTGCGACGATGATATTGCCACGATAGTGCGGATCGTCTTCATTTGCGACACTGTCGGATGCGCTGTCGGCGTCGTCCTCAGCAAGAGCAGGGCTCGCCACAAATGCCAGCGACATTGCGGTCGCCATCGCGATGCGAGAGGTGAAGGTCTTCATCATAGGTTCCCGTATGCATTAATGTAATAACGTATCACGCAGCTAGCACTCGCCTGCGAGAGCGCAAGTCTCTTGATGCTCGGTTCGACGAAATGCAGATCTCAGAGGACAATCGGCCACAAGGTGAGGCAAGAATGACACAATCGCGCTCCATGAGCGCGTGCCGAGTCATGAACATAGGAAAATGGAGCGGGCGAGGCGATTCGAACGCCCGACCCCAACCTTGGCAAGGTTGTGCTCTACCCCTGAGCTACGCCCGCTCACTGACGCCTCGCAGGACTGCGTCTGAACGCGTCTCTGCCGGGGAGGCGGCGCGATTAGCAGCGGCGTGCGAACGCTGCAAGCCAAAATTTGGGTGAAATTGCGCTTGATCACTCTCGCCCAAGCCGTCAGCGAGGATACACGCTTCACAAAGCGGCAAGATGCCCCACATTGGAGCATAGTTGCCACACACAAGAATACACAGGAGCATCTCCTTGGCCAGCATGGGTCTCAATATCGAAGAGCAAAAGGCAGTCGAACGGTTCCGCACCGAAGTGGTCGAACCATCGCAGACCAAACTGGTAATCGTGGATTTCTGGGCCGAGTGGTGCGGGCCGTGCAAAGCGCTCGCCCCGACTCTGGAAAAGATCGCAGCCGAATACGCCGAAAAGGGTGTGGTACTGGCCAAGATCAACGTCGATGAAGAACAGTTCATCGCCAGCCAGTTCCAGGTCAAATCGATCCCGACAGTCTATGCCATGTTTCAGGGGCAGCCGGTTGCAGATCTTTCCAGCGCGCGGAGCGAATCGCAGCTCAAGCAAGCGCTCGACCAAATCCTGGGGCAACTCCCGATTCAGGCCGGTGCGGCCGGTGACGGAGCGCCGCAAGGGCCTTCGCCCGAAGAGATTGCGCAGTTCGTGGCGATGGGTGAGCAGGCCTTGAGCGAGAACGATCCGCAGCGTGCGGCAGGCATCTTCGCGCAGGTGATCGAGTTCGCTCCGGAAAATGCAGGTGCGCATGCCGGTCTTGTCCGAGCGAAGATCGCGCTCGACCAAGTCGAGGAAGCCAAGCAGGTGCTCGCGGCGGCCGAGGCCGATCCGAAGCTTGCCGGTGATCCGGCGATTGCGGCCGCGAAGAGCGCTATCGAGCTTGCGGGCACTCAGGTCGACGACAGCGAGCTGGCCGGGCTCAAATCCGCAGCCGAGGCCGCGCCCGAAGATTTGGACGCGCAGTTTGCCTATGCCGAGGCCGCGTTTGCGGCGGGCCAGCGCGATGCGGCCGCCGATACGCTGCTGAGTATGGTAGCGACCGATCGTGAATGGAATGAGGGCGCGGCGCGAGCCAAATTGCTGCAGATCTTCGAAGCCACCGGACTGGAAGACGAGTGGGTGGTTGCCACGCGACGCAAACTTTCCAAGATCCTGTTCGGATAGGCCGGCCATGGCGACGCGGCTTTCAATCTTTCCTCTGACAGGTGCGGTGCTGTTCCCGGGACTGCAATTGCCGCTGCATATGTTCGAACCTCGCTATCGCGCATTGGTTGGCGATGCGCTGGTCAGAGATCGTCGGATCGCCATGATCCAGCCGCAGAAGCCCGAGGAAGGCGCTCCGCTTTACGAGATTGGCTGCGTCGGACGGATCGGTGAGATCGAAGCCATGGACGATGGGCGATACAACCTGATCCTCGAGGGCGAGAGCCGGTTCAGGCTCATGCGCGAACTCGATGTCAGCACTGCGTTCCGGCAGATCGAAGCCGAATTGCTGGAGGACGATGAAGACGAGACTCTCAGCCATGCACAGCGCGGCGGGTTCGAGGACGAAGCTCGCAAATTCGCCGATCGGCAGGGTTACCGGGTGGATTGGGATTCGGTCGAGCGGCTGGACGACATGTCCCTGATCAACGGGGTGTCGCAAATCGCGCCGTTCGATGCGGCCTCGAAGCAGGCGTTGCTGGAAGCGCAGAATCTGTCGGCACGCTGCGAATTGCTCGTGCAGCTGATGCAATTCTACGGTCGCCGCGACGGCGATGAAGAGATCATCACGTTGCAGTGAAGCGCTCGATCGCGTCTTTCTTCGGGGTCGTATTTGCCGTCCTGTTGACGGCTTGCTCGGATCCGGCGCCGATCGGTCTGACCTCGGAAGAGCCTGCACCTGTTCTCCAGCGGTCCAACGATCAGGACACGTTTTACTGCGGCGAAGAGACCACGCGTGCCCGTGCCGTCCAGTTCTTTGAAGATCTGGATACCGCTCTCTCAAGTTCGAAAGGGCCGAACAAATTCAATCGCTTCATGGCACCGCGATTTTCGGTCGTCGAGAACGAGCGATATCTCGCGTTCGACCTGGTTGAATTCAATGCCGTGACACCACGCTTCATTGCGCCCGACGACTGGAGCGAGATCGCGCGTCGCGGTCTCGATGGACTGGACCACGGGGGATATCGCGGCTGCTTCTTCGACAATGGTCGCGTTTGGCTTGAAGCCTATGGCGACCAAGGGTTGCTGCTCAAGGGCATCAACCACGACATCGCCTGGAAGAACTGACTCAGTCGCCCTGGTCCGGAGCAGGCAAACTGCGAAGCAAGGTCGTCAGCACGATGAAGGCGTTCCGCTCGGCATAACGCTTGTTGTAATTCTCGGTCTGCACCAAAAGCACGGCGTCCATGCCAGGCACGATTGCGACGATGTTGCCGCCATTGCCCTTCATCATGAATGCGCCTTCATATCCGCGTGAAGATCGGATCGGTGTCGCCCACCAGAGATACGCGTAGTGGACATGTTCGCTCAACGAATGGCGCGGCGCGAGCATGATGCGGATCCATTCTTCCGGGAGAATGCGCTCGCCTTTCCAAGTCCCGCCATCGAGCACCATCCGCGCGATCTTTAGCAGCGCGGTATCCGATATGGTCAACTGTCCGCCGGACTGGATCTCGCCGCTACGCGAGGTGCGCCAATCCGCGCCGTCGATGCCGAGCGGGTCGAACAAGCGGCGCTGCACGTATTGATCGAAGCGCTCACCCACCGCTTTCTCAACCACCTGTCCGAGCAGGAACACCCCTGCGGTGCAGTAGGAGAATGGGCCGTCGCCATCATCGTCGCGTTCATAGTCGCGCGCAGGAAGCGCCAGTGCGAACTCACGCCAGACGCGCTGGCGGTACATCTTCTCTTCCTGGCCAGAGGAACGACGATCCCAATCGTTGCAATCGAGTGCCGAGGACATCGAAAGCAGATCGCGCACCGTGATCTGCGTGAAGGGAGCGCCGCGGGCCGCTTGGCCGAGATAGGGCCAGACCTTCACACTGGTATCCTGCAAGAACCCGTCGGCAATCGCCGCGCCGACGGCCAGCGCCGTTATCGACTTGCCTGCCGACTTGATGTCGATCCGATCGCCAAGGTCGCCCTTTCCAAAGCGTTCGCGATACACGATCTCGCCGCCCTGCTCCCCAGCAACCCCGCGGATCTTGCCGAGATCGCCGGCACGGATCTGTGCCTCCAGCTCTTCGATCGAGAGGTCGGGGATAGGCTGAGCTGACAAGCCGACACTCATCGTGCACAGCATGCCGACGACCATCAAAGCCAGTCTGCGCGTCAGACTCATTGTCTCAGCCCTCCCAGTTGGCGCGCGTTGCAACGGCCCAAATGAACCGAGACCGAATGGCTGCGACAATTCGTCGCAACACAGCGCTTTGTCCGACTTGCGAAACGAACTAAACGGTTAGTTATGGACATCGCGGCACTTCCGACCAAGGGCGAGCGCACCCGAGCCCATATCATCGCCACCGCTGCACAGCTCTTCTGGCGTCGTAACTTTCACGGGGTTTCGGTCGACCAGGTTGCGGAAGCCGCCGAGGTCAACAAGGCCACGGTCTATCGCTACTTTGCCGACAAACGCGACCTCGCCTTGGCTGTGGTCAAATTCAACGGAGCGGTAACGCTCGAAGTGTTTTTTGCCGCCACGTTCGACAAATTCACCGCGCCTCAGGATCGCCTCGCGGAAATCTATCGCCTGGCCTACGAGGCGCATGCTGCGATTCATGCCGACACCGGCGACGTCTTTGGATGCCCGATGGTCGGCCTCGCCCTCGAACTCGGACAGGATATGCCGGAAATCCGCGAAGAGGCAGACCGGGTCTTCACCGCGATCGAAGGCTATCTGACGACCATCGCAAACGATGCGCTGATCGCTCGTGGAAGTACCGGCGATGCCGCCGGCTTGGGGCGCACTCTGATGCAGCTCCAGCATGGGGCGTTCGCGTCATCGAGGCTCTCGGCAGATCCAACCCGCGTCCTCGACGCCGGGCGTGCGGCGCTTGCGCTGATAGGATTCCCGCACACCGAAATCCCGATTGGAGAAGGACCGAACTCATGAACCTGCCCATCTATTCCGCTGCGCTCGGTGCCTTTTTGATTGTGTTGCAAGTCGCGCTGATGCTGAGCGTGGGATTTCACCGCACCAAGGGGCAGTTCATCGGTGTAGGTGAAGACAAGGATCTCGAGCGCAAAGTGCGTCGCCATGGCAATCTCGCCGAGAATTCGGGCCTGTTCCTGGTCGTTATCGCGCTGTTCGAAATGCTAGTGGGTCAAACAACCTACGTGCTGGTCCTGTGCCTCGTCTTCGCGGTTGCCCGGCTGCTGCACGCGCTCGGCTTTTCCTCGCTTGCGGGCTCGCACGGCGAAGACCTGACCGGGGGCCGAAAAGCCTTTGCAGGGATGCGCGCAATGGGTGCGTTCGGAACCCTCGGCGTCGCCCTGGGATCGGCCTTCGGGATCGTCACAACGCTGGCTTAAGGGATACCAAAAGCACCCTTAAGGCCGTCGATCACGTATTGAGCGGCGAGCGCTGCCAGCAGCACGCCCAGAAGCCGGGTGATCACCGCCTCGACCTTGTCGCCCAGCAACCGGATCAGTGGACCTGCCGCGACCAGTGCGGCGGCCGTCATGGCCAGCACGAGACCAAGCGCGGCGAACACTTCGAGAGTCTGCTCGATCCCATCCGCTTCGTTCATCAACAGCATCACCGCGGCGATCGCTCCCGGGCCTGCGAGCAT
Organism: uncultured Porphyrobacter sp.; assembly: GCA_964550495.1. GTDB lineage: Bacteria > Pseudomonadota > Alphaproteobacteria > Sphingomonadales > Sphingomonadaceae > Erythrobacter. The sequence continues at coordinate 1,437 of CAZJZO010000045.1, read as the reverse complement.
CGGCATCGCCATCGGGAACACCGAGACATCCTCGACCTCGGGATCGGCATTGACCTTGTCGGCGCGCTCGGTGCGGCGCTTGGTGCGTTTCTCGAACACCATTTCGAACGCGATCCAGAACAGCATCAGCCCGCCGGCAATGCGGAAGCTGTCGAGCTCGATGTGCAAAGCACCAAGCAGGTCTTCGCCGAATAATGCGAAGATCAACAGGATAACCGCAGCGATCGCTGTTGCGCGCAATGCCATATTGCGCGCCTGCGCAGGCGACGCCTCCTTTGTGAGGCCGGCATAGATCGGCGCGCAACCTGGCGGATCGATCACGACGAAGAGCGTAATGAACGCGGAAATGAACAGTTCTGGCAGGAACATCAGCCCGAACCCCTATCCGAAAATGTGAGAATGCGGTGTGAGCCGCCCCTCATCACCCTTCGGGCGGAGATGCAAGGCTTTCTTCGATCGCAGTCACCCACTCACCTTCGTAAAAGTATTGCGCGGTGACATATTTGATCCCCCCGCCACGATGCTCCCAGCGCCAGCGCAAGGTGCCATCGCGCGAGAGTTTCGCGTCGGAGCTTCCGTCTTCGCCGATCGCGATGGCTGGCGGTGGCGGAACGGCCTCTCCCGCTCGCGGGCACGTGGCAATCAGCCCCTGCACCGCATCGATCGCGGTTACGACGATATCGCCGTCTTCAAACTCGCGTCGCGGAGGGGGCTGGGGGTTGTCTCGACCCGCAACATCATAGGTCCATTTGTAGCTGGCATCAGACTGCCTCGCCCAGGTTGTGACGTAATTGCCGACGAACCCTTCCGGATCGCGAAACCGCCCGACGCTCAGCGCCAGCGAGCCGTCGCAGCTCATGACGACCGTGCGCGGGCCCCACTCGGTTGAAGTTTCGGGATTGGGCAGGCTTTCGAACAACGCCCGCGCCGGTACGCCGCCATTGCGGGTATGAAAAATCGCCCCGGGCGCCGCGAAGGCAAGCCCTGCGGTGAACTGTCCATCTTCACGGGCGGCACGCAGATAGGCGATCTCGGTCGAAACGATAGCGCTCGGCTGTGCCTTGCCCGGCGCCGTCGAAAGCACGCGATCGATGACGCGCGGTGGCGGCCCCTGGCGCGGCGCGGCACAGGCGGAAAGCACGGCCGCCAAAACAGCGACGCTGACGAAATCACTTATTCTCACTCGGCAATCCTCGCGGTCAATTTTCGACGAACCGGTCGCTGCTAAGCTCTACTACCTGAACATAGCCTTCGCCTTCGGCAAAGGACGCCCGAAAACGCCTCTCACCGGTCCCGAGCAGTTCGACGATATAGGTCAGTGTGCCGTCCTTCGAGGCGCCCTCGAGTTTGCTGGCGCTCAGCTTGGCCGCGCCGCTTTCGACCGGCTGCGCATTGTCGCAATCGGGCAAATGACGGGGCACCGGATCGGGATCGGGA
>CAZJZO010000044.1:7193-23867 GCA_964550495.1 uncultured Porphyrobacter sp. | reverse complement strand
CTGAGGATTTCAAGCTGCAAATGGCGGCGGCAGCGATGCCTCGAAGAGTGGGGTTTCATCCCAGCCTTTTCGGTCGGGAGTTAGCATGGTCGACCGCCCGCGTTGATTTCTGGTTCAACGACTTGTCGACGATCAGCGAGGAAGCCGCTGCGAGCAATGGCGGACGGCTTCTCCCAAGAGAATTTCTCGATATCGATATCGGTCAGGCAAGCACCTGGCAGTTCTTCGAAAGGGACAAGTCCTTGACCTTTTCCACCAATGGAGACGCGGTTGGCAAGCTTTCGGTCGTGTCTGGAGAAGGCAGCAGCAATCGCAGTGAGCGAAGCCACTATGCCGTCTCCATGTTCGAACTGAGGGATGATGACGCAAGCGAGAATGGCGAACGGATTCCCGCACTTGAAAATCAGCTCCAGCCGATGCTCGACTGGCTAGCGGTCAACCATCACGATTTTATGAGACTTAATGACTTTTCTGAGGCCTTTACGATCGCCCGGTGGATCTATCGAGCAGGGATCGATCCGGTTGTATTCGACCTTGATGGAGAACCGCCGCTCATCGCAACTCCTGACAGGGTGATCATCGGAGAAGGCCCTAAGACCAGTTGACGCATTGCATACCCGCACGAAGGGTGGGCAACAGCTCCGGAGATTCATCGAACTGGCTTGTCTTTCCAGGCCTCCCCCAGTTGAATTCTGGCAAAAGCCCAGCTTGCCTCGGCTACAACCACAATCGAGTGAATGACGATCGGTAAAGCTATTCTTGCACGTCCAGTTGGTCTGACAACACCCGCAAATGGCTCGTAGAGTTGCAAATGTTCGCAAACTTTTCTTTGTCGAACAGTGGCGTTTCGATGAAAAAATCATCGCGCTAACTGATACTTTGCATATACTGTTGGGAGCGGGACTGACGGAGAATTGTGTTCCTCCGATACTCGATTAGAGCACCGGCTGGTCTCCAGAGTAATTGCTTCAATGAGGGGTGGATATGGGCGAGAAGGATCAGAATCCTCAGGCGAATGCCGGCAAAAGGGATCCCACTCGATTTGACCCAGAGCGGTTAGGGAAGTCGCTAATCGCCCTGCCGCTTCTGGAGGAAATGGACAAATGGGAGAAGCGCAAGAATGGACGGGATGGGGCTCAGAAGGAGCTGAAAGAACAGGACCAAGCTGAGCAAGTGGATGACGCGAAGGCTGAGCGGCCACTAGATGTGATCATTGACGTAAATCTGGACCGTCCAGTTGACGCCGATGGGCAGCAAGCTGCCGATGCACCTTCTCCGATGGAAGCGGCCCGAAAAAAGATCTTCGAAATGATCGAGTCGGTCACGAAAGGGCAGCGTGAAGCAATCCAGAGGGCCAAAAGCAACGCGAGCCGGCATTATGTCTTCGCCTCGCTCTACCCGAATGAGATCAGAGAGTTGGCAAGGCTGGACCTGGCCGAACATACCGCATCGGATCCAGACAAAGGCACGGCCGTCAACCGCACGATCCATCGGATCTGGTTCGATCACGACATCGAACTCTACGTCAACAAATCGATCAGCACTGTAAAGGCCGACGCTGCTCGCACCGCCTTTGGCGCGTTGGGCGACAACATAGTCTGGGCAGTGCTCGACACCGGAGTCGATGGCGAACATCCTCATTTCAAAACGCACGGCACGCTTAATTTGAAGGCCCCGCTTTGTCATGCCGATTTCGCGACCACAGGCGTGAAGGATGACGGAGGGCAAAGTGCTCTCGAAGACGAAAAAGGTCACGGCACGCACGTCGCAGGTATCATCGCCGGTCAATTCGAAGCCGGTCCGGCGGCTGGCAAGCAGTTGAGAGACCCCCCACAAGCTGAAAAACCCGGTGTCGTCCAATCAAAGTGGAAGAGATATCAGGAGGATGGCAAGTCCACAGATGTGGAAGACACGCTCAAAGACATAGCGATGTCCGGCATGGCTCCTAAGGCTAAAATCCTAAGCCTTAAGGTGCTCGATAATGACGGAGTCGGCAAAGCCAGCAATATCATCGCCGCGCTAGAATACGTCAACAAACTCAACTCTTATGGCAGACTCATCAAGGTTCAGGGCATAAATCTGAGCGTGGGATACAGTTTCGATCCCGCCTGGTACGCCTGCGGACAAAGCCCAATGTGTGTCGAGGTCAATCGCCTTGTCAGGATGGGTGTGGTTGTCGTGACCGCAGCTGGGAACACTGGTTATGGCTACAACAACCCGGCAGCCAGCGGCCCAGTAACGGCCGGCCTCAACGTCACGATCAACGACCCAGGCAACGCCGAATTGGCGATTACAGTAGGTTCAACTCACCGTGACGAGCCACACACCTACGGTGTTTCTTACTTTTCGTCGAAGGGGCCAACAGGGGATGGCCGCTTGAAGCCCGACCTTGTGGCACCAGGCGAAAAGATCCTGAGTTGTGAGACAAACCGTGGCCAGCCGATCGTCGAAATGGTGGATCTGGACGGCCATAAGGCCGAAACTGTTGTCGCCCGATATATTGAAGACAGCGGAACAAGCATGGCTGCCCCGCATGTGTCTGGCGTCATTGCAGCGTTTCTTTCTGTCCGACGCGAATTTATTGGCGATCCCTTGGCCGTGAAGAAGATATTCGTCGAGAACGCGACCGACCTTAATCGCGAGCCATACTTTCAAGGGAAAGGCCTGGTCGATCTGATGCGCTCGATTCAATCCGTTTGAACAAGGAGGACTCGGTGGAAGAACTCGCTGGTTGGCCATTCGCCAGATTGACATTCAACGCGAGCGGAGTGGCTGATACAGCCCAGCAGGGCGTGCTGACGTCAGCGCTGTCCGCTTCGCCGAATACTCCTACCGATCTGTTGGTAATTTCGCACGGTTGGAACAACGACACTGCTTTTGCCACGAGGCTGTACCGCGACCTGCTTGGCAACATGCAATCCCTCAAAGGCGGCGCGTACAATGATGCCTTTCTAAATCGAGAGGTGTTGGTGACCGGCGTCTTCTGGCCTTCGATCAAGTGGGCCGACGATGAGCTAATACCGCGTATTGGCGACCGGTCGATGGCCGCGAGTCTCGGCGGCAGACCCGGGACGACTAAAGACGAGGTCAGGGAATTAATCGATCAGCTGGCTGACTTGGTGTCCGCGGATTCATCCTCTGTGGCCGCCGCCAAGACGGCGGTTTCAGATCTTCAGAATGGGCCGGAAGCGATGAACGCTTTCGTCCAGGCGATAGACGCCATCGTACAAAACGCCCCAGACACGGCAAGTCCACAGGGCTCTGCTAGTCCGTTTAGGGGAACCGGCGATATCGTGGCCCGATTGAGCGGTCCGTTTAGGCTAAGCCAGCCTGTGCACACCGACGCTGGAGGGATCGCTCCGATAGGAGCGGTCCGGCGTTCGGAAGCAGACTTGGCCGCCGCCGGGTTCACGGAAGCTTTTGGAGGATTGTTAACGGGCGCGCGACGCCTACTCAACTACACTACCTATTTCGTGATGAAGGAGCGCGCTGGTACGGTAGGCACGAGTTTGGGAAGCGTCCTTGCGAGCGTGCGCCAGACCAATCCTTCGCTTAGGATACATCTGGTCGGCCACAGCTTCGGCGCGCGTCTTGTAACGGCATCGGTACGCGCGCAGAGCTTTGAACCCTCAAGTCTGTCGCTGCTTCAGGGCGCATTTTCACACAGCGGATTTTCAGCGAATGTGCCCGGTGGCGGCACCGGGTATTTTCGCAATGTGATTGAAGAGAAGCGTGTGAACGGTCCGATTGTTGTCACGCACACCAAAAACGATCGAGCCGTCGGGATCGCCTACGCGATTGCGTCGAGAGTTTCAGGAGTAAACGCTGCACAGTTCGGCGACGCTTCAGACCAATATGGCGGGATTGGCCGTAACGGTGCTGTGAACATGAGGGAAGGTGAAGCTCTATTCCTAGAGATGCAGGGCGAGAACCATGACTATGACGGCTTCCATTCTCACCAGATTACCAATTTAAGAGCCGATGATCATGTGTCTGACCATGGTGATGTCGTTAATCCTGCGATTGCGAATGTGGTCCTGTCTGCGATGCAATGAGCGCCTTGTTTTGAGTTTCTGAGGCGATTTCATCTCTACACGGCGAGGTGAGGTAGGGAGTCTACAGGGCTTTAGCATGAGCCGTGCCCGATGAGCGACAGACCATCTCTGGCTTTCGTGCGCTTCTACGAAGCCAGTTCTCGACCTTGACGAAAAGTCTTGCCACCCACTCAGAAGACCTCGCTTGGGCGCAGCTTCCCTAAGGCCTCTTATCTTCCGAATTGCGCTCTCCGTAAAGACTGCATCCATTTTGCTAGTGAGTGCGGTTAGTCGACCTCAGCAGACGGTCTGCTATCGGGGGCTGACCACTTTAAAGCCGCCCTACACTCACGCGTTGCAAGCTCCCAATTGCGGTAGGTGCTATGCTGCTACCGAATCTCATTCAGCAACTGGGGATCAGCATTTGTAGCCCTTCGTAGACTCACGCAACTAGTCGATCTGGCTTGAAGCCCAAGATGTTTGTCTCGCATCGTGTCGAACCACCTACAGACCGGCTCAACTCGACCGTTATCAAGCGATCGTCTGGGAATGCAGGGCTGAGTTCGAGCGCCAGATATTCGAATAACGGCCGCTCATGCACGGCGATAACCACTTGGCGGTTTTCGGCCTTGGCTAACGTGCGAAGTAGCGCAGCGAACTGGGCGATGTGCATCTCGTCCATCGACTGCACCGGATCGTCTAGGACTAGCCACGGGAATGGCGGCTTGACCGAGAGATGGAGCGCAATGAACAGAGTTAGAGCGGCGGTGTTGAGGTTTCCCGCGCTCAACATCGCTCCAGGTCGGCCATAACGGCCGCCATCCCGGTGGAGGGTTTCCAGGATCGCGTTGACCGGCGCCTTCGGGATTTCGGGAAGCATGAAAGCCGGGACGAACGGTTCATTCGGGGCAAGCCGCACGAAAAGATCGCGCCAGATTGCATTAAGACGCTCATTAAAAACTCGACTGACGATCGCGCCGCGTGCCTGTTCGGCTGCCGTATGAAGCGCGTTTGCTCCATCGCGGATTGACTTCACTTCCTTCTGTGCTGCGGATATTGCTTCGCGCCTTGCCTTTCGGTTGGATGTATCCGCCCTGCTGGCACGTTCTTCGTCCGTGAGTGTGATCAGCTCCTCCGCAAGTTCGATCGCAGCTTGGCGGCTGTCACGCAGGGCGGCGAACTTCGATTGTTCGGATTCGAGCGCCGCGACGAGCCGCTTTAGTCCGGCTTCGGTGGTATCGCCTTCTGACAGCGGATCGACAGCAACGCGTTCGAAAAGCGAGGCTAGCTGAGAGCGGATTTCACGAGCGGATGAATCGCGCAAACGCAGCTGCGCGGCTCGCCCGGAGGCTTCGCTGTGCGTCCGCCGTATTCTCGTGCCCTCGGAAGCACCGCTTTCACATTCGGTCAGCAGGCCCAACGAAGCGCGCAAGCGCGCGACACGCTGCTGAAGAGCGTTGATAGCGCTCGTGTCGAGCGTGAGAGCCTGATGCTGTCCGCGCTCGCGCTCGAACTGTGCAACCTCCCGTCGAACCGAATGCCGCTCGCTGCCCAGCGCCTGCATCTGCTCGGCATCGTCAATCAATCGCGCGATCTTTGCGCGAACGTGCGAGGTCAAGGATTCTTCTGACACCTCGCTGAAGTCCCGATCGCAGATCGGGCACTGTTCTTCATGGATGTGCGGCAACAGGGTCGCCAGGGCATCGCTCAGGCCAGCGGTTTCGTCAGCGAAATCGGCCATGCGTCCCTCGATTACCTCTAATCGGGCCTTGAGCTGCTGGACGCGCTGGTCGATCGCATCGACCTCTGCAGCCGATGTCGCAGCGGCGGCGAGATTGGCCTCACATCTCGCTATTTCCTTTTCTGCGCGGTCGTGGGCCTCGCGCCACGCTTCTCCCGGATTGCTTTCGGCTGGGTCGGGAAGATCGGAAAATATGGGGCTCAGGGATTCGATGGCTCGTGCCAAAAGACGTCCGGGGCCGGCATCGAATTGCTCCAAGGCCTTGGCGCTTCGCGCCTCCTCCGCTTCGACCGCAGATCGATTTCCGCTTTCGCTATCCAACGACTTCCAATGACTACGCAACGCTTGTGCTTCGCGGAGATTTTGCTCAACTATCAATGCCGCTGCGTGGTGCGGGTCCTCGCGTAGCATTTCCAAGGCGGCGGGCAGATCGTTCGCCAAGCTGAACTGGGCTTGCACATCGGCCCATTCTTTCTGCGCTTCTTCGATCCTCTGGCGCCTGTCGCGGCCCGCGGTAGCGGCCTGCGCACCATCGGATTTCAATCTCTCGTCGAGCCTTTCGATCGTTTCGAGACGAGGTGCCAGCTTAAACATCCTGCGCTTGTGTCCGGCCGGATGCAGTCCATCGATGAGCGCTTCGAGCTGGTCGAGCCCCAGCAAATCCTTCACGAAACGAGTCAACGGCGTGTTAGTTTGATCGCGTGATCCGGGACTCTGATAGATGTCGAGCAGCCGACCCAACGTCGACTGAGACAGGTAGCATCGCTCGGTGAAGAAATTTTTCCCGGCTTGTTCAAGCACCTCGGTGCCGTGGATTTTGCCCGATCTAATATCGAACGATGCTTCCGTACGCGCTAATCCGTCTGCTTTAAGTGTGATCGACGCATGATCGGCATCGCGATTTACGAGGTGGCGCTCGATGTTGGAATCGTTCCTTCGGAGGCCCTCTACGTCTCCGGTCAGGCCAAGTTCGAGGGCAGAAACCAAGCTGGTCTTACCGGCGCCGTTCGGTCCGTGAACGAGGACAATTTGTGCATCGAGCGGAATGACGATTTCGCCCCTGATGCTGCGAAAATCCCGCACCGTGAGTTCTTCGAGGCGCGGCATCATGCGCCGACGCCTTGTGAATGGCGTTCCAGCACGGACTGGACGCGCCGCCGCAACTCTTCCTGGACTGCCGCGCTGCCGGATTCCGAAGCTTCCAGATAAGCTACCAATATCTGAGTCTTGGTCTGGGGAATACGCTTGACTGTCTCGGCTCTCCAGTCGCCCTGGATCTCGTCGCCGTCGGGCAGCGTGAGTGGCAGCAACGCCGCGAGCCAATCACGCAGCACCTGATCGGCATGCTCCCCAGTCAAGGTGCCGACGGGAAGGACGCGGCACACTCTCGCCAAGCTCTCGAGTGTATCGGCAGAAAGCCTTTGCCCTACCAGGACGACGGTAAGCGTACGCCGCGAGCCGATAACGTCGAGCGCGCGACTGAAGGCTTGGATTTGGCTCCGCAGCCGCTCTTCCTTGCCAACGGTCGTATCGGCGAGCACGATCAGATCAAGTGTGCGGTCCGCCGTCATCACGGCGTCGAAGGAAAAACTCGCCGAGCCTATCGGGAACGGCTGGCTCGCTTCGCGATAGCCGTGTGCCTTCAGCAAGGCGACAGCACGCTCGAGCGGCGTCACAGGGCGGCAGCCTGTTTGAACTGGTCGAGCATCTCTGCGTCGTTTCCGGCAACGGCGATGAGCGAAGACATGCTCACTTCCCTAACCGCATGGCGTCCAGTTCGTCCCGGCGCTCCAACCGGTGATCGCTGGCGGCGGATGGCGGGCGAAGCACTCATGACCAGAACTGCGTCATCGCTATCGGGATCGAACAAACCATCGGCGATCATGGTGACGGCGGCGTCATCATTGGCGGCGATGAAAAGGGGAGTTGTACGGTCGGCAGCGGCTAGACTGAGCGAGGCGAGGCTTGCGCCCGCCGTTTCTACCGTCCACGTTCCGTCGGCGTCGCCGATTCCCAGGAGCGCCAATAGGGCGGATGCCTGGCGAAGACCCGTGCTCGCCGGGATGGCTTGAAGCTGTTGCACCGGTCCCGTCGAAATCGGTTGATATAAATTGGCGGCGTCGGGACGACCGACATGATAGAGTTTGAGTGCGTTTGAGAGAGAGATCGCAAGATCCCGGGTGAAGCCGAGACGATCCGGATCGGCAGCGGCGGCAGCCTTGTCGCGCAAATGACTTAGCCCCGCATGGAACGCTGTGCGCGCTTCTTCAGGCCATGCGGCTGGAATGGCCAGATCGCAAAGCGTCTGGAGCTTGCGCGTGTAGGTTTCGAGCAAGAGAGCAAGTAGCAGGGGCTTGCCGTAGGCGCGGCAGCGCGCGGCGGCTTCTATGTCGGCGCGATTGGCCTGATAGTCGTCCGGATAGACGAACTCGAGAACGAGCTTTTGCCCTTGGCTCAATTGCTCCTCGGCGAACACACAAGCTGGCGAGGGATTGTCCCAAGACCACTGGCTATTGGCCTGTGCATCTCCGAACATTTGCTGGACGTCGACGTCCTCCGCAGAAAAGCCGATCATGAGGGTCCTGCGCTGGTGGATCAGTCCGAGGAGATGGTGACGCATAGCGCCAAAGTTCAGGTTGTTATGGTAATTGACGATCTGAGGTTGCCGGGCAATCAACAGTGACCGGTACGTGGGGGCATCATTTACCGCGCGCACGGCGCAGCCATGAAACTTGAGCAACTTCGCAGGTGCCGCCGCCGCTTGGAAATCGTTTGCTGTAATGCAGATATCGAGCAAGGCACCCTCCCCTGCCAAGTCGCGCTCGGCTGCCTCGATTAAATAGTCCCAGTTGGCGGAAGACACGTCGGTGAAGACACCCTCCATGGCCAACATTACGATGCATAGATGCTCAACGTCCGGATCTTCGGAAGTGAAGCAGTTGGGAACGTCGACGGCTGTCCACAGAAGGAAGTCCTCGTCTTGCTCGCCGTCAAGACGCGTGTTGAGGACCTGAGAATACTTGCCAGCCAGCCGCCCTAACACGGCCCGGGCGCTAGCCTCCGGCCATTCCTCGACCGGCTTGTCGAGTTCGACCAGTGCTCGCTCCGGATCGGTTAGCTCGTCCAGGATTTGGTCACGAGCTCGGCGATGCCGGCAGTTCGCGTCAGCCGGATCGATTCTCTCTAGAAGGTAGTCAAGCACCCGAGCGATGACACCTCGCACCCCCACGATCCTGTCGAGCGAGATGCCTGATCCGAGCCAAAGGGCATAGTCCCGCCGCGCAACGCCTTGCGCAAGACCGGAGTGCTCGCCGTCAAGTAGCGCGAGGGTCTCCAGAACAGTGACTTCATACGCCGCCGGCACTTGACCCCCTCCTAATATAGCCTCTCCGCGTCAAAACAGCCGAGTTTACTAGATGTAGCCCGGGTTCCGTTCATGCGTTATCGTTATCTCCTTCGACGCTTAACGCCAAATTTTCATTTTCCGCCAAGGGAGTATCGGCATCCCGCAGTAGTAGGCGATACAATCCTGACTACACGCGTGGCGGAATCTATATTGCCCCCAGCGGACGAAGTGTTGAGGGTTCTAGCGGAAAGTTCTTAGCCCAGAACGAATGGTAGCTTTTGGGTTATTGGAGGCCAACCTCAAGCGTCTGAGATGGGGTGCAAAGTCGACATTCGCAATAGTAGCAAGTTCCGCTCGACTTCACAAGCAAACGAAGCATTGGTGTGTTCACTGAATCGCGGCCTTCAATGGGTCGCAGCCCCGACGCAGCAGGCGATCCGGGGCGCAGGGTGGTGGAGGCAGCGAGAGACGCCGCTTCGATCAAGGAGAACCACCCATGACCGATACTACGACCACCAGCCGCGACACCCGCCAGGCCAAACCTGGGGCCAAAGAAAAGCGCCGCACCAAGGCGACACAGGTTGAGGCGATGCTGGCGCGCAAATCGGGCGCAACGCTCGAGCAGTTGTGCGAGGCAACCGGCTGGCAATCGCACACGTGCAGGGCATTCCTCTCCCGCCTGCGCAAGAAGGGCCGGGAAGTGGTCCGAGAGACGAGCAAGGGCGGCAAGACTGTCTATCGGCTGGCCGCGCCCAAGGCTGCTGCGAAGGCTGACTGATGGGTCGCCCAGCACGAATGCCGCTCGGTCGTTTGAACGAGCTGTCGATAGCTGACCTCAAGGAGGAGTGGGCGCGCTGCCATGGCGTGCCCGCTCCAAACCTGTCGGTTGACCTGCTTCGGCTGGGTATTGCCTATCGGCTGCAGGAGAAACGCCATGGTGGGATCAGCCGCGAATCGAAGCGTATCCTGCTGCGTGCATCCCGGACAGCGGGCGAGAGCGGTGGAGCAGCAACCTCATCGCCGCCGCGCAAGCTTACGCCCGGCACCCAACTCGTGCGTGACTGGAGAGGTGTGGGGTACACGGTCACAGTGCTGGAGAGGGGCTTCGAGTATGACGGTCAGAAGTTCCGCTCGCTCACGGCCATTGCGAAGGCGATCACCGGCACCCACCGAAACGGCCCACGCTTCTTCGGGCTGACACAATGACGAGGGCCAAGACGCTGCGCTGCGCGGTATACACCCGCAAGTCGACTGAGGACGGTCTGGAGCAGGAGTTCAACAGCCTCGATGCCCAGCGCGAGGCGTGCGAAGCCTACATCTTGAGCCAGCGGCACGAGGGCTGGGCTCTGGTCGAGACGCACTACGACGATGGTGGGTTTTCGGGCGGCAACATGGAACGGCCGGGGCTCAAGGCCCTTTTGGAGGACGTCGAGAGCGGCCGTATCGATGTGATCGTCGTCTACAAGGTCGATCGGCTGACTCGCAGTCTTGCCGACTTCGCCAAGATCGTCGAACGGCTCGATTCGAAAGAAGCCAGCTTTGTCTCGGTGACACAAGCGTTCAACACCACAACCAGCATGGGCAGACTAACCCTTAACGTGTTGCTCAGCTTCGCCCAGTTCGAACGTGAGGTCACCGGCGAGCGGATCCGGGACAAGATCGCCGCCTCGAAGAAGAAGGGGCTGTGGATGGGTGGTCCGGTCCCGCTCGGCTACGAGGTGATCGAGCGCAAACTGGTGCCGGTGCCTGAGGAGGCCGAGCGGGTCAGGACGATCATGCGGCGCTACATCGCTTCGCATTCAGCGAACGAGTTAATCGCGCAGCTTGAGGCCGAGGGCATCCGAACCAAGTTCCAGAAACGCACCAGCGGACCGCACAGGGGAGGCATCCCGTTCCGGCGAGGCAGCTTGTTCCACCTACTGAAGAACCCGATCTACCGCGGCAAGATAGTCCACAAGGGTGAAGTCTATGACGGCGAGCATGAGGCGATCGTAGACGAAGATCTTTGGAGCGCCGTGCAGCAACGGTTGCTGGAGAAGGCTCCGCCGCGAAGAAGGCGTAAGAACGACACGCACCAGGCACTGCTTCGCGGTCTGCTCATCGATCCAGAAGGTCGCCCGATGGTCCCTACTTATGTCACTAAGCGCAGTAGGCGTTATGCCTACTACGAGACACGCAAGGACATCGCCGCAAAGGACGGTACTGAACCAGCAACCCGGATAGGCCAGGGCCAACTTGAACGGCATCTTGTCTTACAGCTGACCACGCTACTTGAAGACGAGCATACGCTTCGCAGAATCTCTGGCGAGGAGGGTGGAGGTTCGATTCGGGACCTGTTCGCCAAGGCAAAACACATCGCCAGCAGTCTTTCCTTCGACGATCCCCGCAAGGCCGTCATTCCGCAGTTGATCGCTGCAATGCAGATTCGCCAGGACCGGATCGACATCCAGTTGAACGCGCATGCTCTAGGTGGCGGCAGTGCTATTCACTGGAGCTGGAGCATTCCGCTGCCTGTCCGCAAACCGTTCCGCGAGGCGAAGCTGCGCATCGATCAGGGCGCTGATCCAGCACCGGTCAATACGGATCTCATCACTCTTCTTGGCAAGGCCCTCAAAGCACGCGAGCTGGTCCTAGCTAGTCCTGAACTCAGCCTCAACCAGATCGCCAAGCGGGAGGGGCGCTGTCGTAAGCAACTCACCAAGCTGGTCCGGCTAAGCTGGCTCAGCCCGAACGTAGTGGAGGCGCTCAGCGATGGTAGGGCTCCGAAAAGTCTCACCCGCAAGCGATTGCTTGATGCAGACCTGCCGTTGGCCTGGTCCGATCAGGAAGAATTTCTCGGAATTTCTGGCTAAGGCTCGTTGACGTGAAACAGCCCCCGCTCCCCAGGTGAGGCGAGGAAAATCCAAACAGAGACATTCAGGGGAATGGGCACTGAGACGCGGTCGATCCGAGGGTCTCTGGCCCACGTCCCAGCACCTGGGTCGCCGAAACCCCGCAGAACCGGGGGCTTTCCGGCGCACGACGCGCCGGGAAGGAAATTTCTAGTTCCCTCGGAGACTGTTTGGTGCGGTCGAGAAGACTCGAACTTCCACGGGCGTTAGCCCACAACGACCTCAACGTTGCGCGTCTACCAGTTCCGCCACGACCGCACTCGTAAGACCGGGGTGCTCGGGCGAGCGCCCCGCGGTAGGAGCGCGCCCCTAGCAAGGGGTCTTGGGCTCCGCAAGAGTTTTGAACCCGGTTTCGCGACCCGCTGCAAAACTTTCGGACCACGAATGTCCCGTCGGGGGACTGTGCGGCCAGAGCGCTTGTGAAGACGGTTAAGATCGCGTCAACCATAATGCATGAGCTTTGCCGCTGCATTCGTGATGATCGCGCAGTCCACTTTACCGGTCTTGGGCAATTTGCCTCCGGCGCAACAATCGGTGACTGCAAGCGCCAGGATTGTGCGCCCGATTGTCGTGCGAGTTTATCAGCAGCAGGGCAAATCCAGGATCGAAGCGGAAGCCGACGCCAAGCCGCAACGCAGCCAAGATGCTGCCGGCACGATCTGGCTTGAATTCAACTAGACCCGACCGAACGACTTGATCAGTTGGGCGACCAGCCGATCTCGGCTGCGCTCGCGGTCGCGGGAATATCGGCGATCGCTTCGGTCACGTTCAGGCTTTCGCCAGGCGCGAGTTCGGACTTCGATGGCACGACAATCCAGTCTCCGACATTGCGGTCGCGTTCGTCCTTGAACACGATGAGCAAGCTTGGCACTGAAACGCTTTCGCGACCCGCATTGGTAATCGCGCCGCGCACCCTGAAGATCTCCTCGCCACTTGCGAGCGTTTCGGTGCGTTGTTGCGAGGCCGGAAAATCGAGCTCGAGATCGGGCTTGCCGACTCCGAAAGTCGCGCGTTCGATCGGCAGCCAGTCGGGCAATCCGAAATAGTTGGCTGCTACCACCGTGCCCGTCGCAAGCAGCGCAAAGATTGCCGCTGCCGCAGTCCACATCTTCAGAGGATTGCGACGGGAGGTGAATGGCGGCGAGTAATCGAATTGCGAGACTTCGCTCTCGGCATAGTCCTCGTCGTAAGCGGCGCTAACATCCGATGCCTGATCGGCGAGCGGGTCTTCCGCGCTTTCGAACGCCGGAGGATCGGGAATGTTGTCTTCGGCGGGCTCGGCCGCGGGCTCATTCTCCGGTTCGACCGGTTTTGGTTCTGCTTGCCTCGCCAGCCCTTGCCGCATGACTTTCGCGGCGACATCTTCCGACGGATGATCCTCGGTCTTCCAGTGACTGATCGAAGGTGCCTCGCCAGTCTTCTCGGCTTCGTTCGTCGCTACCGGCTCCGTTTCCGCAGGTTCGCGAGAGGGTTCTGGCGCGGGTGGAGGAGGCGGCGAGGCCGGGGCCGGAGCAGGCGTTCTCAAGTCGAGCGGAGCGGCGTCCTGAAACCAGCTATGCTTGCATTTCGCGCACCGCACAGTGCGCCCTTCGCTGCCGATGGCAGCATCCGGCACCGCGTATCGGGTGCCGCAAGCAGGGCATGCGATGATCATGGTGGCCGATTCAATACGCCTGACCTGCCGAAGGACAAGAGCACAGGGGGGCTACAGCAGCGAATCGCGCCTTTTTTCCACACTGGAGCGTGCCTATAATTTCGAATGTGATGATAGGCTTTCCCGCGAGACGGGCCTGCGTTAGGGCCGGGCCATGACCGAGCGTACCAACGAGATCGTCAAATTCGACAATGTCGGGCTGCGCTATGGCACTGACCCGGAAGTGTTGAGCGACCTCAGCTTTACGCTCTTCCCGGGCAGCTTCTACTTTCTCACCGGAGCGAGTGGGGCCGGGAAGACCAGCCTCTTGAAGCTTCTTTATCTCGCACAACGTCCATCGCGCGGTGCGATCCGCATGTTCGGCAAGGACGTGATCACCATGCCGCGCGGTCGCCTGCCCGAAGTACGCCGGCGGTTGGGAGTGGTGTTTCAGGACTTTCGGCTTGTCGAACATCTCTCCGCATTCGACAATGTCGCCCTGCCGCTTCGGCTGAGCGGCACGCGCGAAGCCGACGTGGTCAAGCCGGTATCCGACATGCTCGAATGGGTCGGCTTGTCCAAACGTGCGCAAGCGCACCCGGCGACAATGTCGGGCGGAGAACAGCAGCGGGTCGCGATCGCTCGCGCGGTGATTGCCAGGCCCAAGATGCTGATCGCGGACGAGCCGACCGGCAATGTCGATCCGGACATGGCGCTGAAACTGCTGCGCCTGTTCGAAGCGCTCAATCACCGTGTCGGGACGACCGTGGTCGTTGCCACGCACGATGTGCACTTGCTCAAGAAGGTGCCGGAATCGTTGATCATGCGGCTCAACAAGGGGCGCCTGTCGGATCCGACCGGGGCTTTGCGCTTCCCTCCGCGCCCCACCGGTTCGGGCGCACAGACTGGCGAATTGCGGCCATGACACAAGTCGCTCCGCCTGATCGTCCGCCAAAGCCGGTCAATGCCAAGGAGGCCGTTCCATTGCGCGGCGCGATGGCCGCTCGACTGCTGCCCCAGACCAAATTTGGTGGGCCGATGCCGTGGGTGATTGCGATCCTGATTGCGATGGTCGTGGTCGCGGCGGCAGGCGGACTGTCCCTGCGCAACCTTGTCGAGAGCGCCCGGGCCGATCTGTCGAATGCAGTCACGGTCCAAATCGTCGAGGCCGACCGGGAGCAGCGCATGCGCAAGGCGCAGCGTGTGGCCGATGCGCTTGCCGAGCAGGAACTGGTGCGATCGGTGCGAATTGTGCCGGAAGCCGAGATGACCGACCTGCTGGAGCCATGGCTGGGGCAAGAGGTGACCAGCGAGGACTTGCCGATCCCCGCATTGATCGATGTGGAATTGTCGCGCCAAGCCGCTGCGGGTGAAATCTCCGGCCTGGAGGAGTACCTCCAGGAAAGCGTGCCCGAAGCGAAGGTCGATGCGCAGTCCGACTGGCTCCAGCCGGTCTATGATGCGTTGTCTGCAATTCAGTATCTCGCCCTTGCGCTGATCGCGCTGGTTGCGTTTGCCACTGCGGCGGCAGTCTGGCTGGCGGCGAGAAGCGCGTTTGCCAATCACAGCGAGACGGTTGAGATCATTCACTTGCTTGGCGGAACCGACGCCCAGTTGACCGGCATCTTCCAGCGGGCCGTCCTGCGCGATGCCGCTTTCGGAGCGATTGTGGGCCTGTTGCTCGGCGCGGTGGCAGTCTGGCTGCTCGGCCAGCAATTTTCGCAACTGGATAGCGGGATGATCGCAGGCGGCGGCTTGTCCTGGGGAGACTGGCTGGTCATCGCCGTGATCCCGTTGGGTGGCGTGGTGCTTGCGCTTGTGACCGGCCGGATCACTATCGCTCTGGCGTTGAGGGCGATGCTGTGAGGACAGGTGCATTCCGGAACGGATTGGCCGCATTCTTCCTGGTTTGGGTGCTGGGTTTCCTGTGGTTCGCCGTCGCCTTGCCGCAGCCCGCCGACGAAATGACGACGGACGCGGTGATTGTGCCTACGGGAGGCGCCGGGCGTATCGCGCAGGGATTGCAGGTTCTCGACCAAGGTCTGGCTGAGCGGATGCTGGTCAGCGGAGTGGATCGCGAAGTCCGGCCCGAAGAGTTTGCGCTCGAATTCGACGTCGACGAGGACCGTATGGAATGCTGTGTGACGCTCGGTTTTGCGGCAGTCGATACCCGGTCCAACGCGGCTGAGATCGCGCAATGGGTGGAAGACAACAATGTGAAGTCGCTCAGGCTCGTAACCACCGATTGGCATATGCGACGCGCGGCCGGGGAGTTGGATCGGACATTGCCGGACAATGTCGAAGTGCTGCGGGACGCCGTGCCATCGGAGCCAAACATGGCCAGCCTGTTCCTTGAATATCACAAGCTGCTTGCTAGTTGGATCGCCGGTCTGTTCGGCTTCTGAGAGTTCCCGTGGCGATCCTGCGTAGTCTTCTGTTCTACCTGCTGTTCTATGGATTCAGCGCCGTGCTCGTGATGGCATCGGTGCTGGCAATCCCGTTTGGACGGCATTGGCTCAAGCGCGTGGTAGCGACCTGGGGTCGGTGGCACCGCTGGTGCGTGCAGAATCTGCTCGGCATCAAGATCGAGGTCGAGGGGCATGTGCCCGACGAGCCGGTGCTGATTGCGATCAAGCACGAAAGCTATTTCGAGGCGATCGATATGCCGCGCCTGCTTAGCTTTCCGGCCGTGTTCGCCAAGCAGGAGCTGTTTGCGATCCCCGGTTGGGGGTTCTCGGCCAAAGTCTATGGACTGGTCCCCGTCGCGCGCGACGAAGGGGCCAGAGCGCTGCGGCATATGTTGACGACAGCTAAACAACGGATCGAAGAAGATCGTCCTTTGGTGATCTTTCCTGAAGGAACGCGCGTGGCGCATGGTGACGAGCCTGCACTGCAATCGGGGTTTGCCGGTTTGTACAAACTGTTGCGGCTTCCGGTCGTTCCGGTCGCGGTGAACAGCGGGCCGCTCTACAATGGCCTCATTAAGCGCTCAGGAACCATCACCTATCGGATCGGCGAGATGGTGCCGG